>PMFP01000036.1:31131-33206 GCA_003155175.1 Vulcanimicrobiota bacterium
GTCAACGCCGCCACGAGCAAGAGGTTGGCGAGGTAGAGCGGATTGCGCGTGTAGCGAAACGGTCCCGTCACGATCAGGGAATCGGTGCGCGCGTCACGGCTCCAGATGACGCTCGGGCGAAGGCAACTCGCGGACCAGACGCGCAAGATCCAGCACAGAGCCGTCAGCAGAAAAGCGCCCGCGAAGACCCATTGTTCGCCGTTTGCCCCGAACAGCTGGTAGATCGGGAAGCCTTCGATCTTCAGCGCGTGCGCGACGCCGAACGAGAGGTAGAGCGCGAGGTAGACGACGCCGCCCAGTACCCAGCTGCGCCAGCGATACCACCACGGCGAAGCGACGTCGTTTGCCGGGTCCGTCGTCACGGGAAGAACGGGTTGTGGGCTTTTTCGAGTTCGATGGTCGTCGGGGGTCCGTGTCCGGGCATGACCGCCGTGACGTCGGGCAGCGTGAAGAGCTTGCTGCGCACCGAGTTGAGGATGTCGCCGTAGGTCGAGACGTCTCCGTATGCCCCGCCGACGCTCGCGGCGAAGAGCGTGTCGCCCGTGAAGATCGTAGACTTGAAGAGATAGCACGAAGACCCGTCGGTGTGGCCCGGCGTGTGCAGCATGCGGATGTTGACGTCGTCGCCGAACGGGATCTCGTCGCCGTCGCGCACGGGGATGACGGACTCCGCGAGGATGCCGATGGCCGGCGCGTCGAGCGGGTGCATGACGATCCGGGCCTGCGGAAAAGCGGCCGCCACTTCGGCGGTCGCGTCGCAGTGGTCCTTGTGCTTGTGCGTGATCAGGATGTATTGCAGATGGTAGCTGCCGTCACGCAAAATACGCAGCAGGTTCTCGGGCAATCCGGCCGGGTCAACGAGGGCCGCGCGCTTGCCGCCGTCCAAAAAGAAGACGTATCCGTTGCTCGGTTGCGGGAGTTGGGCGTGTCGCCGCACGTCCGGCCGCTCCACGGGCGGCGGGTACCAAGCATTTGCAGCGCTGCCGGCCAGCTTGGCCGGATCGA
This sequence comes from Vulcanimicrobiota bacterium, assembly GCA_003155175.1. Taxonomy (GTDB): domain Bacteria; phylum Vulcanimicrobiota; class Vulcanimicrobiia; order Vulcanimicrobiales; family Vulcanimicrobiaceae; genus Hemerobacter; species Hemerobacter limicola. Next base: position 32,137 of record PMFP01000036.1, read on the forward strand.
GCCGGAGCGCGCGCGCGATCGCGGCCGCCTGGCCGCTGCCGGCCGCCCCGTCGTCTTCGAGCCATGCCGCGATCTCGGTGGTGGAGATACCGGTCTCGGCTGCCAGGGCCGGCGCGTCGGTCTTCGTCCCGCGCATCGCTTTGCGCAGGATGTCGCCAAAGGTATCCTCGAGCGGAATCATAGAGCAGGACTGGAGTTCCCAGCCCGGCGACGCCCTCCTGTGCAACCGGGAGCGCGCCCGCGGCAGTCGAAAGCGACGGTATGGAGCGCGTCATCATCATCGGATCCGGCCCCGCCGGATTGACCGCCGCCGTCTACGCGGCGCGGGCAAATCTCGCGCCGCTGGTTCTCGCGGGGGGACAGTACGGCGGCCAGCTCATGCTCACGACTGAGGTCGAGAACTACCCGGGCTTCCCCGACGGCATTATGGGACCCGATCTCATGATCAAGTTTCGCGAGCAGGCCGAACGGTTCGGCGCGCGCATTGAAAACGTGGACGCGACGGGCGTGGACTTCTCGAGCAAACCGCTCGTGGTTCGTGCCGGAGAGGACGAGTACCAGGCCAAGACCGTCATCGTCGCGACCGGCGCCAGCGCGCGCTGGCTCGACGTTCCCGGGGAAGCGAAGCTGCGCGGCCGGGGCGTCTCCACGTGCGCCACCTGCGACGGGGCTTTCTTCCGCGAAAAACAGATCGTCGTCGTCGGCGGCGGCGATTCGGCGATGGAAGAGGCGCTCTTTCTCACGCGCTTCGGCAGCCGGGTGACGGTGATCCATCGCCGCGACTCGCTGCGCGCCAGCAAGATCATGGCCGAGCGCGCGCGCTCGCACGAGAAGATCGGATTCATCTGGAACACGGTCGTTGAGGAAGTGCTGGGCGACGAATACATGACGGGCCTGCTGCTGCGCGACGTCGTCGACGGAACGACGACGGAATATCCGTGCGACGCGCTCTTCATCGCCGTCGGCCATACGCCGAACACCGCGATCTTCCAAGGCCAGCTCGACCTCGACGAGACCGGCTACATCGTTTCGCCGAACGGCTCGGAGACCAACGTCGAGGGGGTCTTCGT
>PMFP01000026.1 GCA_003155175.1 Vulcanimicrobiota bacterium
CGTCGGTCGTGTTGGCGTAGATCGTTCCGTTCGAGAAATCGAGCGGCTTGGTCTGGCCGTTTTGCGTCAGCGACATGTGCGTGAGCAGACAGCGATAGATGTCGCCCACGTACGAGCAGGCAGCTTGATCGATAACCAGCGTGCCCTTGCCGTCGGCGGTGGTGATCGTCAGCGTTTTCGCATCGGGCGAATAGTCGATCCGCGCATTGGGGTATTCCTGAATCGAACCGTTGGCCTGCTGAACGCGCACCAGGCCGGTGGCGCCGGCGGGCGCGGCGAGGGCGTACGCCCAAACGAGCGCAAGAGCCGCGACGAACGTCCCGACCCTGACCAGTGATGATAATGGATGAGTTCGCATGCGACTCCAATCTATACGGAAGGCAATGGGCCCGGTTTAGGCAAGCGGGCCCTATCTTCCCTTAGATGGATGATCTGGCCGGTTTTGCTTTCCGCTCGTCCGTATGCCGCACGAGCGAGGCCCCCCTGGGAATTGGTTTCCCGTCGCAGAAAAAGCGGCGATGGCCTACGAGACGGCGGGCACGGCCCATGGCCCCGAAGGGGCCGCGTTGGATCGCGGGGCGATCGCGGAGATGATGCGCACGCTCGAACAGCTCCCGATTGCCGCGTTCGTGGCGGCGGACCCGCTGTGCTTGAAGATGTGGGCGAACGAGGCCGCACACCGGCTGCTGGGCACCTCGCCGCGCCAGAACGTCTCCAAGACGGCGTTGCCGGAAGCGCGACCGAAGGAGTTCCGCGAGCTGCGCAACGGCGCCGAGATTGCGCCCGAAGAATTGCCGTTGCAGCGCGCCGTCTTCGAAAACACAAGCATCGCCAACTACGAGTTTCAGATCGAGCGCGCCGACGGATCCAAGGTTGACGTTTCCGTGAACGCGCTTCCGCTGACCGGTCCGGACGGACGCGTGCGCGGCGGCATCGCGACGATGTTCGATCTCACGGCGTGGCGCGAAGCCGAACAGCGCGTGAGAAACGGCCGGGATGCGCTGGCGCGAACGATCGACGAGTTGCAAGTGCTCGTCTGCGTGACGGGCCCGGATGGCTCGGTGCGATCGAGTAATCGCGCGCTCGACGAATACACGGGACAGCGTCCGCGAGGATTGGCCGGCTGGGACTGGGCCGCAACGGTGCATCCCGACGACTATCGCGCGCTGCTCGGACGGTGGGCGATTGCTTCAACCGAGAAGTCCGCGTTTGAAATCGAAGCACGGCTGCGCCGCCACGACGGCATCTTTCGCTGGTTCCTGTTACGCGCGAGACCGCACCTGGGCGGCGATGCTCCGGCCGGATGGTACGTGACCGCCACCGATATCGAAGATCTCAAACAGGCCAGCGCCGCCGTCCGCAGCAACGAACTGCGCTTCAGGCGACTCTTGGAGTCGAACATTCTGGCGATGGGCATCGCGAGCAACGACGGGTTCATCCTCGACGCCAACGATGCGCTGCTGCAGTTGTTGGGACGGACGCACGAAGAGATTCAGAACGGCCTGCGGTGGGACGCGATCACGCCGCCGGAATGGGCCGACCACGACGCCCGCGCCGTGGCGGCGCTGCGAGCGAGCGGCGTTGCGCCCATTTTCGAAAAGGAGTATCTGCGGCCGGACGGCAGCCGCGTTCCCGTCACGCTCGGCGTCGCCCGATTGCCGAGCGAACCCGGCGAGAAGAACATCTTTTACGCGCTGGACCTGACCGACGTCAAGCGCGCCGAAATCGTGCAGCGCGCGCTCGCCGACGCGGGACGTCTGACCGGCCTGCTCGGCGTCGAAGGCGTCGCGCGCGAACTGGCCGCGATTGCCGTTCGATACGCGTCCGAATCCTGTACGGTGTGCTTGTCCGATCGCGAGGGACAGCTGCGCGCCGTCCATACGGCACACCGGGATCCGGCGCACGCGCCTGCGGTCGAATCGGGAACGCTGGTTTCCGACGCCGATCCGCACGCAGCTGCCTGGAAGCGCGGCGAGCCCGTGTTCACGTCGTCGAGCGCCTCGCCGCGCGGCGTGTACGTTCCGCTTCTCTCGGGAAGCTCCGCGGTCGGTTCGATCGGCTTTCTGGATTCGACGCGAGCGAGTCAATTCGACCGTCGCGATTTGCTCCTGCTCGAATCGCTCGCCGCTCGCGGCGCCGCGGCCATCAAGAGCGCGCAGCTGTACGACCGCGAGCGCCGCATCGCTCGTGCGCTGCAGGAGGGCCAACTGCCGCGCATCCTGCCGGACGTGCCGGGATATCGCATTTCCGCCAGCTATATCGCCGGACGGCGGGACGAAGCCGAGATCGGCGGCGACTGGTACGACGTCTTCGCGCTCCCGGACGGCCGCATCGGCATGTCCATCGGAGACGTGCTCGGCAACGGGCTGGTCGCGGCGCTCGCGATGGGAAAAGTCCGCCAAGCCATGCAGGCGGCTGCGTTCGTGCGCGGCGACGTGCTCGACATGCTGGCGGCGGCCGAATATAGTTTGCAGGCGCACGATTCCGATGCGATCGCGACCGCGCTCGCGGCGATTCTCGAACCGCAAAGCGGCCTGCTTCGTTTTGCATCCTCCGGGCATCCGTTTCCGATCGTCGCGCGCGGGCGCCGCATCGAACCCGTTCGGGCCGACACGGCCNNGGCGTCACCGGCGTGTCCTCAACCGGCGCGATCCCGGCGGCCCTGACGATCGAGCCCGGCACGCGCGTCGTCTTCTACACCGACGGCTTAGTGGAGTCCACGCGAAATATTCTCGAGGGCGAGCGGCGGCTTGCCGACGAGGTCGCGGCAGCGGCCGCGGGCGATGCCGATCTGGCGGGCTCGCTGCATCGCGCGTTTTTCCCCGCGTCCGAGCCCGCGGACGACGTCGCCATTCTCACGATCGCGCGTGAATAAAGATCGGCCGCGCAACTCACGCGGCCGTGTCGGCGCGAATGGGTGAGGCGACGCCCGGAATCGGGTCCATGCCGTGGATGGCCAGGTCGCCGGTCTGCATGACGTCTTCGGACGAGCGGAGCGGTACGACGAGCGAGATCGCTTTGAGGATGGCGAACGTTCCCACCACGTTGAGCGCCACGATGAAGGCTGCCGCTGCCAGCTGCACGAGCAGCAGATGCGTATTGCCGAAGAGGGCGCCGGTGTACGCGATGGCGGGCGTCTTTGCATTCGTGCCGAGCCACTCGACCATCTGCGGGTCGGCGACGAGGCCGGCCATCAGTCCGCCGACGAGCCCGGCGACGCCGTGCGTGTGCAGCACCGAGAACGTGTCGTCCACTTTCTTGAGCACCGACCAGCGGCTGAGGAACGTGATCGAAAGCCACGGCACGATCGTGGCCATGCCGACCAGGATGGCGCCGTAGCCGCTCACCCAGCCGGCGCACGGCGTAATCGCGACGAGGCCCGCGATCATGCCGTTGATCATCGAAACGGCCGAGATGTGCTTGAGGACGATATAGTCGGCGATCATCCAAACGAGCAGCGCGACCGCGGTGGAGATGTTCGTGTTGAGGACGGCCGCGGATGCGTCGGCGCTGGCGGCGAAGGGGTCGCCGCCGTTAAAGCCGTTCCATCCCAGCCACAAGAGGCCGGCGCCGGCGAGCGCCATGATCATGTTGTTGGGCGAGAAATCGCGCTTGTCGCTGGCGAGGCGCGGACCCACCACCGCGGCCGCAACGAAACCGGAGACGCCCGCCGCCAAATGGATCACGTAGCCGCCGGAGTAATCTATCGCGCCCAGCGACGTGAGCCAGCCGCCGCCCCAGAGCGAAAAGCATCCGATCGAATACACCAGCGTACTCCAGAGCGGCACGAACAACATCCAGGCCTTGAAGTTCATGCGCCCGAGCACCGAACCCGCGACCAAGATCGGCGCGATTGCGGCGAAGACGAACTGAAAGTAGACCATGGTCGCGCCGGAAAAGCGCAACGCGGGCATCGAGGGCGCGGCTAGCGGGATCGTCGCTTGTCCCAGCTCGGCGGCCGGCGAGAGCGCGGGGCCGGGGATGCCGATGAACTGCCAAGCGTTCCAGGGTTGTCCGAAGCTCAAGTTGTATCCGAAGAGCACCCACGTGACGAGGACGGCCGCGAAGGCGTAGAACACCATCACGGCCGAGTTGAGCGCCCATTTTTTCTTGACCAGTCCGGCGTAGAGCATCGCGACGGCCGGAATGCTCATGATGCCGACGAGCGTTGCGGAGGTGAGCTGCCACGCGGTATCTCCGGAGTTCACGAAGGCCGGAGCGGCGGCATATGGGGCGGCGGCGGCAAGAAGAACGTGCATGATTCATGCTACGCGCTCGCCGCCCGCGCCGCATTGGCCATTGGTAAAAACGAAGCGTCCGCCGATTAACGTGGTGCACAACGCGTGGGGCGGTCAATGCCGCGGGGAGAGGCTCCCGATCACGAAGCGCAGCCCGATGAGAACGAAGATGGTGCCCGTAATGTAGGCCGCGATGCGCGTGCCTTGGAGCGGATTCTTCAGAAGAAACAATCCCATAAACAGCCGCGTGGATCCCAGGCCCAGGAGCATCGCGGCGGCGCCGAGGCCACCGGCGACGATTCCGGTCACCAGCCCGCGCAGCGAGTGCGCGATCTCGATGCCGGCGATCGCGGCCATCACGGTAAACAGGATCCAGCTCCACAGCATCACCGTGTAGGTAACGGGGTCCTTGAACCACTCGGCCATGCCGTCGAAGCCGCCTTTCACCGCCGCTTAGGGAAGAGGCGCTGTTGCGTCCCGGGGCGTCGGGCCCCTGTCGGTCCGTCGGCAGGCTCAGGATGACAGGGTGGAGAGTTCCTCGGGTTCGGGCGTGGCTAAGATTTGGAGTAACGTCCGCGTGAGGGGGGCGAGGATGAGACAGAGGCCGGCGAAGATCCCGATTCCGCTGTAGGCGAAGAGCGTCATGAACGGCGCGATCGCCGCCATCGTACGATCGAACGGCACGGCGCGGGCCACGAGCGACCCCTTCGTGATGCCGGCGACGACGAGGAGCACGCAAAATACGAGCAGGGAGGCGTTGAGCGTAACCCACCCCCAGAGTTCGGATTTTGCAGGCTTGACGTACGCCGAGCCGTGCGCGGCCTCGTACACGATATAGGAGCACGACGCCAGCAGGATCATCGTGTTGATGCCGATGGTGCTACCCATCGCGTGCGCGACCGTGATGTGCGTCCCGTGCGTGAAGAGATTGATGGCCGGGATCGAAATCAGGAGCGCCAGCACGATGTTGAGCAGGATCCACACGTCTGACGCCATGAGGAACCGATACGGATAGAGCCAAAGATGCTTGCGCGCNNCGGATCCAGGGGTTCACCGGGACGATGTAAATGTGGTGCGCCCAGCCGAACAACAAGTTGACGAACCCGATCAGGTAGAGCAGGAACGCGCTCTTCGAACGGGCGAGCCGCTCGTTTCCGGAGATCCGGTCCATCAAAAAGAGCGCGGTTCCGTAGACGAGCATGTTCCACGAGCCGATGAGCGTGCCGTAGGCTTTCCACTGCACGGTGATGTCGCGAACCGGATCGTTTCGGATGGCCGGGATCAGCCATAGGTTCGCTTCGCTAAACGACAGGAGGAAGAAGACGATGCCGGTCGCCCACATCCAGACGTACGCGGGCCACGGACCGCGGACGTTCCCCGTCGAGACGAAGAAGTTCACGCCGAAAACGATCCACGCCGCGACGATGAAGAGCGAGAAGACGGGGGGATACTCCCAGTACTCCCTGCCGCCGAAGATACCGAGCACGTAGCAGGCCAGGATGCCGAGGCCGGTCAGGACGCACACGACGAGCTGAACCCTCTGCATCTGCGAGGTTTTCCAGAAGCCGCGGCTGAGCGCCGGCAGATAATAGTAGATGCCTCCGATCGCGCTGAAGAAAATCCAGGCGAGAACGAGCGAGACGTGCAACGGCCGATTGCTGACGAACGGAAGAAACCGCGCGAAGGCGGGATAGACGAATTGCAGGGCAGCGACGCATCCGAAGAACGCGCCCGCGAGCAAGCTCGCGAAGCTCAACAGGATGAATGCCAGCGCGACTTTATTGACGCGGGTGGCGGAGTTCAATGGATCCGTACCAGGTGGTTCTTGCGTTCGCGGGATAGGCGCCGCTGGCGTCCACCGATCCTAAATAGGCGATCAGCGCCGAGACGTCGTGCGGGGCCAGATGAAAGTTCGGCATGCGGTCCGTTCCGTTCTTGAGGAAGACGGACATGTACGCCGGTCCCTTTCCGGGCTGGGAGTATTCGTTCGTGAGGTCGGGGCCCATGTATCCGCCCAGCCCGTAGATTTGATGGCACGCTTGGCAGTTGTATTTCTGATAGAGCAGCTTGCCGTCGGCTGCCAGCGGATCGGCGACGGCCGTTTTCTTCAACCCGATCGGCCCGGCGTCAATCCACAGCGTATAGCCGGCAAACGCCAGAAAAACAAGGCCGATGACCGCCCTCTTGAAGCCGGTCGAAAAATCCGAGGATGCGGCGCTATGCCGAGGATCGTGGCGAGCCATCGTCGGCTCAGCGTTTCGTTCGTAAATGAGAAAACACCCGGTAGTGCCGCTCATCCTTCGACAGGCTCAGGATGATACCGGGGGGTCCGGGCTCCTAGGCTATGGGGAAGAAGGCGAAGACAACGCCGACTAGGGCGATGAATGCGCCGCTGATGACCTCGCCGTATTCTTCGAACTTGCCCAGCGAGACGGAGCGAAGCGCGCTACTGGAATAGACGCACATCACCACGTACGTGGCGATCGTGCTCGCGGCAAAGAGCAGCGACATCAGAAAGATGAACCCGGCGCCGAACTTTGCCGCTGCGAAAAACGTGGGGATGGCCTCGACCATCGGCGAGGATCCCAAGATAAGCAAGAGCGTCATGCGCGAGCCGGCTTGCGTCGCGACGCCGGCGTCGTGGTCGCGATGCCGGCCCTCGTGCTCCTCGCGGATCTCGCGTAACGACGACAGCGCGATCCACACGCCGAATCCGACGAGCGCGAGGCTGGACGCGATGGAGACGTAGTGGCCGAACCGCACCGCGAAAGCGAGACCTGCGATCCACACGACGAGGCCGATCGCGAGCGTCGAGAGCGTGTGGCCGAGCCCCGCGATGAAGGCAGCCCGGGCGGTTTGCGCGCGCGTCCAGCCGCGCTGGCGCGCCAGCAGCGTGATCGGCGCCCAGTGATCGGGAACGATGGTATGCAGCACGCCGACCGCGACGACGGCGAAAAGCAGCAGGGCTTGATGGTTCACGTGGCCGAGCAGGTTCGAGCGGGCGCCCGCGAATCACTTGCGCGATGCGCGAACTAGTCCGTCGAGGTGGAGCGCCGGGCCGCCAGCGCAGCGTCGAGGTCGTCCACCCGCGCGACGTTGTAGACGACGACCGAGACGAGCCAACTCACCAAGAAGATGCCGATGATGTAAAACCCCAGGTTCTCGAGCGGCAGCGATCCGACCGCGCCCCAAAACGCACCCTTGGCGTTGGACTCTTGCTGGACGACCTGCAACAGTTCCGCGCCGCCGATGAGCAGGGCGATCAGCACCGAGATGGACGTGATCGTGATGTTGTAGTAGAGCTTGCGCATCGGTTTGCGGAACGCCCAGCCGTAGGCGCCCAGCATGGCGACGCCGTCGGTCGTGTCCACGAGCGACATGCCGGCCGCGAACAACACGGGCAAAAGTAAGATGAAGCCGATCGGCATGCCACTGGCGGCCGTTAACGCCGCCATGCCTAAGATGCCGACTTCCGTCGCCGTGTCGAAGCCCAAGCCGAACAACAGGCCGATCGGGTACATGGACCAACTCTCGCCCACCATCTTGAGCAGCGGCGCCAGCAAGCGCGCGAGCAGGCCGCGTCCGGCGAGATATTCGTCCAGCGTCTTGTCGTCGTAGGTTCCCGAGCGCGTCGCCCGTTTCCAGGTGGAGACCACGTCGCAAAGCACGACGACGTTGATCACGGCGATAATCAGAAGGAAGAGGCCCGACACCGAGGTCCCCACCAGACTTCCGAACGACTCCAACTCGGGAAGTTTGGCTTTGACGAACGATGCCGCCAGCGCGATCGCGACGCAGAGCAAGACGACGACGGTCGAATGCCCGAGCGAGAAGAAGAAGCCGACGGCGACGGGCCGCTTCCCGTCCTGCATCAGCTTTCTGGTCGTGTTGTCGATCGCCGCGATGTGATCGGGATCCACCGCGTGCCGCAAACCGAAGCCGTAGGCGGTCAAGCCGAGGCCGAACAGTATGGGATACCGCGCGCCCGCGAGGATCAAGGCGATCCACGCGACGGCGTTGAGCGCGATCAGCACGGCATAGACCACCACGAGCCGTTGCCGAAGATCGGGCGTCGCCGACGTCCAGAATCCGCGCACGGACTGCATGCGAGGTTAGGCGGGGGCTTTCGCGCCGGCGTGACTTTCGACCAGCGCGATCCACGCGTCGAAGCCCTCGCCCGAGCGCGAAGAGAGTTCGAGAATCGGAACGCCGGGATGCACGTCGTGGATGCTGGCGCGGGCCGCGTTGCGATCGAAGCCGACGGCCTGGGCGATGTCGATCTTCGTGAGCAGCGCGACGTCGGCCGTGTTGAACGCGAGCGGATACTTCAGCGGCTTGTCTTCGCCTTCGGTGACGCTGAGCAGGGCGACGCGGATTTTTTCGCCGAGGTCGTAGCTTGAGGGGCAGACGAGATTGCCGACATTCTCAA
>PMFP01000050.1 GCA_003155175.1 Vulcanimicrobiota bacterium
GCTTTGAAGCTCTCGCGTCCAGACCCGGGATATGCCGGATAGGCGTGCGTCGAGAAATACGACAGACCGTCGCCCGCGATCGCCTCGGTGCCGTTTCCGTGGTGGTAGTCGAAGTCCACGACCAGGACGCGGCCGCCATGGCGCGCTTGAAACGCGCGCGCGGCGACGGCGACGTTGTTGAACACGCAAAATCCCATGCCGCGCTGCGGCTCGGCGTGATGGCCGGGCGGCCGGATCAACGCAAAGACGGGTTGGCCGCTTTCGACGGTACGCTCCATGGCGACGAGCGCTCCGCCCGCCGCCCGGCGCGCGACCGCGAGCGAGCTCGCGTCCACGACGACGTCGCCGGTCGAGAGATACCGCGCGCGCTCGATGCCCTCGGTCTCGCGCTCCACCAAGTCGAGATAGGCGCGCGCGTGAACGCGCAGCAGCTCCTCGTCGGTTGCGTCGCGCGCGGGCGCTTCGTCGCGCATGACGCCGGCGGCCCGCAAACGCGAAGCGACCACCTCCACGCGGTCGGGCGATTCCGGATGCCCGATCCCGCGGATGTGGTCGCCGAAGATGCTATCGGTGACGAACAGCATCCCGCCGCGCTTAGCTGCCCTTGCTCAGCGAACTGATCTCGGCCTGGATCTGATTGTAGTCCTTCGAGCCCTTTTGGGTGAGCGGCAACAAACGCTTGTAGGCGGCGAGCGCCTTGCTGCGCTGATTGTTGTGCTCGTAGCTCTTCGCCGCGATGTAAAGCAACTGCGGGTTCGAATCCAGGAAGCCCTTCGCGGCGCGGTCGATCACGTCGAAGATCGCCGCGGCCTCTTTGTAGTTCTTCAACTCGTAATCGGCGCCGCCGATACAGCCGAGCGTTCCGGGCGAACGCTGGATTTGGAAGCTCTTGCTGCACGCGTCGCGCGAGCTCTGATAATCGTGCACGTACGAGTACGCCTGGCCGAGCAGGGCGAACGCCTGCGCGTCCGGCGCAACTTGGGTGAGGTGCTTGAGATAGCCGATAGCGTCTGTGTAGCGGCTCTGCTGCATGCTCAATTGTCCCATGCGAGCCAGCGCCTGAGGGTTGTCCTTGTCGATCGCCAGCGCGGCCTGCCACTCGGTTTCGGCTTTGCCTAAATTGCGCTGAAGGGCTTGGAAGTCGCCGTACGCCACCAGCGCGGCCGCGGAACGGGGATACTGGGCGATCGTCTGCTGGAAGATCGCATCGGCTTGCGAGTACTTCTTTTGATCCACGAAGTAGCCGGCCTTGCGCATCAGAATCGCGACCTTCTGATCGTCACTGCTCGCGGCGACCACGGCGTCGTCGTAGGCGGCCGACGTCTTCGCGTCGTCGTTCTGCTTGGCGTAAAGATCGGCTTTGAAGACCAGCGCGTCGACGCTCTTGGGATCGATCGCCAGCGCGCGCTGGATCGTCGTCAGGGCCATCGGAATGTTGTTCTGCACCGCGTAGGTCGTCGCGATCTGGAAGAGCGCGTCGGTGCTCTTGGGGTCCTGCTGATAGGCGAGCTCGTACTGCGCGCGCGCGTCGTCGTAGTGTTGCTCGGCCGCGTAGACGGCGCCGAGCGCGATGTACGCCCGGGGCTCGGTCTTGTTGAACGTCACGGCGCGCTTGGCGACGCGTTCGGCATCTTGCGGACGATTCGTGCGCAAGTAGAGTTCGGCGAGCTGCGAGAGCACGCTGAGATTGGTCGGGTCGAGCGTCGAGGCTTGTTCGAAGTCGCCGATTGCGGCGTTGGTGTTTCCGAGCTGCTGCTGCGCGTAGCCGTCGAGCGCGTACGTCTGGTACGTGCGCGCGCCGAGCTGCAACAGGTGCTGCGTCAGCGCGAGCGCGAGATCCGGGCGATTGATCGCGAGGAATTGACTCGCCAGTTCGCCCAGCGCCTCCTGGTCGTTCGGGTTGGCTTTGAGCCGAGCTTCCAGGCGCGGGATGGCGACGTCGGGCGGTTCCGGCGAGGCCGTCGGCAGAGCCGAGGGCGACGGGGACGGCGACGGGGTTGCGGTGTTCTTAGCCTGCGCGCTAGGCGATGCCGCCACGTAGGCGCCCGCGAGAGCAAGCGCCGCGATCGCGGCCAGTAGGTAACGTTTCAAGAGACTTCCTTTTACGCCTTAGCGGCTTGAATGAGCTTGGTGAGTTCGGGCACGATCTTGAACGCATCGCCCACCACCACCAGGTCCGAAAACTCGGCGATGGGCGCTTGTCCGTCCTTGTTGACGGCGACGATCGTACTCGAGGAACGCATACCGACCTTATGTTGTATCGCTCCCGAGATGCCGATTGCGATATAGAGGTTCGGGCTGACGGTCTTGCCGGTCTGCCCGATTTGGAGGCTGTACGGGACCCAGCCCGCGTCGGCGGCCGCGCGGGACGCGCCGACCGCGCCTCCGAGCGCTTCGGCCAGCGGCTTGAGCAGCGTGTCGAAGGGCTCGGCGCCCCCCAGGCCGCGACCGCCGGCGATCACGACCGGCGCTTCCTCCAGCGCGAGTTCTCCCGAGCCTTCCTCAACGTCGCTGTCCACGACCGCGGCGTACGACTTTCCGGCCGGCTTGGCGAGGGTTTCGATGGCGGCTCCGGCCCCGCCGGGCTGCGCCGCGAATGCGTTGGGGCGAACGGTGGCGATGCCGAAGTCGGCCGGCTTGAGGACGCAGGTCGTAATCTCGGCGCCGCCCATCTTGGGCGAGACGCACGCGACGCGGCCGCCCTCGATCTTGACGTCGACGACGTCGGCGGCAACGCCCGCGCCCAGCCGTGCGACGAGACGCCCGGCGACGTCGCGGCCCGAGAGCGTGTTGGGAATGAGGATCAGCGACGGACCCGCCGCGCGCGCCGCCGCCTCGAGATAATCCACGGCCGGATCGAGCAGATACGTATCGACGTCGGCATCTTCGGCTACGTGGACGACGTCGAGCGGATAGGCCGTGAGCGCTTCGGCAAGTCGAGCCGCGCCGGCGCCTAGAACGACGGCGTGCGCCTTACCGCCCAGCTGCTCGGCGATCGCGTGCGCTTGCGTCGCGAGTTCGAACGTCACTTTGCGCGTTGCGCCGTGACGATGCTCGACGTAAACGATGACGTTTTTCATCAGACCAGCTTCTTTTCTTTGAGGAAATCGAAGATCAATTTCGCACCGGCCGCGCCGTCTTCCGGGGTTTCGATCCGGCCTTTGCCGCGCACCGGCGGCGGAGCGAACGCGACCAGCTCGGTCTTCGAGCCGCTCTCGCCGACGGGCGCGTCGAGCGCGAGATCGGCCAGCGTCAGCGTCGAGATCGTCTTTTTCTTCGCGCCCATGATGCCTTTGAGCGAGGCGTAGCGCGGCTCGCCGAAAGTCAGTGCCGTCGTGAGCAGCGCCGGCAGCGGCGCGGTCACCGTTTGATATCCGGTATCGGTCTCGCGCTCGACGTGCAGTTTGCCGTCGGCGATGTCGGCTTTGCGCGCGTTGGTGATGCACGGCAGGCCGAGCTGCTCGGCCAGCGCGCCCGGAACCGCGCCGGTGCTGCCGTCGTCGGTCAAACCGCCCACGACCAGCAGATCGAAACCGATCTTCTTGAGCGCGTGCGCCATCGCGTACGACGTCGCCCACACGTCGCTGCCTTCCAGGCCGGCATCGCTGAGCAACACCGCTTCGTCGGCGCCCATGGCCAGCGCTTTGCGCAGAATTTCCTTGAGCGATTCGGGCGACATCGCGAAGACCGTCACGGTCGTATCGCCGCCGGCGCGCTCCTTGAGCTGCAGCGCGGCTTCAAGAGCGTACTCGTCGTACGGATTCAGCACCGTCTCGACTCCGGTGCGAACCAAACGCTTCGTCGCGGGATCGATATGCTTTTCCGCATTCGGATCCGGCACGAGTTTGACCGTAACCACGATCTTCACGGGGGGCGCGCCTCCATAAAACACACGAAATCCCGGCGGAGTGCCGGGAGAACCCGGTTGAGTTGCAGTATCCCGCTCCCCAATCCTGCCCAGCGATTTCTCGGACAGGTTCTCAGCTCATCCTTAAGAGGAACAGTGAATGCGCGTCTGCCGGTCTCTTTTTTTTGCGTGGAGTCTCGCGGTGCTTGGCGGCCTCGCGAGCGCCCCGGCGTGCGCGCAGGCGCTAGCGACTTCTGTCGCAACGCAGGGCAACCCGATGACCGTCGTGATCGACGCCAGCACCGCGCCGCGCGGGTTCATGACGACCCACCTGAGCATTCCGGTGCAGCCGGGTCCGTTTACGCTGGTCTTCCCGAAATGGATCCCGGGCGAACACGGGCCGACGGGGCCGCTCGGCGACCTCGCCGGATTGCGCGTGAGCGCGAACGGATCGCCGATCGCATGGGAGCGCGACAAGGTAGACATGTACGCGTTTCACATAACCGTGCCGCCCGGCGTGACCCGCGTGGACGCCACGTTCACCGCGATCGTCAACGCGCCCAACGACGCCATGGGAACGCGCAACGTCGCGATCGTCAACTGGAACCGCGACCTGCTCTATCAAGCCGATACGAATTCGCGCAGCGTCTTCGTTAAGCCGAGCATCATCCTGCCCGACGGGTGGAAGTACGCGACGGCGCTCACGCCCGCGAGCACGAACGGCAACCGCATCGACTTCGAACCGGTCAAGCTCGAGACGCTGGTGGACTCGCCGCTGGACATGGGGCGTTACGCGCAGCATATCGTCACGTGGACGGACGGCACCGCGACGACGACGCTCGACGTGTTCGCCGACGAGCCGCAAGACTTGCTCGACATTCCGGCCGAACGCCTCGCGGCGTACAAGCGCATGACGACCGAATTGCTCGCGCTGTACGGGGCGCGCCATTGGAACAATTATCACTCGATGCTCACGCTCAGCGACGACATCGGGTTCCAAGGCATCGAGCACCACGAGTCCAGCGACGATCGCGCGCCGGCCGACTTCATGCAAAGCGAAGACGAGCAAATGGACGGCGGCGACCTGCTCCCGCACGAAATGTCACACTCGTGGAACGGGAAATACCGCCGCCCCGACGATCTGACGACGCCCAACTATCAGATGCCGATGCAGACGGATCTCCTCTGGGTCTACGAAGGCATGAACCAGTATCTGGGGGATCTCATCTCTTTCCGCGCCGGCATTCGCGACCCCAAGACGTACCCGGAATATCTGGCGGAGTTGTACGCGCAGCTCGACAACGAGCGCGGACGCGACGAAATCCCGCTGGCCGATACGACGACGGCGGCGCCCTATCTTTACGAAGCCGGCGGTCCGTATAGCTCGCTGCGACGCACGACCACCGATTTCTACAACGAGGGGGAGCTGATCTGGCTCGACGCCGACACGATCATTCGGGAAAAGAGCGGAGGCACGAAATCGCTCGACGACTTCTTGCACCTCTACGCCGGACCGCCGAGCAGCGCCCCGCACGTCGTGACGTACACGCGCGCCGACATCGAAGGCATGCTCGATCAAGTCGTCGCGTACGACTGGCACGATTTCTTTCAGACGCGCGTCTACGACGTGGCGACGCATCCGCCGGCCGGCGAGATCGAACGCGCGGGCTGGCGGCTCGTCTACACCAGCACGCCGAATACGTACATCGATGCCTCCGATTCGGATACCCACTCCACGAACGCCTGGTATTCGCTCGGCATCGACATCGGCAAGGACGGCGCCATCGACGACGTGCGGCGCGGCTCGCCGGCGTGGAACGCAGGCCTGGCCCCCGACATGAAGATCGTCGCCGTGGACGGTCAGGAATTCAGCGCCGACGTGCTCAAGTTCGCGCTGGACGATGCTAAGACGAGCGCGTCGCCGATCTCGATCATCGCTTCGCAGAACGGGTGGTACGGAACGTACGCGGTCGACTATCACGACGGTCCCCGGTATCCGCATCTCGTGCGCGTGGACGGCAGGGCCGACATGCTCGGCCAGATCATGGCCCCGCACGCCAAGTAGGGCCGTCGGTCCAGGCCAGGGGGAGAGGCGGCGCGAAAAGCCTCCCCATGTTTGGTTGGTTATCCCGCCGGCAGGATGCGCAAAAAGGCCGTCAGGATAAGAAGGCCCGCAAGGAGACCCTCGACCGTCTGCATCGCGAATACCAAGATGCGAAGGTTGAGATTTTCGTCGCACTCATTCCGCGCATCGAGCAGCAAAAAGCCGAGTTTCAACCGTTCGCCGATTCGATCGCGGCCTTTGCCTCGCACTCCATGACCGGTGAAGATTCAACTGCCGTGGGTGCGCTGCTCAACGCCGAACACAAGGCCTACGCCGCCACCCTTGCGTCTCAGTTCATGGGCGACGCGCACCTGCGCAGCGTCGCGGTGCGGGGCGCGCACGCGCTCTCCAAACACAAGGTCGTGCAAGCGCTGGAATCTCCCGACCCCGAATACCGGGCGCACACCGGCCGCGAAGTCGTCGCCCTCATGAAAAACCCGATCGATCACGGAACCGGATCGAAGGATCGGTATCTCGCCACGCAGGCTCAAGGTTATGCGCTCGCCGGAGAGTTCGCCGAAGCGCATGACGCCGCCGCCGACGCGATCGCGATCAACCTCAATAACGGCGAAGCCTGGCAGGCGATGGGCGACGCGTTTCGGGGACTCGAGAAACCGAAAGAAGCGCTCGACTGCTACCAGAAGGCCAAAATCCTCGACCCCGACGCCCCCGGTCTCGACGAAGCGATCGCCGAAGTTTCGGCAAAGGGCGGTACGTAACTCACGAATCGCGCGGCGCGACGTCCGCGCGACGAGGACGAACGACGGCGTGAACGCGCACCGGATACTCGAATCCTTTGAATGCGACTTCGCCCAAGTCTTGGAATTGCAAAACTTTTCCGATGCACAGCTCGGCGATGACGTTCGAAACGAGGATCTGGTCGGGCTCGGCGTGCGAGCAGATCCGCGACGCCAGCTGCACCGTCGTCCCAAACAGGTCGTTGTGACTCTCGACCGGTTCTCCCGCTGCGGCGCCGATTCTTACGCGCAGGCCGGCCTCTTGGTTCTCGCGTGCGTAGGCGTCCAACGCGCTGTGGATCTGCGTCGCGCACCGCACGGCCGACGCCGCCGAGATGAAGGATGCCATGATGCCGTCACCGGTATGTTTGACCTCTCGACCGGTGAAGTTGGCCAGAGCCTCGCGGACGATCGCGTCGTGAACGTTGAGAAGGGCCACCGCCGCGTCGTCTCCTATGCGCTGCGCCATCGACGTCGACTCGACGATATCGGTGAATAGGATCGTCCGGAACGCGGTGTCGTGTTCGCCGCTTCCGGGCACGATCGCCGCCCCCGCGGAGTCTACCGCGGAAGCGCCAAGGAAATTTTCCGCGACTTCCGGCACGACCTCGATGATTTTTGACGCGACGAGCCCGTGAGATTCGCGGTGCACGGCCGTCGCCGCCTCGCTGCTTGGCGCTTTGCACAGGCAGAACACCGTACCGGTGTTCTCGTTCACCCAGTACTTGAGATACTCAACACCATGTTCGCCCTGGTGTGCGAGGTCGGCTTCGTGGGCGCGGGCCACGGCCTCCGGCGTGGCGCCCGGCACCTCGTGAATGTCCATGTACATCGGCATAAAAGACTGCCTCCCCCGGGATTCCGTGACCACACGCGCCGTGACACCAGTCGAGCAAAGCCCTCTATGTCAAACGCCGGCCCGAAAAACCTCTCGAAGGCCCACCATTATAAGGGTTTGGACTTATCGGACTCCGGGCTGCCGTTGCAGACGAAGTTCGCCGGGCATGCGAACTTGAATCGGACGCGGCAGTTCGATTCGGCGCGGCGTGCCGACAATGCGATAGTCGAAACCGATCGTAGACGCCCCATGATGGCTCTCGCGCACGGTGAATCCGTTTGCCGTCTTTTCCGCCACGTAGAGCCAGCCTTGACTGTCTCCGTCGGGCGTGAGGAATACCTGATACGCCTTCGTATTGTCGAGCTGCGAGGCAAAGGCCGAATCGAGCTGAACGTGACCCTGGCCGGCGATGAGGTGTCCCTCGCCCGTGCGCTCGATCACCGCTTGAGGGCTCGGGCAGCTTGGGCTGCACGAACTGATGGTCGTGCTTCGGGCGTAGATCGTTCCGTCCACCGTCAGATTACCGGCGAGGATCATGTCCCCGGACGCGTCGACCGACATCGTGTCTCCACCGAGGCGGCCGCCGACGAACGTGGGACCACCCCCGTTACTGTAGCCGCTGATGGCCGGTGCCGTCGAAGAATCGGAAACCCCTAATACACCGATATTGTTGAGCGAGCTGCCGGAGACGCCTGCGCCGCCCGCCGTGCTTTGATCGTTGCCGTAGACGCCGCTCGCGTCTCCCGTCGTACCCGTAACGCTTCCGTAAACGCCGGTGCCAGTGAGCGCGGTGCCATAGATGGCCGTGCCGCTTGCCGACGTGCCGTATACGCCGAAGCCGTTGGTGGACGTGCCGGCTACACCGGCGTCGTACCTCCCGCTGGTCGAGAGGTCCTCACCCAGCACGCCTGCCTTTTGGAACATAGTCGCGCCGGCGTTCGAAAACGACGTCGCGCCTTGGACGCCGTTGCCGTTCGTTGATTCACCCGCGACTCCGCCGCTCGTGCCGCTGGCTTTGAGTGCGACTCCGCCGGCTATGTTGGCAAAGTATCCGCCGAAT
>PMFP01000016.1:0-1483 GCA_003155175.1 Vulcanimicrobiota bacterium
ATTGCGATCGTCGCGGAACGTCCAGAATCATGGCGTCCCGCGCATACGGCAGCGACGGCGATGCACGCCCCGGCGAAGAAAACGCGAGCAGGTTGAAATCCACGCCGTCCGCGCGCAGTTCAATTCCGTCGAACGGCATGTCGCTCGTAATCGTGTCGGTCTCGACGCGCAGCCCGTGACCTTCTTGGCTATGCGAGCGGCGGCCCGACGCATGCCACTGCGCGAGATCTACGAACGGCGTCGCGGGCTCGTGCGCTCGCAACAGCCGAAACTGCAGATTCCCCTCGGGCGCAAACGTGTTCCAGCTGGGAACGCCGGTTCGCGTGGGTTCGAAGAGCAGCGTCGCGCCGCCCGATACGTTGAGCACTTGCGCGTACGGCACTTAGATCTGCCACTCCCATGCGTTCCAGGTGTCGGCGATGAATGCGGCCGGTTTGTAGTTTTTTAGATCCGAATTGGTCGCGGTGTACGAGTTCTCCCAGTAGAAGACGACGGCCGGCATCAGTTGGCGCAGGCGCTCTTCTTCGCGCTGGTAGATCGCCTTGCGCGCCGCCGGATCGAACGTGCGCAGCGCGGCGATGCTTGTTTGGTTCACGATGGGATCGTTGAGCCAAGACGTGTTGGCGCCGTGCGGGGGAATGAACGCGCCGTTCCACGATCCGGAGTTGTCGGGGTCGGGGCCGTTGGTCTCGACCGTCCACTCCAGGTCGTACTTGCCGCTGTAGATCGGGCCGTTCTGTGCGAACAGCACGTTGATCGGATAGTTCCGGATCTGCACGTCGATTCCGAGCGGTTTGAGCTCCGAAGCAATCACGACTTCGGCTTGCGCGTTCTCCGCCTTGTTGGTCCCCGTGGAAATCGTCAGCTGCAGCGGTTGGGATCCGCGGTGCAACATGCCGTCGGCGCCCATCTGCCAGCCGGCCTCTCGCAGCAGCCGCGACGCGTCGACGACGTCGTGGGGATACGGCGGCAGCGACGGCGCCGCCCAGGAACCGGGATAGATGTCCGACGTGCCGAGTTGGTTGTACCCGTGGTAGACGGTGTCGTTGATGCGCGTCCAATCCACCGCTTCGGCGATCGCGCGCCGGACGCGCACGTCGGAAAGGAGCGGCTTGGACGTATTGAACCCGAGATGCCGCCACGACGCGATCAAACTCTTGTGCACGACGATGCCGTCTATGGACGGCAGGCGGTCCACGTGGTTCTCGTCCACGGTCGCGTAGACGTCGATCTCGTGCGTCTGGAGCTGCGTGAAGAGCGTGTTGACGTCGGGAATCACTTTCCAGTCCACTTCGCGCAGCTTCGGCGGTCCGCGGAAGTAGAGCGGATTGGGAACGAACGTGAGCTGGCTGCCGTGGTCCCACGCCTTGAGCAGATACGGGCCGCTGGAGATCGGCGCGGCGTTGAACGGTGCGGTATTGATGTTCGGCAACCCGGCGAGCAGATGCGCGGGAAGCGGAGGATACGCCGATCCGCCCATCGC
>PMFP01000016.1:1532-14151 GCA_003155175.1 Vulcanimicrobiota bacterium
AGCGGCGCGCCGTCGGACCAGCGCACGCCTTTGCGCAGGTGCACCGTGATCGTCTTGCCGTCTCTGCTGATGCCGCCGTTGGCGAGCGTCGGGACGACGGTCGCGAGGTCCGGAATGTAATTGCCCTTATCGTCGTACCGCAACAGAAACGAAAAAATGAGGCCGTCGGCGATGTCGGTGGCTTCGGTGTGGCCGAACATCGGATTGAGACTGTCGGGCTCCGCCACTTCGCCCAGGCGCACGACGCCCGGGATCGTCCAGGCATGGCGCGTTCCGTTCGTGTCTGGGTTTCCGGCGTGCGTGCAACCGGCAGCGAGAAGCAGCGCAAGGATCGCCGCGACGGCGTTGCGCTTGCGCGCGTCGGTCACGCGGTCACAGTCGCGTGAGCCGGCTGCCGCTTGACGACCGCCGGGCGAATCTGGCCGAACAGGTGGTCGGGGCCGTTGCGCACCACGTCGTCGGCCGGCAGCAGCGTTTCGGCTCGCGCGCGTTCGATCTCGGCCCACGCGGCCGAATCGTCGAGGCCGCGCGTTCTCAGCGCGATGCCGACGACGGCCGCCGGCTTTACCGGGGCGAGGATTGCTTCGTGCAATCGGATCAACTCGCGATAGCCCATCGTGCGCGCATCGAAGCCTTCGAGCTTCTCGCGTACGGGATCGCAGACGAGCAAGAGTGCATCCGGCGCGCATCCGTACATGAGCGCGAGCGTGACGGGCGCGTAGGCGGGATGGTTGATCGCACCCTGGCCTTCGACGAAAATGAGATCGGGATTGCGCCGCGCGGCTTCGCAGACGAGCTGCTCGGATGCGCCGCTGGCAAAATCGGAGATGACGCGGTCGATCGCGATGCCCCAACCCGCGATCGCGATGCCGGTCTGTCCGGTCGGCACGAACTCGGCGCGTACGCCGGCGCGAGCGGCCGCGCGCGCGAGCTCCAGCACGACGGTCATCTTGCCGACCTGGCAGTCGTTGCCGACCGCGAGCAATACGGGCGCCGCGACGCCGTACGCAGCGCCGGTGAAGACGGGCGTTGCCGGCGGCTTGCGCAGGTCGGTGATGCGAACGCCGCTGCGCTCGGCCGCTTCCGCGAACTCCGCGTCGTCGCCCAGCATTTCGTGCAGCCCGCTCACGATTTCGAGCCCGGCGGCAATCGCGTCGAGCACGCTGCTCCGCCAGGCGGGCGGAAGCGCGCCGCCGACCGGCGCGGTGCCGATGAGCAGCGCCGTCGGACGCTGCGCGAGGCCTTCGGTCACGGAAGCGACGACGGGCGCGTCGCATTCCAGATACGGCACGACGTCGCGGACGCTGCGGCCCGCGCAGGACGGGTCGACGACCGCCGCGATTTCGTCGCGGCCGTAGCGAATGACGCCGTGCGCGGTCTTGGCGTCGTCGGCAAAGTGTCCCGGCGCGAGCACCAGGTAGCGGCGCACCGTCACGCGAGTGCGGTCTCGCGAATTCCCAAACCGGGCGCGCTGGGAAGCACGAGCTTGCCGCGATCGTAGGTCACGCCGGAGAACGGATCGCTCGCGGTGAGAAACGGGCCGTCAATGTCCGCCCAATCCACCAGCGGCGAGATATGCGCGGCGGCCGTCGCGGCGACGGCGCTCTCCACCATGCATCCCAGCATAACTTTGAGATTCATCGCCCGCGCCGTGTGAATCATCGCAAGCGCGCCGCGAATGCCGCCGCACTTGGCGAGCTTGACGTTGATTCCGTCCACGCAACCGTACAGAGCGGGCAGGTCCGCGGCAACGAGCGAGTCCTCGTCGGTGACGATCGGGATCGTCGTGCCTTCGCGAACCGCGCGCAGACCGGCCGGCGATCCGGCCGGGATCGGCTGCTCGCAAAACTCGATCTCGAAGCGCTCCAGATCGCGCAAGATGCGGATCGCTTCGGCGACGTCCCAGCCTTCGTTTGCGTCCAAGCGAATCGCGCCGGAGTAACGGCTGCGAATCGCGGCAACGGTCTCGACTTGTTCCGCGGCCGAGCCTTCGCCCAATTTGACCTTGAGGATCGGGTGATCGCCGATCTCAGCCACCTTGCGCAGCGTTTCGTCCGGATCGGCGATGCCGACCGTGAACGAGGTCACGGGCGTCGCGCCCGGGTCGAGTCCGAGCAGAGCGTAGAGCGGCTTGCCGGTAGCTTTGCCGATGACGTCGTGCAGTGCGATGTCGAAGCCACCGCGAGCCGACGCGGGCAGCGACGGATCCAGCAAGGTTTCGAGGCGGAACGGATCGCCGGTCGCGGGCCGGTAGCGCGCGAAGGCTTCCGAAACGCTCGCGACCGTCTCGCCGTAGCGCTCGATCGGGGTCGCTTCCCCGATTCCCTCGATCTCCCCGGCGCGCACGCGAATCAGCGCGGTACTGGCGACCAGTTCGACTCCGCGCGCGATGCGGAACGGATGCACCAGTGGAAGTTCGAGCGGGGTTACGGTAATTGAAAGCGTCGGCATGGCGGTCGCATTCCACTTTGCAAACGGCGTTCCCCGGCCGCGAGTCCCGCGCCAGGGGCGGGCCGCGTTCGACCGAACTGCCCGCACGATGAGCGAGCCCCAGTACCGGCGCGCGGTCGTATGGCTCCGGCGCGACCTCAGGCTCGCAGACAACGTCGCGCTGATGCACGCCGCCGCGTCGGCCGCCGAAATCGTCCCTGCGTTCGTGGTGGACCCGGTGCTGCTCGCGAGCGAACGTATGGGTGCACCGCTCGTGCAAGCCTGTTTCGGCGCCGTCGCCGCGTTGCGCGACGACCTTCGCGCCCGTGGAAGCGAGCTTGCGGTGCTCCGCGGAGACCCGGTACGAGAGCTAGCGGAGTTCGTGCGCGGCGTCGACGCCCAAGCCGTCTTTTACAACGAAGACTACGAGCCGCAAGCAATCGAACGCGACGCCGCCGTCACGAACGCGCTTCGCTCGGACGGCGTCGCGGCGCACGCGTACCTCGATCACGTCGTTCTCGGTGCCGACGAAGTCTCGACACTGCAGGGCGCCGCGTACCGCGTCTTCACGCCGTACAAACGCGCGTGGCTGGACCGGTATCGCATCGCGCCGCGCGGTCCGGTTCCGTCGGAGCGCGCCATCGAAGGAAAGCTGGTGCGGCGCGACGCGATACCGGAGACGCACGCGCGTCCGCGACCCGAGGATTTCGGATTCGTTTCCTCGCCTGCGTACCCGGCCTGTTCGCAGCGCGTCGCTCGCGAGATGCTGGAGGGTTTCGTCGCTCCCGGCGGCGACGCCGAACGCTACGCATCCGCCCGCGACTTCCCCGAGCTCGACGCGACCTCGCGTCTCTCTCCACAGCTGCGCGCCGGGACGATCGGCATTCGAACGTGCGTCGAAAGCGCGCAGCCGTTCGACGTGTGGCTCTCGGAATTGATTTGGCGCGAGTTCTATCAGATGATTTTGAAGCGATTTCCTTACGTGGCGACTGGTCCGTTCGTCAAAGCCGCAGCGCTCATCCCGTGGAGAAACGACGAGCGCGAGTTCGAGGCATGGTGCGCCGGGCGCACCGGCTATCCGATCGTTGACGCGGCCATGCGCCAACTCAACCAGACCGGCTGGATGCACAACCGGCTGCGCATGATCGTCGCGTCGTTCCTGACCAAAGATTTGCTGATCGACTGGCGCTGGGGGGAGCGCTACTTCGAACTGCACCTTGCCGATGCGGATCTGGCGCAGAACAACGGCGGTTGGCAGTGGGCCGCGTCCACCGGAACCGACGCGGCGCCGTACTTTCGCATCTTCAATCCCGTGACGCAGGGCGAGCGGTTCGATCCCGCCGGCGCGTTCGTCAAAGCGATGATTCCGGAGCTCGCTCGCGTTCCGCCCAAGTTCGTGCATGCGCCGTGGACGATGCCGCCGCTCCTGCAGGCCGAATCCTGCTGCCGCATCGGCGAGGAGTACCCCTTTCCGATCGTCGATCATGCCGCCGCCCGCAAAGACGCCCTCGCTGCCTACGCTCCCGTGCTCGGCTCAGGCAACGCTTGACGGATGGTGGTACCGTAGAGAGGCTCGACTGCGTGTATCGCGTACCGTGCAATAGGTCCCGAGCCGATATGTTAACTTAGGGAGCATCAGCTCCGGATACGACGGTTCAGCTGAGCTGGAAACAGCTGCCGGACCGGCGCCCGGGCCGCACCCACCTGCTGAACGCAGGTTCGAACCTCGCTCGGCAGACGTTACGTGTGGTTGAGCAACTTCGTTGCGAGCGCGATCCGCCAAGTGCGGGTCGCGCTCGTTGCATCTGCGGGGGTCATCGTGCCGGACGGTTCGTCGATTGCGAGGTAGCCGCGGAAGTCCGGAAAGGCTTTGAACACGGCGTCGGTCGAGACTTCCGTCTGCTCGCCGGCTACGCTCCAGAGGAAAACCGTGCGCGCGGCGAGGTCGGCGGGATCACCGCTCGCGTCGAACGCCTGCGCGTCCGGCCCGAAGCGAAGCCATGCCGAGTCGGCTTCTTTGGAGACGCGCTTGCAATCGTGAACGCTCGCCGCAAACGTGCCCGGCGCGTTGCGCACCGCGATCGTGACGTTGACGGCCTTGGCCAGCCCGGTCGCGGCGTTGATCAGCGCGAGTTGATCGCTCCAGGACCGTTCTCGCTCGCCGCCCAGGGGTGCGGCCAGGATCGGCGCGCCGACCTCGAGCGCCCGGGCCAGCGCCGCCCGCATCGCGGTCTCGTCGCCGCCGAAAAACGTCTCGTCGGAAAATGCAACGACGTCGAGGCCGAGGTCGGTCGCCATCTTCTTGACCTGTGCGAGGTAGTCGCTGTCGGTTCGCGGAAAGTGCCGCGCATCGAGAACCACGCCGTCGCATGCGATGTCGCGCGCGCACAGATCGAGGAACTCGAGTTGCGTCAGGTCGCCGCGTTCGAATTGGCGATGGAAAGCACCGCTCGCGCAGGCTAGTTTCATCGGCGTCCGACGTTCGACCGCTTCGGGGAGAGCCCTCTGCTGTGAAAGTTGCCCTCGGCGCCGATCATGCCGGCTTCGGTTACAAAGATCGCATCGCGCAAGTCTTGCGCGACCGCGGCTACGAAATCATCGATTTCGGAACGCACGACGATACGCCGGTGGATTACCCGCAGTACGGATACGCGGTCGGCGAAGCGGTCGCGAGCGGACAGGCGGACCGCGGAATCGTGGTGTGCGGATCCTCGCTGGGCATCGCGATGGCGGCCAACAAAGTTCCGGGCATCCGCTGCGCTCCGGTCTTCGAACCCTACATGACCGAGCTGGCGCGGCACCACAACGACGCGAACGTGCTCGCGCTCTCCGAGCGCCTGACGGGCTGGGAGATGATCGAGCGGCTCGTCAACGTCTTCTTCGAGACGCCCTTCGACGGCGGGCGCCACGCGCACCGCACCGAGCAGCTCTTCGAATTCGGCGACGCGCAGCGTGCCCGCACGCTCAAAGACCTCGAGGCCGGGGCGGTCACCGACGCGCTGACGCCGAAGGACCTGCTTTAATATGGATATGCTCTCGCGCAGCCACGTCGAAACCAACGACCCGGAAGTCTTTGCCGCGATCGCGGGCGAGGAGCGGCGTCAAAAGGAGAACCTCGAGCTCATCGCGTCGGAGAACTACGCGAGCCGCGCCGTTCGCGAAGCGATGGCGTGCGTGATGACCAACAAGTACGCCGAGGGCTATCCGGGGCGCCGGTATTACGGCGGATGCGAGTGGGTGGACGTTGCCGAAACGCTCGCGATCGACCGGCTCAAGCGCCTCTTCGGCGCCGAACACGCCAACGTGCAACCGCACGCCGGCGCGCAGGCCAACATGGCCGTCTTCATGGCGCACCTGCAGCCGGGCGACACCGTTCTGGGCATGTCGCTCGCGCACGGCGGCCATCTCACGCACGGGACCAAAGTGAGTTTCTCCGGCAAACTCTACAACGCGCTGGCCTACGGCGTTCGCAAAGACACCGAGCTGATCGACTTCGACGAAGTCCGTGCGCTCGCGCGCGAGCACAAGCCCAAGATGATTATCGCGGGCGCGAGCGCGTATCCCCGCACGATGGAGTACGCGCCGTTTCGCGAGATCGCGGGCGAAGTCGGCGCGACGTTGATGGTGGACATGGCGCACATCGCCGGACTGGTCGCGGCCAATCTTCATCCCTCGCCCGTTCCGTTTGCCGACTTCGTGACGTCCACGACGCACAAGACGCTGCGCGGGCCGCGCGGCGGCCTGATTCTCTGCACGGAAAAATGGGCGCAGGCCGTGGACAAGAGCGTTTTTCCCGGCATTCAAGGCGGCCCGTTCATGCACGTCATCGCCGCGAAGGCGGTTGCGTTCGGCGAGGCGCTCGCGCCGAGCTTCACGGTCTATCAGTCCGAGGTTATCGCAAACGCCAAGGCGATGGCCGAAGAATTCACGCGAGCCGGGCTTCGCCTGGTCGGCGGCGGAACCGACACGCATCTCTTGCTCGTGGACGTGAGCGTCAAGGGCCTCACCGGGAAGGCGGTCGAGGCGTACCTGGACGAGATCGCCATCACCGTGAACAAGAACGCGATCCCGTTCGATACGCAAAAACCCATGGTGGCCAGCGGAATTCGCATCGGAACGCCGGCGCTGACGAGCCGCGGCTTCGGTCGCGACGATTGCCGCGAGGTCGCGAAGATCATGTGCGCGGCGCTCGACGACATCGCCACGCGCGAGAAGATCGAAACGTTGCGCGGGCGCGTCCGCGAACTCACCGATCGCTTCGACGTGCCGTAAGCGTAGGCCGGTCGTGACGCTTCGTCTGGGAATACTGCTCGCCGCGCTTGCCGCGGGTTCCGTAGCCTGCTCGAACGGCGGCGGCGCGATTCCGCCGGCATCTCAAGGCGAATCGGCTCGCGACGCCGCGATCTCCCGCGGCGCGGCGGTCGCGACCGCGAGTCCGACTCCGACCCCTCTGGTGGTAGGCCCGGGCCGCAAGTACACGACGGTCGCCTCCGCACTAGCGGCATCGCAGGACGGCGACACGATCGACGTCGTTTCCGGCACGTATACGAACGATTTTGCGTACGTGTACCATAACGTAACGATCCTCGGCGTCGGCGGAATGGTCAAAATGGTAGCGACCGAACCTCCTCCGAATCTCAAAGGTTTTCTCGTCGTCGAGAAGGGTCTAACGATAAAGAATTTCGAGTTTTCCGGCGCGTCCATTCCCGCTTCCGATGGCAACAACGCCGCCGGCATTCGCGCCGAGGGCGGGAATCTGATCGTTCAATACTGCTACTTTCACGATAACCAGGACGGCATTCTTGCGCCCGAACCTTATACGCCCGGTCGCAGCAATATACAGATCGATCGCTCCGAATTCTCGCACAATGGTGCCGGCGACGGGTACTCTCACAATCTCTACATCGGCAACGTGCACCGGCTGGTATTCACGCATAGCTATTCGCACGATGCCGTGGTCGGTCACGAGCTCAAGAGCCGCGCGTTCGAGACGACGATCGATACGAGCGTCTTTGCAGATGGGTCCACCGGTGATGCAAGTTATGAAATCGACGTGCCGAACGCAGGCGTGGCGCTCGTAGAGAACAGCGTGATCGAAAAAGGCCCGCACGCGCAGAACCCCGCCGCGATCCACTATGGCGGCGAAACGCAATACCGTTGGGCGACCAACAGCTTGACGATCTCGTCCAACACCATCATCGACAACTACGGTTCGAACGCGACCGCGGTCTTGAATCAATCGGCCGTCAACGGACTCACCGTTAAGGCCGTTCTCAGCCTCAACAAACTGTACGGATTCGGACCGAACGACATCGTTTCGGGCCTCGGAAGCGTCCTCTCGAACAACGTCGTCAATCCGAGCGCGGCCGCCGCACCGGCGATCGATACAACCGCGCCGTGGGCCACCGCTCCCGTCCTTCCGATCCCGCCGGGACCCTAGAAACAAGAGCACGGCACTGCGCGAGCCGTCTCTTCTCTTGTTGTGCGACATCGCCGGTGCGGAAGGCGGGACGGAAGTCTTTTTGAACCGTGCGATTCCCGCGCTGATGAAAACCGGATTGCCGGTGCGCGTTTTGGCCCGGACCGTTCGCCCCGGCGAATACTTCGAAGATATTCCGATTCGGCAAATCGCGTGGGCGACGGAAGACGAGGCCGGCTCGGAGAACGCGGCGCTCGACGTGCGTCGCGAAATCGACGCCGTACGCCCCACCGTCGTCATGACGTCGAACGTGTTCGACACGGCGATCTTGCGGGAGGTTCGGCGCGTGGAACGCTTCGTGGTGCGACTGCACGATCACCGGGCGTTCTGCCCGAGCGGCGACCGTCTCTTCAAACAATTCGCCGCTCCGTGCGATCTGCCGATGGGAACTGCGTGCCTGGTCAACTCGGTCCTGCGCGGCTGCGTGTGCGGCCCTCGCCCGGAGACGCTGCGGCGAGTCCGGGCTCGCGAGGCGACCTGGAAGGCGCTGTGCGCTGCGGACGCCATGGTCGTCTCGTCGCGGTACATGGCGGGGTTGTGCGCGGCCAATGGTGGCTCGTCCGCGCGCACGTTCGTGCTTCCGCCGCCGGTGGACCCCGGCGCGTACGTGGCAACTCCGGCGCCGGCCCCGGCCGAGCCGCGCTTGCTTTTCGCCGGCCGCATCGTGCCGCAGAAGGGCCTCCGTTCGCTGGTTTTCGCGCTCGCGCTGGTCCCCGAGCGCGTGCGCCCGGAGCTGAGGGTCGCGGGAGCGGACTCCCCCGAGCTCGAGTCGTCGCGCGCGCTGGCCTCGCGTTTGGGGGTCCGGCTTCGACACCTGGGATGGCTTGACCAGAAGGGACTCTGGGCAGCAATGGATGACGTGCATGCGATGGCGGTCCCGTCGTTGTGGCCCGAGCCGTTCGGTCTGGTCGGAATCGAGGCGCAAGCGCGCGGCCGTCCGGCCGTGGGGTATGCAATCGGCGGCATTCCCGAATGGATGGGCGACGCGGGGCGCTCGGTGCCGGTGCGAAATGTCCGCGCGCTGGCGGAGGCCATCGTGAGCGTCACCGCAGAAGCTACGTGGCCATCGCTCAGTGAGGCGGCCCTTCGCAAGGCGGGGTCGTTTCGCTTGGACGACTATGCAACGAACCTAAGGGAGATTCTATGCGCATCCTCGTGATCGGGGGAGACGGCTACTGTGGTTGGGCGACCGCTCTGCACTTGTCCGCGTGCGGCCACGACGTCACGATACTCGACAACCTCGTGCGGCGGAAATGGGACCGCGATCTGGGCGTCTCCTCGCTGACGCCGATTCGTGGGATCGGCGAGCGTCTGCGGAGCTGGGAAGCGACGACCGGCAAGAAGATCGGCTTCATCAAGGCCGACGCCACGAACTACGCCGCGCTGGTCGAAGCGTTCCAAACCGTCGAACCGGAGGCGATCGTCAATTTCGGCCAGCAGCGCAGCGCGCCGTTTTCCATGATCGATCGCGACCACGCCGCGCTCACGATGGTCAACAACACGCTCTGCAACCTCAACGTGCTCTGGGCCATGCGCGAACACGCGCCGGCCGCGCATCTGGTCAAGCTCGGCACGATGGGCGAATACGGCACGCCGAACATCGAGATCGAGGAAGGCTTCATCACGATCGAGCACAAGGGACGCCGCGATACGCTCCCGTTTCCCAAGCAGCCCGGCTCGTTCTACCATCTCACCAAGGTCAGCGACAGCGATCAGCTGTTCTTTACCTGTCGCATCTGGGGGCTTCGCGCGACCGATCTCAATCAGGGCGTCGTGTACGGACTCGACACCGAAGAGACGACGCTCGCGCCCGCGCTGGTCAATCGTTTCGACTACGACGGCGTGTACGGAACCGCGCTCAACCGGTTTTGCGTCGAGGCCGCGCTCGGCCACCCGCTGACGGTCTACGGCCGCGGCGGCCAAACGCGCGGATTCATCAACATCGTGGATACGGTGCGCTGCGTCAGGCTCGCCGTCGAGACGCCCGCCGAGGCCGGCGAGTTCCGCGTTTTCAATCAATTTACGCAAACGTTCAGCGTGCTTTCGCTGGCGCATTCGGTCGTCCGGGTCGGAGCCGCGATGGGTCTTTCGGTCGAGCTGCAGCACGTCGAGAACCCGCGCGTCGAAAAAGAACTGCACTACTACAGCTCGGTGAACAATCACCTGCTCGCGCTCGGACTCGAACCGACGCTACTCGACGATCCGACGATCGAAGGCATGATCCGGACCGCGGCGCGTTACGAGAAGCGCGTGGACACCGGCCAAATCCCCGCAACGGTGCAATGGGCCGCCGGCTCGCCGCCCGGCCGCCCCGCCGTTCCCGCGAAGGTAGTGCGGCGCTCGTAGCGCGACCGGCATGCGCCCGTCCTGGGACACGTATTTCATGGAAATCGCGCGGACCGTTGCGACGCGCGCCACCTGTCCGCGCGCGACGGTCGGCTGCGTGCTGGTGCGCGAACACCGCATCCTTACCACCGGCTACAATGGGGCGCCGCGCGGCGTCGCGCATTGCAGCGAGATCGGCTGCACCATCGTCAACGAGCACTGCGTCCGCGCGACGCACGCCGAAGCGAACGCGATCGTGCAAGGGGCCCTTCACGGCGTGAGCCTGGCGGGAGCGACGGCGTATTGCACGCACCAGCCGTGCATCAATTGCTCCAAGCTGTTGATCAGCGCGGGCGTCCTGAAAATCGTCTTCGATCAAGCGTATCCGGACGCCGTCGCCGCCGATCTGCTGGCCGAAGCGGGCGTCGCGCTGACGCAGGTTCCACACGGCGCGGGGCGTATCGCGTGAACGCGAACTGGACCGCCATCGCGATCTATCTCGGCGCGTTTCTGATCGCGGCGCTCGTGACGACGGCGGCGACGCCGCTCGTGATTCGCTTGGCGACGCACCTCGGCGTGATCGACGGGATCGACGAGGAGCGCCGCGTCCACACGGTTCCCACTCCGCGCATCGGAGGCCTCGCCGTCTTTTTCGGCTTCAGCGTCGCGCTGTTCGTCGTGCTCGGCATCGCGCTCTCTTCGCCCAAGACGCTCTTTCCCTCGCTGGCCCATTACAGCGCCTCGCATCAACTCGAGGCGATGACCGACCAATTCGAGGCCGCGCACGGCATGGTCGGGCTGCTGTTCGGCGGCATGCTGATCTTGGGCGTGGGCGTCTGGGACGACGTCATGGGCATGCGGCCGCGCAACAAGTTTCTCGCGCAGATCGTCGTGGCGCTCGCCTCGATGCTGTACGGTTTCATCATTCCCGGCATCACCAATCCGTTCGACCACAATCCGGGAACGAATTGGATCGACTTTCCGCTTTGGCTGGGCGTTCCGCTCACGCTGGTCTGGTACGTCGGCATGATGAACGCAATCAACTTCATCGACGGCCTCGACGGACTGCTCGCGGGCGTCGCGTCGATCTCGAGCCTGTTCCTGTTCGTCATCGCCGTGACGCACGGAGATCCCGTCGTCGCCCTGGTCGTGATCTCGCTGGCGGGCGCGACGCTCGGATTTCTTCGCTTTAATTTCGATCCGGCGAAAATCTTTCTCGGCGACGCCGGCTCGCTCTTCATCGGGTACGTCTTCGCGACGGTTTCGATTTTAGGCGCGAGCAAGACGGCCATCGCGATGAGCGTCGTCATTCCGCTCGTGGTGCTCGCCCTGCCGGTCCTCGACACGCTGGCCGTGATCGTCCGCCGCGCCGTGGCCGGAAAGGCAATCACCGAGGCCGATCGCGGGCACTTCCACCACCAATTGATTTTTCGATTCGGACTCAACACGAGACAGGCGGTGTTCTTGATCTACGCGGTATGCTTGCTTTTGGGAGCGGTCGCGCTGGCGTTCTCGGGCACGTTCACGCACGTCTTCCGCCATGCGATCTAACGGACCGGTGGCGCACGCGCCGCTGCGCGTCATGACCGTGTTCGGCACGCGGCCCGACACGATCAAGATGGCGCCCGTCGTGCGCGCGCTCGAAGGCAATCCCCTAATCGAGCCCATCGTGTGCGTCACGGCCCAGCACCGCCAGATGCTCGACGATCTGCTGGACTTGTTCTCGATTCGGCCGCAGTACGATCTCGACGTCATGACGGCGGACCAATCGCTGACCGAAATCACCACGCGCGTTCTGGAAGGCATGGAGCGCGCGATCGCGGCGGCTAAGCCCGACGTCGTGCTCGTTCACGGCGACACGACGACGAGTACGTCGGCCGCGCTCGCGGCATTCTATCGCCAAGTCCCGGTCGGCCACGTGGAGGCCGGCCTTCGGACCGGAGACCGCTGGGTTCCGTTTCCGGAAGAGATGAACCGGCGTCTGACCGGCACGATCGCGTCGTATCACTTCTCGCCCACGCCGCTCGCAAAGCAACATCTGCTTCGCGAGAACGTGCGGGCGGAGGACATCGTCGTCACCGGCAACACCGTGATCGACGCGTTTATCGCGACGGCGTCCCGCACCGATCTTCCCGTGCCGCCCGGGTGGGAGCGTATAGATCTTTCGCGGCCCATCGTCGTCGTCACGGCACATCGCCGCGAGAATCACGAACACATGCGCGAGATGTGCGAAGCGATGCGCGATATCGCCGAGCTTCCGTCGCGTCCGCAGATCTACTGGCCCGTCCATCCGTCGCCGCGCGTCCGGCCGGTCGCGCGCGAAATCCTCGGCGACGTTGACGGCGTGGTCTTGGTCGAGCCGATCGACTACGCCCAGATGGTTGC
>PMFP01000016.1:14157-17685 GCA_003155175.1 Vulcanimicrobiota bacterium
GTCGGGCACCAGCGCGCGAAGATCGTCGAAGTGGCCGCCGAGCTGCTCGCCGTTCCCGAGGTGTACGCTCGCATGGCGCGGGCGGCGAATCCCTACGGCGACGGGCATGCAAGCGAGCGGATAGTCGCCTGGCTCTTGGCCCGTCTCCGGGGCGGCCCTTACCCCGAGCCGTTCGAGCCCGGCGTCCGGGTGTGAAAGCGGCCGCGCCGGTCCTTGCCGCCGGCGGAACGTTTACGATATGCGTGCTGGCCGGCCTGGCCGCCGGGGTGTTGGCGGATCGCCGGACGGGTGCGGGGTTTTGGGCTCCCGTTGGGCTGGCGCTGGGCATGGCCGTGGGGGCGTACTCGGCCGTCCGGCTTCTCATGCGCTCCCTGTGAAGGCCGCCGATGCAGGAGGATGACCCCCCTCNNCCTGGCGAGGTATCATGCGCTCAAACGGTCGGTCGCGGTGCGGTCCTTGCTCGTCGTGGCGGTCGTGGGGCTGGCGTGCCTGAAATGGCTTCACTACCCCGCGCTGGCGCTGATGGCCGGAGGGCTCTGCGGCGTGATCAATGCATTGGCCACGATGCGCAGCGGAGAACGCTTAGTGGATACGAGCGGCGTCGGCCTCTTCGTCTTTAGTAGTTTCCTTCGCGTAGGGGTGTTCGGTATAGTCCCGGTGGCGTTCGCCGTCGCAGGTCCGTGGTGGTCGATGGCGTGGTATTTCGCCGGGTTCTTTCTCCCACTCGCCTTATACGCGATTAGCGTAAGCGCGTTCGAACGGAAGTAATGTCGTGGAGACGGTACGATAGTGCACGAACAGCTCGGGGAGCACACAATCTGGCAGTTGCCGGTATTGGGTTCCGTGCATGGCGATACGATCGTGACGACTTGGCTCGTTATGGCCGTGTCGCTTGCGTTCTTCGCTTGGATCGGCGCCAGCTACCGGTCGGCGTACGTCACCCGGCGTCAGACGGTCGTCGAAGGCGCGGTCAACTACATCGCGGATCTTGCGACGAGTACGCTTGGTGAAAAGGGCGAGCCCTTCGTCCCCTTCTTTATCGCGCTATTCGTCTTCATTTTCTTAATGAATCAGTTCGGAATTCTTCCGTTTAAAGCGCTCGGCTTGCCGTTTGGCGGTTCGCCGACGGCGGATCTCAACACGACGGTTCCGCTTGCCCTCGTCGTGTTCTTCCTGACGTGGATCGTCGGGTTTCGAGAACTGGGCTTCAAGGCGCTCGGACATCTCGTGCAGCCTTTTTGGTGGCTTCTGCCGATCAATCTCATCGAGCAGGTTACCCGGCCCGCCACGCTGGCCGCGCGCCTGTTCTTCAACATCCTCGTAGGCGAGTTGCTGTTCATCATTATCGCGAACATCGTCGAAGCGCACGTGACGGTGGGTCCGGTGAACCTCTCGCTCTCGGTGGCGATCGTCCCGTTCTTCATCCAGTTTTTCAATCTATTCGTCGGTACGGTTCAGGCCTTCGTCTTTACGTTGTTGGCGATCGTCTATCTCTCGCTAGCGATCGCGGACGATCACTAGCATTCTTCGAAAGGTACTCTCTTGAGCTCTGAAGCGTTGGTTGCAGCCTTCACCCTCCTCTCGTTCGGCATCATCGTCGCCGCCGTCGCGTTCGGCTCGGCGATCGGCGACGGTATCGTCGCCAGCAAAGCGGTCGAGGCGATAGCCCGTCAGCCCGAGGCACGGCCGAACATCTTTACGTTTCTCTTCCTCGGCGTCGGCGTCTTGGAAGCGTTCCCGATCATCGGACTGGGACTCGCGTTCTACATGCTACTGGTCGTGGTGGGCGTGCCCAACGGCTTGATGCAGCACTTCGCCCACTAGACGAATCGGCGGCATATGTTTCTCTCGCTCGACGGAACGTTCTGGGTTCAGTTAATCAACTTCGCGATTTTCTTCGCGTTGTTGAACGTCGTCTTCTTGCGCTCCGTCGGAGAGGCCATTCGCAAGCGCCGAGCCTACATTAACGCCCTGGCCGACGACTATAGCGCCTTCCAGGCGCAGGCCGCCGATCTCCGTCAGAAGGCCGAATCGGTGCGCGCGAGCGCTCGCCGCGACGCCGAGCTCGCCATTGCCAAGGGCCGAGCCGAGGCATCGAACCGGACGGCCGCCCTTGCCGGCGACTATGCGAAAGAGGCGCAGGCGATCGTCGAACGGGCCCACCTCGACGCGGAGGCGGAGCTGGACAAGGCCCGCGTGGGCGAGGATCGTCTGGTGCGATCGCTTGCCGACGATATGCTCGCGCGCGCCGTTCCGGAGCTCGTCTCGTGAACTACGACGCGATCGCGATGTGGAGCCAGGTCGTATCCTCGATCGCGTTTCTCTTCGTTTTGGCGTGGCTATGGGTCCGGTTCGTGCAACCTGCAGTCGTCGCCGCGCAGGAAGCAAATAACCGTTCCATCGCCGAGGGCGAGCGCCACCGGGACGAGGCGAAAGCGAAGCTCGACGAGCTGCGCGCCGGAATCGGCGACGCGCAGCGCGACGCGGATCTTATCCGCAAGCGCGGCGAGGACGCCGCCAAACTCGAATACGATGCCGCCGTCGCAGACGCGAAGGAATCGGGCGAGCGGACCTTGCGGAACGCACGCGGCGAGCTCGACCGCGCGCTCGCCGGAGCTCGCGAGCGGCTGCGCCAGGACCTGGTCGTCAAAGCGTTCTCACTGGCACGCGGCGATGCCGAGCGCGGCATGGATCCCGCCGTCAACGAGCGCTTGCTGAGCGGGTTCGTCGCGTCGCTGGAGGCCGATCGTGGCTAACGAAAAGCTGGCCCGGCGGTACGCGCTTGCGATCTTCTCTCTCGCGGGAGAGCGGGATGCAACCGAGCGCGTCGGCAGCGATCTGCGCGCCATGTCCGAATCCCTCGGAGCGGACGAAAGCGCAAAGCGCTTCTTCGAATCGCCGGTCGTCGCTCGGGAAGACAAAGAGCGCGCGTTTCTCGCGACGTTCAAGGGTCGCGTGGACCCGATCGCGCTTCACGCGCTGCTCTTGATCGTGCGTAAGCGGCGCGAGCGAATGCTGGGCGAGATCGTCGCGGAGTACGCCAAGCTCGAGCAGCGGGCGCGCGGCACCGAGCCGCTGCTGGTGACCTCGGCGGAAGCGCTCCGGGCCGAAGACCTTCGCTCCTTGGTCGGGCGGCTCGAACGCCTTTACGGAAAACGCTTCGANNATAGGATGATTAACGCAGACGAAATCGCCGGAATCCTCAAACAGCAGATCGCGACGTTCGAAAGCGACGTTCGCGAAGACGAAATCGGTACCGTGATCGAAGTGGGCGCCAACCTCGCGCGCGTCTACGGATTGCGCGGCGTCCGCGCGTCGGAGCTGGTCGAGTTCCCCAACGGGATGCAGGGCGTCGCGCTCAACCTCGAAGAGGACAACGTCGGCGTCATCATCCTCGGCGCCGATACCGACATCAAGGAAGGCCAGCAAGTCCGCCGCACGGGCCGCATCGTCTCCGTGCCCGTCGGCGAAGCGCTCCTCGGCCGCGTCGTCGATCCGCTGGGCAATCCGATCGACGGCAAGGGCCCG
>PMFP01000033.1 GCA_003155175.1 Vulcanimicrobiota bacterium
CCGGGATCGCTCGAAGCGTACACGCAAGAGGCGGGCAGGGCCGGGCGCGACGGACTGCCTTCGCGATGCATTCTCATTTACCGTATGAGCGACACGCGCGTGCAGAACTACTTCCTGACCGGCAAGTATCCGGACATCGAAGAGGTGCAGCGCGTCTTCGGAACCATCGAAGTCTTCGGCGATCAGCGCGAAGGCGTTTCGATGACCGACTTGCGCAAGATCTTGCAGCTCCCGCTCACCAAGTTGAAAGTCGTGCTCGCGCTGCTCAAGAAATCCGGGTACATCGAGCACGTCGGGCGCTCGGCTTACGGGCTGACCGAAGCCGTTCGCAAACACCGCGAGCTCGTGCTCAGCCTGGCAAATTACGAAACAAAGAAGTCGTACGACCAGAGCAAACTTGCCATGATGCTGCAGTATGCGGAAAGCTCGTCGTGCCGCCGCAAGTTCATCCTGAATTACTTCGGCGAGTCCTACGACGAAGCGCGCTGCGGCTCGTGCGACAACTGCCGCCAGGCGGCGGGCGTGCCCGCTCGCCCGTCTACCGAGGAAGCGCAGCCGGGCACGTTCAACATCTCGGACGTGGTCGTGCATCCCAAGTTCGGCATCGGTTCGATCGAGCGTACCGAGCGAGATCTCGTCACCGTGCTCTTTCCGAGCCTCGGCTACAAGACGTTGCTGGCCAGCGCCGTGCAAGCGTTGGAGCGCCCCCCCGTTCACCCCCTTGAAGAACGGGGCGGCGTGCCCCCCGTTCACCCCCACACCGAGCTCGCCGCCACGTCGTGAGGAGGCTGACGGCCCTGGTCTTTGCCATGGCTGCACTAGCGCCGTTCGCGACCATCGCCCAAGCGCAAACGCCCCCCGCGCCGGCACCCGAGTCGACGCCGACCGAATCGCCGACGTATCTTCCGTCGACGCCTCCGCAAGCCACCGCGGCGCCCGCGACGCCGCCTCCAATCGTCGTTTCTCCCGAAGGCGGCAACGTCGCCGTCGGCGCCACGCAGGTACTGACCGTCGAGTCGGTCCTCGGCAACATCACCGTAACCGTCCACGACCCGTCGATCCTCGATGCGGCCGTGGACCAGAACGCGCGCACGATCACCCTGACGGGCAAGGCTCCCGGCACGACGGTGGTCACCATCACCGATTCGCGCGGACTCAGCCGCGACGTTCCGGTTCGCGTTGGGTATTACGCGGGCCAGATCCGGCCGTCGATCACGGTCTTGATCACCGGCGATCCGTCGTCGCAAGACTTCGTTCGCAGT
Source organism: Vulcanimicrobiota bacterium (assembly GCA_003155175.1). GTDB lineage: Bacteria > Vulcanimicrobiota > Vulcanimicrobiia > Vulcanimicrobiales > Vulcanimicrobiaceae > Hemerobacter > Hemerobacter limicola. The sequence continues at coordinate 1,263 of PMFP01000033.1, forward strand.
CAGGCGGTCGGCGCCATCAAGCGAGAAACCAGCGTGAGACCGGGCGGCGAGGCGGTCGTCGGTACGGACGACATCCCGTTCGACGGGCGGCTGGACCAGGACCGCGTTGCGGAGTTTGACGTTCCGGTCCTTATCCAGGGCGAGAATCTCTTTAGCGTTACGGGCACCACGCACGTCCGCGTCGAGAACGTTGCCGTTCCCCGCATTTCACCAGCCTCGATGCTCGTAAGCGACTTTCCCGAACGCCTGACCGAAAACGGCGAGCTCTTTACCTCGGACCTGCCGCCCGAGCAGCCGGCGCGCTTTCTCTACTTTCACTACAATCCGCCCGGCCAGCCCGACCGGCGCATCGTCTTACATGCTCAGAACATGTCTTCCGGACCCGCGGTCGTGCAGTTCATTACCGGCAACGGCGGACCGTCGCCCAACGAGATGCAGGCCGGCCACGAATCCGCGCAACGCTTTCTCGAGCGTTTAGTGCAGAACGAGGGGCGATTGGTTACGATCGCGCCGAACTCGTCCAGCGTCGTCGCGCAACAAGATCTGCCGCCCGGCCAGGTCGTCTGCGCGCTGTTGCAGTTGCGCGTGCTGTCGGGAGGCAACGTGCGCCTCACGCTCGACGCCGAGGACGCGCAGAGCGACCCGAACGACGGACCCGCAGCGAACGCGCCGCTACTGCAGGGGACCGCGCCTCACGCGCGCGGCAAGTACGGCATCCCGGAATTCCACTTCGCGGCGGTTTGGAATACGACGGGCGACTATCTGGAATTGCCCATCGGACAAATACCGCTTCCCAACCAACTCAAAGGCGAAGCGCTGGGAGGCGACTACGGCGTCTTGCAATCGTTTGTAGTGACGGTGCAGAACCCGACCAATTCCCCACAACCGATCGCGATCTACGAAAATCCGCGCGGCGGGTGGGCGACGGGAACGTACCTGATCGACGGCGCCGTCGTTCAGTCTCACCGCGTGCCGCCGTTTTCCCGCTACAAGATTCGCCAGTACGTCGTTCCGGCCAAGGGTTTCGTGCGAACGACCATCGTGACGATGCCCGAGGGCGGATCGAGCTATCCGCTCCGCCTCATCTTTGCGCCGGACGACGGATCGGTCGCTCCCGGAGCCCCCGGTTCACCCATCTACTAAAGACGCGGTTACCGCGCGGTACGAGTTCAGGATGCGATCCACGCTCGTACTCCATCCCAGACGCGCGATCGCCCCGGCTCGCACCGAGGCGGCGCGCTCGTCGCACTCCCCGCCCAAAGCGCGCGACAGCGCCCGGCTCCACGCCGCGACGTCGTCGACCGGGAGAACCGGAGCGTCGCTCCGCGCGACCTCCGGCAGCGATCCGGCGTCGCTCGCGACGCACGGGGCGCCCGCGCACAACGCTTGAGCGAGCGCATAGCCGAAGCCTTCGTAACGCGACGGAACCGCGACGACCGCACACCGTGCGTACAGATCGAGCAGCGCTTCGCGCGAAACGTACCCGCGAAATTCGATCCGGCCGGAGACGCCGAGCGACGCGGCGAGCGCCTCGCACTCCTGCCGATACGGCGTAGACGGACCCACGGAGATCGCACGGGCATCCGGGAGCGACGGCAACGCGCGCACCACCAGTTCCAGATTCTTACGCCGCTCGACGGTGCCGGGAACCAGAATCGTCCGCCCGTCGCCGGCTCCTCGAAGCAGACTGCAGAAATCCGCGGCCACGCCCGGATAGACGACGCTCACGCGCTCCTCGTTCAGGTCCGTCGCGGCATTCAACAACTGGGCGCGGGAGAATTCCGAATCGACGAAGACCGCCGCAGCCTCCCGGTAACGCGCCAGCGAGAAGCCGCCGAAGTACCGGCGGGCGTAGGATCGAGCGTGGCTTTGCGTTTGAAGCCAGGCGACGTCGTGAACCGTGACGACCACCGGCATCCCCGGCGAGGCGAGCGGCATCGTCCCCGACGCGCAGTGGAGGAGTGCGGCGCCGGACGCGCGGGCGCGGCGAGGCAACGTCATCTGATCCCAGATCACGCGGCGGTCGAATCTCCAGGGATCCGAACCGGGATCGCTCAGCTCGACGACGTCGACGCCGCGGTCGCGAAGGCCCGCGACCAAGCCCGTGACGTACTCGCCGATTCCGGTCGCCGTTCCAACGGTCAACTGTGCGTCGACCGCGATCCTCATTGCAGCTCGCGTTCCAAAACGCGGACCATCTGCGCTCGCGCATCGATTCCGCGCGCGCGCGCAAGATAGTTCTCGGCCTGGGCGCGGCGGCCGGCTCGCAACGCGACCAACCCCAGACCCGCGACCGCATCGGCACTGCCGGGATCTTGCTCGACCGTTTGGCGATAGAAAAGCCCGGCATCGGCGTCGTCGCCGTTCGAGTACGCTTGATTCGCTGCCGTAAGCCCGTACTTCGACGAAAACGGCGCGAGCGAATGCGCGAGCTCGTAGGATTGGAGCGCGCGAAGGTTCCACGCGCCGCGCACGGCCGGCGCCGCGCGCTCCGCTTCCCGGCTTGCGATGACGCCCATGCGCCAATCCGCTTCGGCAACGGCGTCAGGATGCGTATTCAGGGCCGCGAGCCGATCGCGTAACCGCCGCTCCAAATCGAGCGCGGCCGCCGGGTCGCGCGCGCCGATCGCGTCGACGTGCATCTGGACTTCGTCGATGTCGGGCGCGGCAAAGAAGTATTCCAGCGCGAGAACCGGCTGCGCCCGGCGCTGCGCGACGCGCGCCAGGATTTCGTTACGCTCGGGACTGGCGGGCAGACGGGTCGCATAGCGCAGAGCCGCGGCGGGGTCGCCGCTCTCGAGCGCCGCGCGTGCCAAGGTCTCTTCGACGTACGGCGCGGGCGCTGCGCGATCCAGCGCTCGATAGACGGAAAGCGCCCATGCCGGCGACACGCGCCACGGAACCGAGCCAGGCTGTGCGGCAGCCCGCGCGGCAAAGGAGTCCGATGCGAGCTGAACGATGGCCAGGAACAGTATCAGCGCGGCGCAGGCGCAAGCCAGCACCACCGGCATGATGCCGAAGCGCTTGTCTTGGAGGTTCAGAATTTTACGGTGTAGTTTACGGTGCCGGCGGTTTGCGTAAACGTATTGGACGGGATCACGTTGTCCTGATAGTGGTATTGGCGCGCGGAGATCGAAAGCGCGCCCGGCGTATGCGGGATCGCGAGCGTCAGCCCGGCGCCGTACGTCGCGGCCTGCGCGTCGATGCTTCCGAGGCCCGACGCACCGAGCAAGCGCTGATTGTTGTACTGAACGTTGAACTGAATGCGCGGCGTGACCGGAACCGCCACCGCGGCGCGCATCGTCTGTTTGGTCACGTCGGCGAAGGCCGGAACTAGGATCGGAGCCTCGCCACCCGAGGGCACTTGCCACGTCGCGTTGCCGCCGAAGTTCGAGGAGGCGAGCGGCACGGCGTCGTCACGCGTCAGGTGCTCGACGTCGCTCGACACGTCGAGGTTCACGTCGCGCTTACCGGCCTGAACGTTAAAATTGGCGCCCGCCGCCAACGCGTTGTCGCGAAGCGCGAGCGAAGGATCCTGGGCGGTCGCCCCGGAGACTCGTCCCGTAAAGCGCACGGGGCCGACGCGAACGGGAACGGCTAAGCTCGGGAGCACCGTTACCGAATTCGGGCCGAAGCTCCGGCCGAGCGCGTCGGTGGAGGAATCGAAGCCTTGGCCGCCGCCCAGAACCGGCGAAAACGAAACCAGTCCCGACGATCCGGCCGGCGCCGCATCGGACTTTACGTCGGCGGCGGAGGCGGACGGCGCGGACGCAAGCGCCGGAGCGGGGCCAGGCGCTTGATAGTAGTCGAGGCTGACCGGCTGCGTGGGCGTAGCTTGAATGGACGGCAGCGTAACGGCCTGCGGCGCCAACGCCGGAGAGGCGCCCGGCAACCCGGCTAGCGCGATTGCCCCGTCCGGATTGGTCAACGGGAGCGACGGCATGCCCGCGGGCGACCGCTGCGGCATCGAAAATCCGAGAGCGTACTCGCGAAGCGGTGACTCGCTGACCTCCCTGCCCAGGACCGACGCGTACGCGTCGCCGCCGTCGGAGTTCTCGCCGAAGACGCGCAGGAAGATTTGATCCGAAATTTCGGACGCAATAGCCGGACGCGGGGCGAACGTGAAAAGCAGCCCCAAAACAATCAATGCCCCGACAAGACGGTTCATCAAGTCCTACGCCGTCGGCAAAATAGGCGGACAAAGCCTATTACCCGGGGCGAGCTTCGAAGCCTCCATCCTGCAGGAACTTCCGGGCAATGAGGACGGCCGCGTAGTCGTCGATGGGCTCGGGCGGGAGCTGCATCCCGATAGGGATCAGGCGGCGCCAGCCGCGGGGCGGATGGTCCGCAAAATAGAGTTCGCGGGCGCGCAGGGTAGTTTCGCGCTCGTCGACGAGGTGAACCGGCGCTCCGATCGCGGCAAGGCAGTCGCGCAGGGCCTCGGAATTGGTCCCTCGTCCCAGCGCGACCGCAGAGATCGGCCCCGCTTTTGCCAGCGCCACGAGGCATCCGGCGAAGCCCTCGACGCCCTCAATGCCCTTGGACAATACGCGGCCGGTCGCGTCGAGCACCGCAAAACCCACCTTCCTCGTGCCCGGGTCCACCCCGAGCACGGTACGGCTCATTTCGCCTGCCCGGGCCGGACTTCGGCGAGCGCGATCACGATCGGTATCGCGCCGAGGTGCGGGTAGATGTCCTCCGCGGCGTAGGCCGTCATGATGAACTGGCCGGGCGCCGCGAGCATCTCCTGCATCTTGGGCAGCTCGGGCTCGAACTGCGTGGGCTGGACGTTGAGGAAATATTCCGGCATGTGCGCTTGGCGGGCGGCCGACGCGACGTCGGCCTCGAGCTCGCTCACCGCCTGCGTCACGCTGGCGTTGCTCTTACCGGGTATGACGAGCTGCGCGATCGGGTCGCCTTTCCCGAACTTGACCTCGTCCTGCGTCGCGCCCAGCTCGAAGTGCACCTCGTCGTTGGCGTACAGGTTCTGATCCGACGCCGCCACGATCATCACGTTGCCCTTGGAAAGGAGCGCCTGCATCTTTTCGTCGTTCGAGAAGCTTCGCAGCTTTGCCATCGCGTCGCTCGGAATGACGTACGGCTTGAGCTGCAAGCGCGGATAGTTTTGGTTGATGTAGTCGACCGCGCGCAGGTAGTAATCGTGTACGGCCTCCTCGTGCCGCTCTTGCGAATCCTTGGCGTACAACACCTGTCCGAACGGGACCATCAGCTCGCCGGTCGGCACGACCAGGCGGCCGCTGTTGACCTTGCGCTCGAGCGCCTGCTCCTGCGACTGGAGCTGCGCGATCTCTTCGTTGATGGATCGCAGCTTGAAAAACGCCGTCTTGACCTCCGCGGAAAAGAGAATGGCTCCGATGGTCACGACCAGCGCGATCAACATTCCCGTCGCGATCGCGACGATCGTCGACGTGTACCGAGGCCGGATGCCGAAGAGCGTCAGGCGGCGACGGCCGACCTGGTGGCCGACGCGATCGCCGACGAACGCGATCGCGCCGGCGATCGCCATGATCAGCAAGATGTTGCCCGCGCCGCGAACGAAGTCGACGAAATTCACGATCGATGCGGCCTAAACAGCCGCGATCTTCTTCAAGCGCGCGAAACCGATCACGGTGAAGATCAAGTTCGGCATCCAGGCCCACAGCCACGCGGAGCCCGACAGCGCGTCGCCCACGTACGAAAAGATCGTCATTACGATGTAGTAGACGAAGATGATGGCAACGGCCAGGCCGAAGCCGAGACTGACGCTTCCTCCGCCACGCGTCGGACGCATTGCAAACGGCAATGCGATCAACACGAACACGAAACAAGCGAACGGCTGAGCGAGTTTTTCTTGATACGTCGCCACGTATTTCTGAAATTCGTTTCGCGTCAGCTGACCGGTCTTGATGATCTCGGCAATTTGTGCGCGGCTCATAGTCTCCGGATCGTCGTGCTGGATGCGTTTGACGATATCCGTTGGATTTTCGCCCAATTCAACCTGCTGGCGAGCGACGCCGGGTTCCGAAATCGTCGTTCCGTCGGCGTTGAAGCGATAGATACTCGCATTTTCGAGGATCCATTTGTCCGCCGAGAAGTCGGCGCGGTCGGCGAAGACGACCTGAAGCGGCTTGCTGTTCGCGTCGTACTGCACCAGCGTCACGTTCAAGAGCGCCCGCGAGTGCGGCTCGTACGAGGTGGCGATCGTGACCTGATGGCCGCCGCCGGGCAGCGACGCCGAAACCGTGAGGTCGCGATTGAAGACGCTCGTATGGCTGATGACCTGCTCTTCGATGGAGCTGACTTGATCCTGAGCGAAGGGGACCACGTGTTCTTGCAGGACGTAGGTCACCGCCGACATCACGAGCCCGGCCGCCAAAAACGGCGCGACGATCCGCCAAAACGTGATGCCGCTGGCCTTCATCGCCGTAATCTCGCTCTCGCCGGAAAGCCGCTGCATCGCGAGCAGCGTTCCGAGCAGCAGCGCCATTGGGATGACGAGGACCACTTCTCCGGGAAGCGTCCACACGAATACCAGCACCGCCGCCCAAAGCGGCGCGCCTTCTTGGCTGACCAGCCGTCCGACGTTCAAGATCGAGTTGGCCGCCAGGATGAGCGTGAACGCGGAAAGGCCGAAGCCGAACGTCGAGCCGAGTTCGGAAAGCAGATACCGGTCCAGAATGGGCAAGCCGAGCCGGTCCAGTCCCGCTCGAAACCAGCGCACTAGAGGCGGAAGCTCTCGCCCAGATAGAACTTACGGGCGATCGGCGAGTCGAGCACTTCCTGCGCCGTCCCCGAGACCTCGATCCGTCCGTTGTTCATGATGTAGGCGCGATCGACGATCGCGAGCGTTTCGCGAACTTGGTGGTCCGTTATCAGCACGCCGAGCCCGCGATCGCGCAGTTGGCGAATCATCGCCTGAATGTCCGATACGGCGATGGGATCGATGCCGGTGAACGGTTCGTCCAACAAGAGAAAGCCGGGCTCGGTCGCGATCGCGCGCGCGATCTCGACGCGCCGGCGCTCGCCGCCCGAGAGCGAGTCTCCGCGCGCGTCCACGAACGCGCGCAACCCGAATTCGTCTAGCAGCGCGGGAAGACGGCGCTCGCGCTCGTCGTGGGGGATGCCGTTTTGCTCCCAGATCAGGCGAATGTTGTCGCCGACCGAGAGCTTGCGAAAGATCGAGTTCTCTTGCGCCAGATAGCCGATACCGTTGCGGGCGCGTTCGTACATCGGGCGCGACGTAAGGTCCACCTCGCCGTCGCCCTCGGCCAGGACGACCGATCCGCCGTCGGGTTTCACGAGCCCGACCACCATGTAGAAGCTGGTGGTCTTGCCCGCGCCGTTGGGCCCGAGCAAACCGACGACTTCGCCGGTCCCGACTTCGGCGCTCACGCCGTTGACGACGGCGCGCTCGCCGTATCGCTTGACCAAGCCGCGCAGGTAGATCTTCCGTTCGGCTTGGCTCACCGCATCCTCGTTTTCGTAAGCGTGACGTCCGTATCGATGCTCGAGCCGGTCGCGCGCAAGCCCTGGCCGTTCGCAATCACGACGTTGCCTTCACCGTGGAACATCTGCGTGGTGCGGTTGTAGACGAGACGGTCGCAAAACAGCGTGATGGCGTTGCTCGAGCGCGCTTGCACGTGGGGAAGCAACGTGACCGTATTTGCAGTCTCGTCCACAACCGCCTGCGGAGCCTGGGCTTGCAGCGTCGAACCGTCCTTACCGTAAAACGTCACGTGCACGTCTTGAAAGATTGCGTGCGCGGCACCCTGCACGCCGCGGCTCTCGTACGATCGTGCCAGCAGTTCGTATTGCTTCCGGTTTCCACTCTGCTGCACGATCCGGACCGGGCGTTCGGGCGTTCCCTGGCCGGAAATGATGAGGGCCGGCGACGACGACGAAGGCGACGGCGAAGAGCTCGGAGACGAGGAGGGCGAGGGGCGAGGCGCCGGTTGCGGATTGCAACCCGGCAACGCCCAGACGCTAAGCGCCGCGCACGCGACGAGCGAAAGCGCGCGCGGCGTCATCCGCGCTCTCCCGGCAGGCCCGAGCGCGCCGCAACCAGCGCGAGCCCCATGGTTGCCAGCCACAGTCCAAAAATCACAACCGTCACGGTATCGATGGCGCCTTGCACGAGCGTTCCGACGAGTCCCGCCGTCGCCGCCCAAGCCAGGAGCGCGCCGTCGGGCGTGGCGGTTTTGAGGCGGTCGACGAGTTCTCGGGCGAAACGCCAGCACGTCCATACGAACGCCGAGAAGCCGACCAGTCCGGTCTCGGCCAGAAACGTGAGATAGACGCTGTGCGCGTGAAACGCGACCGGTTCGCCGTCGGGCAAGCGAACGACGGCATAGACGTGCGAAAAGCCGAACGGCCCGACGCCGGTAAGCGGAAAGCGATTCACCATCGAAAGCGCCGCCTGCCAGATCGCCAGGCGCGTGTAGTTTTCGCTGGGATCGTGATGCGCGTTAAAGACGAGCGACGCGGCGAGGAGGGCCGCCACGGCGAGCGCCGCGACGACGGCCCACGTCCGGCGGCTTCCGCGCGCGCGTACGGCAACGAAAAACGCCGCCGCCGCTGCGAGTCCCATCCAACCAGCTCGCGAGAACGTCATCGCGAACGCAATCGCGCCCACGCAAGCGGCGGCGATTGCAAGGGCTCGCAACCATCGCTCGCGCGCGATGCGCGCGACGGCGTAGGCGATCGGCAAAAACACGATCAGATAGCCGGCCAGCTCGCCGGGAAGCACGAACGTTCCGACGGCGCGGCCGTGGCCGATGGCGTAGAGTTCCGGCGGCCTGCGCGTGACGACCATCGCGATGGCCGCCGCAGCCGCGAGCGTGCCCGACCCGAGGTATGCGACGAACGTCGCGCGCGCCACGCCGGGTTCCTCGTAATATCGCAGCAGCGCGCAATGCCACAAGATGCCGAATCCAAAAATGAGGTCGAAGAGCAACCCCGCGCGAGGATCGAAGCCGAGCGTGCCGGAGAGCAGCGCGGCGCCCAGCCAGACCAACAGAGGTACGAGCAGAGGCTGCGGCACGTACGGCGGGGTGGCGAGCGCGATCACCGCGTAGATCGCGACGAGCGAGATGACGGCGAACAGCACCAGAGCGAACGTCTGCGACACGAGCGAGATCCCGGGAAAGCTCACCGGCGTGAGCGCGATGAAAGACGGAAAGAGCGGCAAGGTCGCGTAGGTGAACGCGAGAGCCCACGGCACCAAGCGCCCCACGTTATGCCTCTCCCGCCAGCGCCGCGACGCGCTCGGCGATGGCGCGGGAACCGCCCGGGGGGCCCATGCGCTCGCGGCCTACGGCGCCCATGCGAGTCCGGCGCGTCTCGTCGTCGAGCAGCGCGGCAACACCGGCGGCCGCCTCCGCGGCGTTCCCGGGCAGCACCGTCAATCCGTCGCCGAGCAGCGATTGCTGGCGCCGCCGATACCAGCCATCCTTGCGTTCGTCGCCGATGCGAAACGCAACGATCGGCACGCCGGCGGCGGCGGCGGCTTCGTTAGCGGTTCCCGCTTGACCCAGCACGAGCTTCGCGCGGCCAAAGAGCGCGCCGACCGGGCCCGACCACGCGCGTACGAGCGTTCTTTCGCCGTCGCGCAGCGTGAACGGCAACAGCGCGTCCCCGTCGAGCGCCACGCTCCAACCGTCGCCGGAAAACTCGGCGGCGAAGCGGCCGGCGTCCAAGCCCGGAGCGATCGAGATCGCGGCGCCCAGGCCCGGACGGCGGCGCGCTACGTCGCGAACGACACCCGCCAAAAAGCGAGCGTCCGCATAGGCGTTCGCGCGGCTTCCCGGCAGCAGCACCAGTAACGGATCGAACGGAGCGAACGCGGCGTCGGGCGCGAGCTCGGCTTCGCGCGCGAAGAGGTCCACGATGGCGTTTCCCAACGATTCGGCTGCGACGCCGTCCGCGCGCAGACGTTCGGCCGTCTCGCCGTCGCGTACGAAGACGCCGCGGGCGGAACGCAGCAGGCGCTCCTCCATCGGACCGTACGGCGCGACGCGAACGCTCTTTGCCGTCCCGACGAACGCGACCGGCGCCTTGCACGTTCGGGCCATGACGAACGCGAACACGTCTCCCACCGCAACGGTCAGCGCGTAGCGCCCGCGCAGCCCACGGAGAAACCGGTGTTGCGCGATCGTGAGCGCGGCCAAGCCCGCGCGCAGGTCGCGTGCGATGTTGCGCGCGTTCCCCATCGCGATGAGTCCGCCGCTGGGCATCGACCGTTGCGGGCCGACGTCGCGCATATTCGGCGACCGCCCTTCACCTACGAGCGCCAAATGATCGATCTCGAAGTCCGAAATATCGCGCACCTCGGCGGCGATGCGATCCGCGATCGCGCGTTCTCCGTGACCGTTGCTCACGAACAGGATCCGCTTCACGACGGCGCTCCCAGCAAAGGCACCAGCGCGAAGTCCTTCACGCGCAGGCGCGAACGATCGTCGTCGTACTCCACGAGCGTGCGCGAAACGTAGCGGCCGTACGGGCCGGCGTGAACGATCGGGACGCCTTCGACGACCTCGGGTTCGAAGAGCGTGTCGTGGCTGTGGCCGCCCAAGATCAGGTCGATGCGCGGAACGCGACGCGCCAGCTTGCGATCGAGCGAAAGCCCGACGTGCGAGAGAACCACCAGCGCTTCGCCGGCGGGCATGCGTCCCGCGTAGTCCGCGACCGCATCCCACGGGTCGAGGAACCGCCACCCGAAGACTCGCTCCCACGGGCTGCCTTGCGGGTACTGCATGATCAGCAGCCCCAGCACGTGGACGCGGATTCCGCCGGCGGCGTCGAGCACCAGCGACCGGACGAACGGGAGCTCGCGGCCTTTGGTGTCCAGGAGGTTCGTGCACACGAGCGGGTGGTGCATGCGCGAACGCCGCGCGCTCAGGAGCGGAAAGAGATAGTGAAATTCGCGATTGCCGATCGCTTGGGCATCGTAGCCGGCCGCGTCGATCTCCGCCACGATCGGTTCGTCCCGGTGGTAAACCGTTTGACTCCCGCGCAGCGAATCGCCGCAATCGAAGAGCAGTCCGGGCCGCTCGGCGCGCAGCTCGCGCAGGCGCGGCGCGAAACCGCGACGATCGTGTAAATCGGAGGTGTGATAGATCAGCACGCGGCGCCGCCCTTTCCTTCGGCCAAGTCGACGGCGAAACGAGCGCAACGCGCGATCGCGTCGGGCGGCCCGAGTTTGACGCGCATCTCCTCGAACGCGGCGTAGGCCGGTTCGGGACGGCGCAAGAGCGACTCCATTTCGAGCGCGAGACGCTGCGGCGTGGCCTCGAGTTGGAGCAGCTCGGGAACCACCTCGCGTCCGAGAATGAGGTTGGGCAGCGTGATGTACCGGTGCACGATCATGCGTCGCCCCTGCCGCACGAGCAACGGCGTGATGATGTAGAGCGCGACGCTCGGAACGCCGAGCAAGGCCGCTTCCAAGACGGCCGTTCCCGACGCGATCCACGCGGCGTCCGCGTCGGCAACGGCCTCGCGCACGCCGCGCACTACGGTCACGTCGTCCAAACGCTCGCGGGCGATCGCCGAGCGGATCGTCCTCTCGCCGCGCGCGTCGGCGGCGCCGAACACCCCCCGCAGATTCGGACGCTTGACTTTCAGCTCCCGATACGCAGCGGCGAGCGCCGGCAAGTGATAGCGCAGCTCCCCGCTCCGGCTGCCCGGAAGCAGCGCGACGCAACCTCCGTCGGCCGGAGCCGGCGCGCGCGGCGGCCGCATCTCGTACTGCGTCACCAGCGGATGTCCGAAGTATTCGACCGGCAGGTTCAAGCCGCGATAGAAATCGCGTTGATGCTCGAAGGCCGTTAACGCAACCGTCATCGCGGAAACGGCGCGCGCGACGCCCGGACGGTCGAGCCAGGTCGCCGGCGGAAAGAAGTAGAGGATCGGACCGCGATACTTCAAGGGGCCGCGCAGCCTCTTCGCCAGCCGCATGTTGAACGCGCCGAAGTCGACCAGTACGATTAGGTCGGGCTCGGTGCGCGCTAGGCGGGACGCCGTGCGCAGCATTGCGACGAGCAGCGGGGGAATGCGCGGGATCGCTGCCAGCGGGCCGATGCTCGCCCAACCCGCGGTGTCGTGCCAGACGTCAAAGCCGTTCGCCCGCATGCGGTCTGCGCCGATGCCTTCGAATCGAGCCGACGGATCGATCTCGCCGATCGCGCGCGCGAGCAGGACGGCGCTCAGCTCTCCGGACGGCTCTCCCGTCGAGAAGAAATAGCGCACCGCGACGCCGGCTTAATGGCCCGAAGCGGCCGAACGAATGGCGACGTTCCTCACTTCAAGATTCCGCGTTGCGACGGAGACTCCAAGAAGGCGACCATCTCGCGGCCGGGCTCGGTCGTGACCTCCGCCTTCATCTCCTCGATGGCTTGCGAAACGTTCATCTTCGGATTGTAGAGAATCTTGTAGAAGCGTTTGATTTCGTTGCGTTCGTCGACCTTGAAGCCCGCACGCCGGAGACCGACGCTGTTGAGGCCGTACGGCTCGGCCGGATTTCCTTCGATCAGGAAGAACGGCGGAACGTCCTTGGTGATCTTACTGGCGCCGCCCACCATCGCGTAGCGCCCCACGCGCGTAAACTGGTGGACGCCGGCCATGCCGCCGATGACCGCGTAGTCGTTAATCTCGCAATGCCCCGCCAGCTGCGCGAGGTTGCTCATGGTGACGCCGTTGCCGACGACGCAGTTGTGCGCGATATGGACGTACGCGAGCAGCAAGCAGTCGTCGCCGACGACCGTCGCTTCGTCCTCGCCGGTCGCGCGCTGGATGCTGACGTATTCGCGCAGCGTCGTACCTTTGCCGATCCGCGTAAACGCGCGTTCGCCGGAATATTTGCGGTCCTGCGACGTGGCGCCGATGGTCGCGAACGGATAGACGTTGCAATCTTGGCCGATCTCGGTCCATCCGTTGACGACGACGTGCGCCTGAAGCGTCGTGCCCTCGCCGATTTTCACGTGCTCGCCGACGATGCAGTACGGCCCGATCTCGACGCGCGACGCGACCTCCGCGTGGGGATGAACGATCGCCGTGGGATGGATCATGCCGGCGGCCTCATACGTGCAGTACCGTCGCTTCGAAACCGTAGAGTCGCGGATCGGTGGAAATCGAGAACATCAGCTCGGCCGAGCACGCGAGTTGTCCGTCCACGCGCGCTTCCGCCGCGACCCAGCCGATGCTGCGTTTGTGGCGGAGCATCTGAACCTCCATGTCGAGGCGATCTCCCGGCATAACGGGCCGGCGAAACTTCGCCTTATCGATACCCGCCAGGTACGGCGTCTTTCTCGAGAATTCTCCCGGCTCCAGGACGACTGCGCCGCCGAGCTGAGCCATGGCTTCGATCATGTAAACGCCCGGGAACAGCGGGTTGCCCGGAAAGTGTCCGGCCAGGACGGGCTCGTTGTAGGTGATGTTCTTGTATCCGCGCACGCGAACCATCGGTTCGAGCTCGAGGATGCGGTCGACCAGCAGAATCGGGTAGCGGTGCGGCAAGACCTCCAGGATCTGCCGGATGTCGAGTTCAGCCACGTTTCACCTAGCGTACTTTCTCCGGTGTTGCCCGACGGGCGAATCGTCTGCGCAGATCGCGGGTGACGGTCGCGTGCAGTTCGTGACCGCTCTTAATCGCGATCACCTCGCACAGCGGCCACATCCCCAGCAGCGAAAAATCGCCGACGAGGTCGAGAACCTTGTGCCGCACGACTTCGTTGGGCCAGCGCAGCGGCTGCATCGGCCCGTCCGGCGCGAAGACGAGCGCGTTCTCGAGCGTACCGCCCAGCGCCAGACCGCGCGCGCGCAACGCTTCGATTTCGTGCAGGTAGCCGAACGTCCGCGCTCCGGCGATCTCACGCCGGTACGACTCGGGTTCGATCGCTCCGTCGAAGTACTGCACTCCGACGGGCGGCGGAAAATCGGCGACGAAGCGGACGCGAAACGCGTCGGCCGGCAGAAGAACGACGGCGCGGTCGCCGCTCCGATACGACAAGGGCTGCGTCAGCTCGAGCGTTGGGCGCTCGCGATCCTGGAGCGCGACGCCCGCCTCCGCGATCGCGTCGGCGAATCGCTCGGCGCTGCCGTCCTCAACCGGAATCTCCGGTCCGTCGACCGCGACGTCCGCGTTGCTCACGCCCAGGGCGAAGAGGGCGGACAACAGGTGCTCGACGGTCGACACGCTGTCCGCGCCCTCGCCGACGACCGTCGCGCGGGCCGTGTCCACGATGCGGTCGCTCGTCGCGGGAACGCGCTTGCCGTCGGGAAAGACGAACGCGATGCCTTCGTCCACGGCGGCAGGCCGAACTTCCACGCGTGCGAGCTTGCCCGAATGGACGCCGACGCCTTCGAATCGAATCGGGCGCCGTAACGTTGCCTGCATCGCTAGCGGCACGCAACCACTACCGGCNNCGGGCCGGGTTGCCGGAAACGGTCGCTCCGTCCGGCACGTCGCCCCAGACTCCCGACTGGCCGGCCACCGACGACTGCGAGCCGATTCGCATGTGGCCGCGCGTGCCGACTTGTCCCGCGACCTTGACGTAGTCTCCCGTCGCGGTCGAACCGGCAAAGCCGGTCTGCGCCGCGATCGCGCAATGGCGCCCGATTTGGCAGTTGTGGCCGATCTGCACGAGGTTGTCGATCTTGGTTCCGGTTCCCACGCGCGTGCTTCCGGTCTGCGCACGATCCACGCACGCGTTCGCGCCGATCTCGACGTCGTCTTCGAGCACGACGGTTCCGACCTGCGGAATGCGGCGCAGCCGCCCGTCCACGAAGGCCCATCCGAAGCCCTCGCTGCCGATCACGCATCCGGCGTGCAGCACCACGCGATCGCCGACGCTGCAGCCTTGCATGACCGTCGCCCTCGGCTGCAGCCACGTGTCTTCGCCGATCGCGGAATCCGCGCCGACGTAAGCGCCGACGTCCACGACGCTGCCGCGGCCGACGCGCGCGCGCGGTCCCACGTATGCATTCGCCCCGAGGTACGCGTCGTCGGCGAGCACGGCGCCCTCCTCGACGACGGCCGTCGCGTGCCGGAACGGACCGCGCGGCCTCGGCGCGCGAAGCGTTTCGAGCAGGCGCGCGAGTGCGAGCCGCGCGTTCTCGACCACGAGCAGGGGTTTGCCCGCGCCGGCGGCGTCGAATGGAATCGACGCATCCACGAGCACCGCGCCGGCCTTGCCGGCCAAAGCGGCGGCCAAGTATTTCTCTTCGACGGCGAAAGTCAGGGCGTCGGGCGTGGCCTCATCCACCGCCGCGATGCGAGCGATCGGCGTCGCGCCGTCGCCGACGACCCGCGCTCCAAGGGACTTCGCGAGATCCTGCAGCGTTCCAAGCATCGAGCTACGGCCGTCTCTATGGCGAAGGCGACGGAGTCGCCTTCTCCGTAATGTTCATCGCCGTCTCCACGTCGGGCGTGATGTCGGTTCCGCCGTAGCCGACGCCTTCGCGCGTCACGACCAGCTTGAGGTTCTTTTGTGCGGCTACCTTGCTCGCGGCGTCTTTGATCTCTTGCGTCAGGCGAAGCGTGATCTGGGCGTACTTGATTTGGAGGCCTGCAGCCGCGCGACGCTTGTCGGCAAGCGGCGCGCGGCTCGCCGCAATCTGCTGCTCGTCCTGCTGGAGTTGCGCCTGGTAGTTTTGGTATTCCGGCCAGTTTGAGGCGATGCGCTGCACGTCGACCAGCCCGATCGGACTGGACGCGCCGCACCCTGCGAGCAACGAACCCGCCAACGCGGCAAGAATGAGTCTATGCGTTTTCACTGATGTAATCCCTCGATGTCCTTGGTGAGCTCGTCCGTCATGTCGTAACCGCCGACCGCAGTGTTGACGTTGATAAAGACGACCTGAAAACCTTGTTGCTTTGCGATTCTATTGGCCTCGGCCACGATCTGCGTTTGCATCTGTTTCGTGAGAACGTCGCGCCGCCGCTCCAAGCTCGCGAGCTGCTGCGCCGCGGCGCCCGTAGCGCCGACGTCCGCGCCGTGCAGCGCGGCGTACTGGCGATCCAGGTCGGCCTTCACCGCTTGATAATCGCTCACCGCCTTTTGAGCGTCGGTTTGAAACGCGGCCGCGAATCGCTGGTGGATCTGCTGCATTTGTTGACGGACCGCCGGCGAGACGGACGGCTCGACTTGCGACGGGCCGAGGTCGCGTAACTGGGCTCCGACTTCGTTGCGCCGCGATTCGAGCTGGGACCGCGTCTGGGCCTGAACGTCCCCGACGCGCGCCGCAATCGCGGCGCCGGTCTGCGCCCGAAGCTGGGCCCGGTACTGCGCGAGCGCGGCTTCATTGCGGTTGTGAAGCGCCAGCTCCGCGTCGTTCTGCTTCTGCTGCAACGCGTTCAATTGAGATTCGAGCTGCGCCCTTCCCGCGTCGTCGAGCGCGAGATTGGAGAGTTTGGTCTTGAGCGCGAGACGCTCGGACGCATTCTGCTGCGAGAGTTGGAACGATAGGTCGGTCTCGCTCTGCTGGTATTGCTCGGCGCGAGCCCGCAGCTGCCGATCGGCCTCGATCTGCAGTTGCTGGGAGATCGACGCCGAGGCTTGATTGTTTTGCGCGATGACGCTCTGCTGATACTGCATGAAATTCTGGTTGGCTTGCGCGGCGATTTGCGCGGCCTGTTGCGTCGACGTAGAGCCGACCTGTCCGGCCAACGCGTTCGCGGCCTGCGTCTGGCCGGCCGCCCGGAGCGCGGCGGCCATGGCCGCGCGTTCCTTGGCGGCGTATTCCTGTTGGTCTTGCGCGATGATCGCGTTCGTCCGGTTCTGCGCGTCCCTCAGGGAGCGGTTGAGCTCCGCCGTTGCCTCCGCGATTTCCGCGGCGGTTTTCGGCGCCTGCGGCGCCGAGGCAACAAGCCCGATCGTGTCGATCGCGTCCGTCAGCTGCGCGACCTGTGCGTAGAGCGGATGGTGCTTGATGACGTCTTCCATGCGAAAATAGCCCGTCCCGCGAACCTGCGGCGAGTGCACGTCGACCTGGCCGCAACCCGCGAGCCCGGACGCAGCGAGGACGAGCGCCAGCGCGAGCGCGGCCCTATTTGCCGAACGCATCTTGGACATCTTTGGTGATGTCCGTTCCGCCGTAGATGACGTCGCCCCGGTCGATAACCAAGATGAGATTCTTCGCTTTGGCTACTTGCGCGGTCGCCTTTTGCGTTTGATCGACGAGAGGTTTGAGCAGCACGTCGCGCTGATCGGCAAGCGCCTTGTTGTAGTCGGCGAGTACGGCTTGACGGTCCGCGTCGGTCTTGGCCGCAGCCATCTTGGCGGCATCGATCCTACGCTGGTCTTGCTGGAACTTGCTCATCTCGTCGTTGGCTTGCTGAACCTTGGGAAGGCTGTCGAGCACCGACTGGTCGACGAACCCGATCGACGCGGGAGGCGGAGTGGCGGTCGGAGGCGAGATCGCCTGCGTGCCGCGCAGCGCCGCGACGACGTCGCTCGTGACGTCTTGCCCGCCGTAGACGACGATCCGCTTGTCCACCACGATCGAGAGACTCTTCTGGGCGGCAACCGAAGCGATGGCGAGCTGCGCGCGCGAAAAGATCGGCCCGACGATCTCGCGCTGCTTGTCGCTAAATTCTTGCTGGAACTGCAAGGCGATGCGCTGGCGATCGGCGTCGTTGTGCGCGCCGCGCAGCGCCGCGTTGTACTGCTGGTCGAGCTGCGACTTAATGCCGGCAAGTTGCCGGTTGGCCGCGACGAAGACGGGAAGCGTCCCGACCGCGGCCTGATCGATGAAGCCGACGTCGGTGAGGTCGGCGGCGATCGCCGCGGGCGCGAGAACGAACGAAAGCGTCGCGGCGACGAGGACGGTCTGAATGATGCGGATCTTCATGGTTTCCTTACTTCTGTCGACTAAGACCTATTGATTGCAAAACGCGGGTTAGAAGCTCTGGCCGATGCCGAAGCTCGTATGCGTTCCCTGACTGCCCTTTGCGAAGTCGATGCGCACCGTGTGCAGCCCGAGCTGCGGCACGTCGAAGCGCAGGCCGATGCCGTAATCTCCGACCAGCGCGAAGTTGCCGGGGTAGCTCTCGATGCGGTTGGTGTACGGATTTCGCAGCGGCTCCGCGCCGTCGATGCGGTAATCGAGCTCGTCGACGAAGACCGCAACCGTAAGTTTCCGATCGGGCGTCAACGGCTGGCGCAATTCGATCTGGCCCAAGAATGCGTCGGTCGCGTAGAAGACTTGGTTGTAGCCGCGCACCTGCTGGTCCGAAAACGTGAACAGCGAGTTCGGCGGTATCGTGCCGGTCGTCAGGTTGGCGACGCCGTGGAAGCCGATCGTGGCGTCGCGAAGGACCGGGAAGAAGCGCGCCGCGGAAAAGTTCGTCTGCGTGTATTGGAAGTCCGAGCCCAGGCCCGGCGCGGAAAAGATCTCCTGCAACGTGGCGTTCCAGCCTCGCGACGGATTGAGCGGATTGTCGAGCGTGATCGTCGTGCCGCCGAGCGAGAACGTATTGAGGCGGTAGGGAAGGCCCGTGTTGATGTTCGCGATCGACGTAGCCTGAATGCCGAACGTTCCGTTCGTGTTGTAGATGTTCGAGTTGAGCGGCCCGGGCGTCGGTCCGGCGATGATGTTGGCCTGAGACTGAGGGAAGTAGTACGGCGCGGGCACGGTCGTGTTGTAACGGATGTTCTGGGCGCCCAAGCTGGCCGTGACGTTCGTGTAGTCGCTAAGGCGCCTGCCGAGGGTCCCGGAGAGGCCGACCGACTTCGATACGCTGGTCGCGTTCACGCCGCTGACTTGACCGCCGGCGTTGGAAGAATAGAGCGTGACGGGGATCGGGGCGGGCGTCGCGCCGGTGCCCGGGGCGATGCCGGGGCCCGAAGAGCCGACGGCGTAGACCGGATAGTAGTACGTGTAGCCGTTGGAAAAGATGTTCGCGGCGAAACTGTACTTCTGCGACTTCGCCGTGTTGCCGACGTACGGGACCGAGAACTGAATCTGGTCCGAGCTCGTGCGAGCGCCTTGCTCGAAGTTGATGCCGATCGAGTTTCCGGTACCGTGAAGGTTGTTGTCGGAGAAGCCGAGCGTGCCGTAGAGACCTTGACCCGTAAGGCCACCCTGGTATCCGAAGCCGATCGACGCGGACGCGGTGTGCTGCTCGGTCACGTGCCAAACGATCGTTACGTCCTGCGGCGTCTTCGGATCGGGGCCTTCTTTAATGTCCGGTTCGACCTTCGAGAAGAAGCCTAAGGCGTTGAGGCGCTCGTAGTCGCGCTTGACCGCGTCCGTGTTGAGCACCATGCCCGGCCGCTCGCGGAGTTCGCGTCGAATGACCTGGTCTTTCGTCCGCGTATTACCCGTGATCTGAACGACGGCGATGCGCGCGACGTAAATATTGTATTTTACGTCGGCGGTTCCGGCCTTGAGGTCGATCGAAGACGGATCGATGCCGCCTTCGAAATTGCCGAGCTCGATGTGAAGCTTGTCTTCGTAAAAGGCCTTGATCGCGGCGACGTCCTTTTCGCGGAGGCTGTCGGAATAGACCACGCCCGGTTTGACGCTCACGATCGGATAGAACGCTGCCGGCGGGAGCAGGGGGTCGCCCCCGATGATCAGATGCCGGACGACCAGGCCCTCTTGAATGGTCAGCGTCAGCTCGCCCGTCTTCGGATCGAGGTTGATGTCCTTGACGTGCGTGGGCAGCTGGCCGCCGAAGCCCGTGCGTTCGTAGTAGCTGTTGATCTTGAGCACGTCTTGGCGGAACGTGTTGGTGTTGAACACCTGACCGACCGAGAGGTCCATCAGCGCCAGCAGGGTGTCGCTGGGTACCGTCGTGTTTCCGGTGAAGACGATCTTGGTCAGCACCGGGTTCTCGATGACGCGATAGGTAATCGCGACGCCGTTCGGGCGCTCGCGCACGAGAGGCGGAGCGATGTCGGCAAAATACCCGAGCGCGTTGATTCGCGAGAGGTCCTGTTGCACGACCCTGGGATCGTAGTATTGGCCGGGGCGCGCCGACACGACCGCCATGATGGTCGCGGTGGGCACGCGCAGATTTCCGGTCACGTCGACCGAGACGATTTTCGGTGGACCCCCGTCGGGGTCGGCCGAAACCGGCGCCATTGTGGCCGCGAACAAGCCTAGGGCGAGCAGAGCGCTCGCGAACCGGGCCAATGCGCGGGAGACGCGCCGGGGGTCACAGGTCATGCGAAAACGTTGTCCTCGAACATCTCTTTAAAGGAGCGGCAGCAGCCGACGGAGTCGGCATATAGGCGAGCGCAGGCAGGGCATAAATGCCCAGTTCGGCCCGGGGTCGCCTGTTCGCGGTGGGCCCCCGGGGTCCTTGCCGCACGTGCGCCGCGCACACTTACCTGAAGAACCGCTGGAAAGTGAAGCTAAAGCCGCTTCCTTCCCCGTCGGGCACCCCGATTGCAAGCGGCAATCCGGGATACGCCTGCGCTTTGTTCTGATCGGTCAGGCGCGATGCTCCCGACTGATTGAAGAACGACACCTGGGCGCTGTTGAGGCCGCCCTGATTGTAGACGAGTCCGAACGACTGGAAACTCGGAATCCCGAAGGTGCGGGCGTACGTGAAGCTCACGTTCTTGCCCAGCACCCGGCGTGCGCTGAGTCCCACGTTCCCATAGTAACTGAGCGTCAGGTTGACGTCGCTCAGGCCCAAGGTGCTTCCCAGCGCCGACTCGAGCGGCGACAGGAGCGCGTTGCTGAACTGGGCGTTGAGAATGTTGAAGGCCTCCTGCCCAACCGTGATCTGATTGACGGTGCGCTGCGGATACGGCCCGTTCGTCTGGAATGCGATCGGCGCGACGAAGCCTCCGAAAGGCGCGATCAGCGCGAGGATTTGCTCCTGCGAATAGCCGGGCGGGTTGGAGTCGAGCTTGATGTTGAGGTTATCGACCCGTCCGTCCACCGTGATGGTCACGTCGGCCGTGCCGAACGGATTGCGACGCGGATCGGGGTCGGGGTTCACGACGTTCGTGGTCGCCACCGCGTTCAGCGTAGGAATGAGGCCCTCGTCGGGCCGGAACACGACGGTTCCCGACCGGACGCGAAACGCGCGATCGAAGTACGTCAGGGTGCCGCCGGTCGAGGTGATCGTGCCGTCCAACACCGGATCGGAGACGCTGCCCGTGACCGCAAGGCTCCCGGTCGCACCGATGTCGAGGCCCGCTCCAAGTCCGCTGCCGCCCCGGACGCGCACGTTGTTGCCCGCCTTGAGGTCGAGGTTGAGTCCGGCGTTGAAGGGCAGCGGAGCCGTCGCCCCGCCTTGCTTGCCCGACGCGGCCGCCGCGAGCGCGGAGAACAGAATGGTCGCGTTTTCGAGCGCCACCTTACCGCTGAGCAAGGCATCGTGATGGGCTTGCCGCTCGAGCGCGAATTTTCCGTCGATCGTTCCCGATCCGTAAGCGGGGAAGTCGAGCTGAGCGTTCGAGGCGCTCGCTTCTAGCGAATAGACCGCGTTCCCGGATGCGCCGAACGCGATGGTGCCGGCGGCGCTGAGGCTCCCGTTTCCAAGACGCGACGAGAAGTGCTTGAGCTGCGCGCTCTGATTGCCGAAGACGATCGACGCGACCGTGTCGGTAATGGGCGTGCGTTGCAGGTCGCTCACGTACGAGCCCTTCGTCAAACCAAGGTTTCCGAAAATGCGCGGTTCGCCGACGGTACCCGCCAGACCGAAATGGCCGTCGATCTCGCCGCCGAGTTTCGTCCCGTTTCCCAGCACGGGAGAGAGAACGTCGGGGTTCACGCCGGCAACTTGAACGTCGAATCCGAGCGAGCGCGACGCGGGCCCGACCCCGAACGGATCGAGCTGAAGCGGCAGGTCTCCGGCGAGGGTGACCTGTCCGCCGCCGAGCTCGGCGCCTGCATTGCCGAGCTCGAGCGTGCTTCCTTTGAGACGCAGCTGGCCGAAAAGCGAATCGACCTTCAATCCGCGATACGAGACCTTCTGCGCGTCGAAGGCCCCGCTCACCGTGGGCGTTTTGAGGGTGCCTCCCACGGCCACGGTGAGCTCGGCGTTGCCGACGACGTCCGGCTGCGCGTGCGTGAATTGCGACATCAGCATCGGAAGGTCGTCTGAGCTCGCGTGGACCTTCAGGTCGACCGGCGAATCCGGCTGCAAGCCGAAATTTCCGGAAGCGGTCGCCGCGAGGCCGGGCGCGGCGAGCGAGCCTCCGTCGATGTCCACGCGCCGGCCGTTCGAGTGACCGGAGAGCTCGAAGCTGTCGATCGGCAAACGTCCGAACGTTCCGTCGAGGACGCTCGTGGAACCGCGTATCGACAGGTTGGGATAGCGGCCGTCGATCCGCGCCTCGCCGTTCGCCCTTCCCGTGATGGGAATTTGCGGAAAGCCGAACGCGGCGATCCAGAGCGAGAGATCGAGATTCGACATCGTCGCGGAAACGTCGTACCGCGAGCCCAGCACCATCGCTTGCCAGCTCTTCGCCGGCGAAATCCCAATCGATCCGCTTGCGTCGAGACGCCCGTGTTCGCCGCCGACCGAAAGCGTTCCGGAGAGCGCGCTGCTCGCGCTCGACCATCGTGCGCGCGTGTCGCCGATGGGAAGGTTGCGGTAGCGGAACTTCGCGATGTCGACGTTTCCCCCGGTGCGCACGTTGTCGCGGCTCACGTCGGCATGGAACGCGATCGAACCGCTGCCGTCGAGCGTGTCGCCGGTGTCGAAGAAATTGTTGAAGTCCGACAGATCCGCGACGGGCGCCGACACGCGAATCGCGGCGCGCTGCGGCTCCGACATCGCGTCGAATTGCGTAAACGTCGACGCGAAGAGAACGCCGCCGTTCGTCGCGCTCACCGAGCCGCCGCCGGCAGCGATCGTCGCGCGGCCGTTGACGAAGGAAAGCCCGTTGACGTCTCCGCCTCCGACCACGACCGGTCCGCGCACGTGCGGATCCAGTCCGCTTCCCGAGACGGCGAGATCGGCCGCGAACGTTCCTTGCGTTTCGTAATTCGGAAGCCGCAGTGCGTGCAAGGAGCCCGCAACGTCGGCGGCCGGAATGGTCGCGTGCAGATCGTAGGAGGGCGCGGACGATGACAGCGCGCCGATCGAGCCGTTCAAAAACGCAAAGCTTCCGCCGAGCGCGACCACGCCCGCGCCGATCTTCACGCCGTTCCCGGCCATCGCGAGCACGCCGGTTCCCGCAATGGGAATGCCTGCGGCGCTGCCGTGCTGCAGTGCGAACGTGCCGTCGTAGGCGGGCAGCGGATCGCCCGGCTGCAGCGTCCCCGCGCTCGAGATGCGGCCGCCGGTCAGGGGCAAGCCGAGGCCGCGGAGTTGTCCGCCGTCGAGGCCGCTGGCGATCAACGAGAGGCCGGTACCCTTGGGGACGCCGGGCGAGACCGCGTAGGTTCCGGCCACGACCACGTCGCCGCCGGCCGTGCGCGCGTGCCCCGAATAGACGCGCAGTAATCCGTCGCGGATGGACATGGTTCCGTTCACGTGCGAGATCGGGATCCCGTGTATGGACGCGCCTTGCAACGCAAGGTTGTCGGCCTGAACCACGACCGCATTGTCCTGGAGCGCGATGGCCGCCGTGCCGGAGACCGCACCGTGAGCCGCGATGCCGCCCAAGAAGGGTTCCAAGCCGTCCAGCGTGCCGTTGAAGACGCCGCGCGCGATCAGCGCCTTGGTCGAGAAGGACCCCCGTCCGTCGAAGGTGCCCCATGGACCGCTCGCGCTGAGCGAGGTGATCTCCGCGCCGGCCATGGTCCCGGCAAAACCCGCCTTGATCCGGTCGAACCGTACGCCCGCAATGTCCGCGCCTCCAACGTCGATCGCGCCGCCGACCGCGACGTGGCGCCCGCTCCCCGTGCCGGCGATCTGGGCGTCGGTCACGCGCGTGTCGATCGGCGGCACGCTGGGCAGCGTCAAGCCCGGGAACTCTTGGTGGGCCGGAGCGTGGAGCGCGACGTCCGAGGCGTATCCCCAAAAGGCGCTCGTGTCGTCGGGTCTGTCGAGCGCGTACCCGCCGTCGAAGCGCCCGCGTCCCGCGTGCACGCGAAACGGCGCGACCGAGGCGGTTCCGTTCGGATCGGCAACCGCGAGAGCGCCGAGCCGGTCGATCCCGCGCACCGACGCGAACGCTCCGCGAGCGTGCATGTGCAAGTCGGTTCCGGTCACGATCGCGTCCCCGACGACGCGCTCGCTGCCGAGCAATTCTCCCAGAAACGGCAGACGGTCCGCGGGCGCGCCGAGGTGCACGACGAGATTCGAAACCACCGCCGCGTTCGTGTCCAGCGAGCCGAGCACCAAAACGTCGGCCCCGCCGTAGGACGCGCGCAGCGGCAAGAAGGCGACGATGCCGTGGTTGATCGCCACGGCGGCATGCATGTTTTCGAACGGCACGTTCGCATATTTCGCGTTCGGCGCGTCCGCGTGGATCCCGATGACCGGATCGGCGAGAGCACCCGACAGGCCGACGTGCAGCGTCGTCGCTCCGGAGACCGGCTGCGCTTTAGCGAACGCAAACGCCTCGCGAAGGTCGGCGAGGTCGCCCTCGCCGTCGATCCTCAATTGCAGCTTCGGATCGGCAAAATCGTAAATCGATCCGCTAGCGCGAAAATGCGACTTCGCGAGCGTCGCATCCAGCCCGTGCGTGAAAAACGCGTCGTCGATCACGTCGACGTGTCCGTTCAGGTCTTCGATCGGCCGCGTCATCAAGGAGAGCGCGACCGCGACGCCGGTCGCATCGACCGCAACGCTGGCGTGGTAGTCTCCGCCGAAGAGGTCCGTCACGCCGAGCGCGTAGAGCCGGGCGGAGAAGTTGGTGCCGCTGCCCGCCAGCACGCTGGCATCTTTGGTCGTAATGAAAAAGTCGGCGAGCTCCCGCAAGGGAATCCGCGCCGCGCGCGCGTCGTGCATGGCGTAGCCGCGCGTCACGTCCACCGTTCCCGCGACGTGAAAACTCTCGCGCGGCTGGGTCAAAAACGCGCCGTCCAGAACGTAATGCGAACGCGCCGAGCTGTCGATCTCGCCGTTCCACTGCACGTCGCCGATGCGAAAGTGCCGTCCGCCCGGATCGGCGTCCGCCGCGCGAATGTCGACCGAGCCGTCGCGAATTGCGAAGGCGAACTTCAGCGGCACCGCGTCGGGAGCCGCGGGCAACGCCGGACCCGCGCTCTGCGCGGCCGGCACGGCGACGTTGTAGTTTCCGGAGGCGTCGCGCGAGATGGTCACCAGCGGCCCGTCGATCGTCACCGACCGTAAACCGAAGCGGTGCGCGCTTCCGGGAAGCAGGTCGCGCAAGTTGTAGCCGACGTCGATCCGGCGCGCGTCCAAGATCGGCCGGCCGTCGCGCGATAGGCGGACGCCCGAGAAGGTTGCGACGTTCCGGTCGACGCGCAGGTCCCCGAGCTGCAGCTCGTAACCGGCCAAGCGCGCGGACGCTACCAATACGGCCCGCGCGACCTCGTGACGCCGCACGACCGCCCATCCAGCAACCATCAACGCGAGGATGGCCAACGTCGCTACGGCCTTGCGCACGATGACCTTATACCCCGAGCGGCGAGTCGGCCCCCGCTATCGCGGAAGACCGGCATTCGGCCTAGAGGTCGAGGTTCTTGACCGACTTCGCGTAGTCGAAAATATATTGCTTGCGCGGTTCGACCTTGTCGCCCATCAGGTCGGTGAAGATCTGTTCGGCCTCGACCGCGTCCTCGACGGTGATCTGCTTGAGGCGCCGGTGGCCGACTTCCATCGTCGTCTCGGCCAGCTGCTCGGCATCCATCTCGCCCAAGCCTTTATATTGTTGGATCGTGAAGTCTTTCGCGTCCTCGTCGCCGATGACGCTCTTGTAGTCGGCCTCGCTAAAAGCCCACCACTGCTTCTTGCCCTTGCGTATGCCGTAGAGCGGCGGCTGCGCGATGAACACGTGGCCCTGCTCGACGAGCGGCTTCATCTGGCGGTAGAAGAACGTGAGCAGCAGCGTGCGGATGTGCGANNTCATGATGATGATCTTGTGATACCGCAGTTTGCCGACGTCGAATTCGTCTCCGAATCCCGTTCCCAGCGCGGTGATCATGGTCCGGATCTCCTCGTTCGAGAGCACCTTGTCCAGGCGCGCTTTCTCGACGTTGAGGATCTTACCGCGCAGCGGCAGGATGGCTTGGGTGTTCGGATCGCGGCCGCCTTTGGCGGTGCCGCCGGCCGAGTCGCCTTCGACCAGAAACAGTTCGCTCTCGGCCGGATTGGTGTTCTTACAGTCCACGAGCTTGCCGGGAAGGCCCGATCCCTCAAGGGCGTTCTTGCGGCGCGACAGGTCGCGCGCTTTCTTCGCCGCATCGCGGGCGCGCTGTGCCTGCATCGTCTTCTCGACGATCGCGCGTGCGAATTTCGGATTCTCTTCCAGGAAGAACTCGAGCCGCTCGTTGACCAGCCCGTAGACGATCGAGCGGACGCGGGCGTTGCCAAGCTTGGTCTTGGTCTGACCTTCGAATTGCGGCTCCTGAAGCTTGACCGAAACCACCGCGGTCAGGCCCTCCATGATGTCGTCCGTGGAGAGCGACCCGTCGGACTCCTTGAGCATGCCCCGTTTGCGAGCGTATCCGTTGATGGCGTTGGTCACCGCCGTGCGAAAGCCGAGCAGATGCATGCCGCCTTCGATGGTGTTGATGTTGTTTGCGTACGAGAAAATCTGATCGGAGTACGTGTCGGTGTATTGCATCGCGACTTCGACGTCCACGCCGTCGCGCTCGGAGTTGGTCGTGATGATTGGATGGAGCGCGTCTTTCTTTTCGTTGAGCCATTCGACGAACGACACGATGCCGCCGTCGAACTTGTAGTTCCGCTCGCGCGGCTCGTCGCCGCGCTCGTCGCGCAGCGTGATCGAAAGCCCCCGGTTCAAGAACGCCAGTTCCCGGAGGCGTTTCTGGAGGACGTCCCAATGGAATTGCGTCACTTCGAACATCTCGGTGTCGGGCATGAACCACTGGCGCGTGCCGGAGCCCTCCGCCTTGCCCGTCTTCTTGAGTTTCTGCGTCGTGATGCCGCGTTCGAAGCGCATCTCGTACACGTTGCCGTCGCGTCTGACGGTCGTGATCATGGATTCCGAGAGCGCGTTGACGACCGAGATGCCGACGCCGTGAAGACCGCCGGCCACCTTGTAGCCGCCCTTGCCGAATTTTCCGCCGGCGTGCAGCATGGTCATCACGACCTCGACGGCCGGAATCTTCTCCTCGGCGTGGATGTCCACGGGAATGCCGCGCCCGTCGTCTTCCACCGAGCACGAGCCGTCCTTGTACAGCGTCACCGAAACGTTCTTCGCGTAACCCGCGAGGGCTTCGTCGACCGCGTTATCCACGGCTTCGTACACCAGTTGATGAAGGCCGCGCTCGGCCGTGTTGCCGATGTACATGCCGGGGCGCTTGCGCACGGCTTCCAGGCCGCGTAAAACTTCGATTTGGTCGCCCGTATAATTATTGGACATTCGTTCCGTTTGCCGTTTCCGTTCCGTAGATTAACGTGTAAATATCGTCGCCCAGCTCGTTGCGCAAGATCGCCGGCGTGACGTGCTCCGGGCGCAGCCCGCTCTTGAGCAGGACGTACGAACCGGCGATCAGCGGCTCGCGGCCCCCTCTCGAGAGACGCCCTTCCCGTCCGGCACGCGCCAAGATCTCCCACCAGCGCCGCAACGTACGGCGCCGGATCGCCTCGTACTCCGCCGGTGCGAGATCCTCGACGACGGCCGCCGCTCCGGCGTATCCCAGGAACGGGGTGTCGTACAAAAATCGGGCAACCCGGCGGTCCCGGTCGTCGGCCATCGTGCTCGCGCACGCCGCGCAGCGCGCCTTGAAACCGGGTGCGATCAAGGCGCCGCAGCCCGAACATTCTTTCCACCCCGCGGAGCGCTTCGCCCGCTCGCGGCGCACCACGTCTTCGCGGAAGCGGGCGACCGCGGCTTCGGCCGAGACCGACGGCCTGCGCTCGGCCGCGCTTGCCGCCTTCGGCGCCGCGCCGGCCTGGGTGCGCGCGGCGGCCTGAGGGCGCTCGGCACGAACGTTCACGGGCCCGACGCGGAAGCGCAGGCGCGAGATTCTCGCGTGCGGGAAACGCGCTAAAACCGCTTCCAAGATGCGCGCCTCCAGAAACGTGAGCTGCTGGCTCCACGCGCCCGAGCGCGCCACGATCAGCAGCGCGTCGCCGACGATTTGGGACGGCATCGAATGCCGTGCGACGTCGCTTCCGACGATCTCGATCCAGCGCTCGGTCAAAAACGCGACCGGATCGTCGTGCGCGCCGGTCGTGCCGCCGGGATGCCAGCCCGCCAGCGCGCCGCGCAACGGTTTTAACATCGCGCCGGTTCCGGTTCGACCGCGCCGCTGCGGATCGTTCGCACGCAGGCGCCCTCCGGCAAACCGTCCGGGAGATGCGTCGCCGTTACGAACGCCTGCTCGTACGAACCGATGCCCGCTAAGAAGGCCGACGAGCGTGCTTCGTCCAGTTCGGAGAGCACGTCGTCGAGCAAGAGCAGAGGAGGCTGGGCGTCGCGTTCGCGCATGACGGTGTATTCGGCAACCTTGAGCGCGAGTACCGCCGTGCGATGCTGTCCTTGCGAACCGTAGGCGGCCAGCGAGCGCCCGTCGAGCAACAGTTCCAGGTCGTCGCGATGCGGTCCGGCCAGCGCGGCTCCGCGCGCCCGCTCGGCCGGGGCGACCGCCGCCAAGCGCGCTTCGAAAGCGGCCGCGATTCCGTCTTCGCTGGGCGTTTCGAAGGCCACGCTCGGAGCGTAGGCCACGTCGAGACGCTCGGCATCGTCCGACCATCGCGCGTGCGTTCGCCGCGCTTCGCGCGCCAACGCGTCCACGAAGTGCTTGCGCGCGAGCATCAACACCGTTCCCGATTCGATCAAGGCCCGATCGTAGATCTCGAGCAGATCGGCGTCGACGTCTTCGCTGCGAAGCAGCGCGGACTTCTGCTGTACGGTTTTCTGATACCGGGCCAGC
This sequence comes from Vulcanimicrobiota bacterium, assembly GCA_003155175.1. Taxonomy (GTDB): domain Bacteria; phylum Vulcanimicrobiota; class Vulcanimicrobiia; order Vulcanimicrobiales; family Vulcanimicrobiaceae; genus Hemerobacter; species Hemerobacter limicola. The sequence goes on from PMFP01000033.1 coordinate 30,201, forward strand.
GCGCGATAGTAGCGCGGATCCTCTTGAGCGAGCGCGACGTTGATAAACCCGCGGCGCAGCCCCGGAGCGCCGACGACCAGCTGGAGGTCCGAGGGAACGAACGTCACGACCTTGATGCTTCCCAAGAACCTCGCGTAGCGCACCGGCGCGTCGTTGACGCTGTAGCGCTTTCGCGTTCCGCGCGAACCGCGCGCGATCGTGCACGCGATCCGGATCGACCCTGCTCGCACGACGGCATCGCCGCCGACGGTCGCCAGGTCGAGGCCTTCGCGAATCAAATCGCTATCGCGATTGGTTCGAAACGACTTACCCGTTCCCAGCATCGCGATCGCTTCGAGGAGATTGCTCTTGCCTTGTGCGTTCGGCCCGAGAAAAACGTTGAGACCGGAGGCCGGTTCGAGATCCAGTTGCGCGTAGTTTCGAAAGTTCGAAAGCGAAACGCGCGTTAATCGCACGCGCCCGGAATCATTGGCGGAGCGGCATGAGAACGTACAGCTGCTCGCCGCCTTCGACCGGTTCTGCCGGGCGAATCGCGGCGGGCGAGAGCGGGCCGAGAAACTCGATGGCGGTCTGCGGCGTCTTAACGTGGTTGAGGATGTCCACGAGGTAGCGCGCGTTGAAGGCGATCGTCAGATCCTCTCCCGTTTGTTCGACTTCGATCTCTTCGTACGCGGTGCCCGAAACGTCCGAACTCGCCGTCACCACGAGCGTCTGACCCGAGATCGCGAGCTTCACCATGCTGGCGCGGTCCCCGGCGACCAGTTCGGCGCGACGTAGGCAGCCGATAAGCGCGGAGGTGTTTACCTTGACCGAGCGATCGAACTTCGCCGGAATCACTTGCTGATAGTTTGGGTACTGACCGTCGACTAAGCGGACCGTGATCGCGGCATCGCCGGCCGTCATCTGGAGTTGGTTGCTCTGAGGCCCGAGGGCCGACACCGCGATCGTCTCTCCCGCGGAGAGGTTGCGCGCGGCTTCGCTGAGCGCTCGGGAAGGGACGATGTACCGTTCGCTGCCCGAAATGCCGTCCTCGAGCGTCGTCTGAAACTTCGCAAGCCGGTAGCCATCCGTCGCGACCATGGTCAGCGCCGTTCCGTCGATTTCGAACAGCGTGCCCATCAAAACCGCCCCGCGCGCCTCTTCGTTCGAAGCGGCAAAGATCGTGGCTTCGATGCCGTCGCGCAGCCGCTTGCCGTTGATGGTGAAGTGCGATCCGCGAGCGACGGCCGGGAGCGGCGGATATTCGTCGGCGGGCAGCGCGTGAAAGTCGTAGTTGCTCTTGCCGCACTTGACCGACGCGCGCGTCGCCGTTCCGCTCAGTTCCATGGTGCCGGCCGCGAGGTTCGCCAGATACGTCGAAAACAGCTTCGCCGGAACGGTGACCGATCCGGGCTCGGCGACCTCGGCCGCAAAGCCTTGCTCGAGGGTGAGCTCGAGATCGGTAGCCCGGACGGAAACCTTCCCGTCCTCGGCTTGCAACAGAACGTTGGAGAGGATCGGAACCGTGGTGTGCGCGTTCACCACTTTGCTCGCGGCGCCGACCGCCGATGCGATGTCCTTCGTGCTACAAATGACCTTCATGCTTGATTCACCGTTCGTTGGCCGTCCGCGGGGACGAAGTTCTTTTTATATCTATCTACGCCGTAGTAGTAGTAGTGGCGTGTATTCTGCGAGTAAGCGGCGTTTCGCTTGTCGCCGCGCCGGTTTCCGCCAAGTATAACGTGTGCATCCTCCGGCTCGGGTTTTCCACTTCTCCACCGCGAGCGATTCCGGGAGCAGTTATCCACCCCGCAACGCCCGCCCTGTGCCCAGTTCCGTGCAAACGGTGGAGACCAAAAAAAACGGACGGCCGCTGCGAGGCCGTCCGTGGGCAAGAGCGCCGGCTACGCTCACTGATTGTGGCACATGCCGACCAGCTGGCGAATCTTGTGTCGGTAGGCCTCGTCGCGCTCCATCTGCTCCCGGATCTTGTCGCGCGCGTACATTACGGTCGTATGGTCCTTCTTTCCGAAGTCGCGAGCGATCTGCGGCAGGGAGCAATCGGTCAGTTCGGTGGCGATGAACATCGCGATCTGGCGCGGGCCGGCTAAGCGTTGGTCGCGGCGGCCGTTGTCCATCTCCTTGACCGTCAGTCCGTGAGCGGTAGCGACGGTCTCCTTGATCTTGGCGATCGTGATCCGCTGGAGCGGCTGCGCGACGGCGCTCTTGAGGACCTCGGCGGCGAGATCCACGGTGATCGGGCACTTCGTCAGGGAGGCGTAGGCGACGACGCGGATCAGCGCGCCCTCGAGTTCCCTGATGTTGGACGGAATGACTTTAGCGATGTAGGACGTCACGTCGTCGGGAACGGGAATGTTCTCGCTTTCGCCCTTCTTGCGCAGAATCGCCTCGCGCGTTTCGAGGTCCGGCGGCTGAATGTCGGTAAGCAGGCCCCACTCGAACCGCGATCGCAGGCGCGACTCGAGCGTTTGAATCTCTTTGGGCGGCCGGTCGGACGAGATGACGAGCTGCCGCCCCGATTCGTGAAGCGAGTTGAACGTGTGGAAGAACTCTTCTTGCGTCGACTCCTTCCCCTCTAGGAACTGAATGTCGTCGATGAGCAACACGTCGACGTGCCGGTACTTGTTGCGAAACTCCAGCTGTTGGTTCTTCTGAATCGCGATGATGAACTCGTTGGTGAATTTCTCGCAGGTTACGTACACGACGTTGGCTTGCGGATCGTCCTGCATGACGCGATGGCCGATCGCATGCATCAAATGCGTCTTGCCCAAACCCACGCCGCCCCAAAGGAAGAGCGGGTTGTAGGCGCGAGCGGGAGCGCCGGCGACGGCCTGCGAGGCGGCGTGCGCGAACGTGTTGTTTCCGCCGACCACGAACTCTTCGAACGTGTAACGCGTGTTGAGATTGTTGGTGCGCGGATCTTCGTTCGCGCGATAGGCGGGCGGTTGCGGCGCGGCGGCGGGCGCGGACGCCCGCTCTTCGGCGTCCGCGACGACGAAGCGCAGCTCGACGGGGGCGCCGAAAACGTCGCCGAGCACTTTGGCGATCTGCGACTTGAGCCGGTTCTCGACCCAGTCGCGCGCGAAGTTACTTTGAACGGAGAGAACCAGATCCGTCTCCGTTACGGAGACCAGCCTGATCGGCTTGATCCACATTTCGAAAACGGGTTTGGAAAACGTCCCCTCCAAAGCCGTGAGGGCCGATTGCCATAAATCGGTGGAGACTCCGGGTTGATCGACCGCAAGCACCATCCTGTGCTACCTCGTGACGGTTTCGCGCTTCTCCGAGCCCTCGAGTAAGCGGCCTGGCCGTTTGTCCCGTGCGGCTCGTGAAGGCGAGTCGGTTGGCGTTAGGGTACGGCTCTCCTGCGGAAAGCATCCACGACCTTATGCACTTATCCACAGGGTGTTTTTTACGGTTTTCCGGGCCTTTTCCGGCTTCTGTCCGGCCGCCGCCGGATCGGTGGCTCCGAGCGGAATCGCCTGTGTTTGCAAGGGGCCGAGACCACCGCCGCCCGGCCGGGAGCGGCGTTCTCCACAGGGTTGTCCACACGTGTGGAGAGGGTGGTCCAACCCGGACCTTTGGCTCTTTTCACCTTGACTCTCCCCGAGGGGGCTGTCTATACTAAGGGGCTGCATGCCGCCGACCAGGCGGCTCTTTTTTGCCAGGAGTTTCCAACACCATGAAGCGGACGTACCAGCCGCACAACCGGCGCCGCAAACGCGTGCACGGGTTTCGCGAACGTATGAGCACCAAGAACGGGCGCCGGGTCATCGCCCGCCGTCGCAAGAAGGGGCGCCACCGCCTTTCCGTCTGATGCGTCGCTTTCGCGGCCTGCGTCGCACGGTTGATTTTCAGCGCTTGCGACGCCAAGGCCGGCGGACGACCACGGACGCCCTAACGATCGTTCGTTCCGACGCCGCTCGCGGCGACGACGTTTCGCTGGTGGGCATCTCCATCAAGAAAACGATCGGAAAGGCCGTGATCCGCAATAAAATCCGCCGCCGCCTCAAGGCGATTCTCGACGAACGGCTCGCTGGGCTCGCCCCGATGCGCCTGATTGTCGACGCGCGTCCCGAAGCCGCGCGCGCGACGTTCGCGCAGCTTCGCGCCGAAGTGGAGCGCGGACTCGCGTGAGACGCGCCGCCGTATTCGCGTTGCAGATCTACCGGCGAATCGTTTCTCCGCTGCTGCCGCCCGCGTGTCGCTTCTATCCGTCGTGCTCGGCGTACGCGATTGACGCGATCGAACTTCACGGCGTCGTTCGCGGCGGCGCGCTCGCGGCGCGACGTCTCGCGCGATGCCACCCATGGCATCCCGGCGGCGTTGATTTCGTTCCGGTGCCGGTTTCCCGCACCGTGGAAAGGTAACTCGTGCACCTGCCTGGCTGGCTGACTTGGCTCTATCCGTTCGTCTTCGGACTCTCGTGGCTGTTCGAGCATCTCAACACCGTGATAAAGAGTCCGGGATGGACGCTCGTCGCGGTCGCCGCGATCATCCGCCTTGCAATGTGGCCGCTCAACACGGTGCAGTTCAAGGCGATGATCGGCATGCAGAAGATCGCGCCGCAACTCAAGAAACTGCAAGCGAAATATAAAGAAGATCCGACGAAGCTGCAGCAAGAGCAAATGCAGCTCTATCGCGATTCGGGCGTCAATCCGCTGGCCGGCTGTTGGCCCACGCTGCTGCAGATTCCGATCCTGTTCAGCGTGTTCTACGCCATCACCGAGCCGGCGCACAACGCGCTGTTCAAGTCGTCGGGGTGGCTGTGGATCGGTTCGCCGCTCGCCGACAAGTTTCCGCAGATCTTCGCGGCGAGCTTGTTCGCTCCCGACGTCCTGCTGATCGTCCTCTACGCCGCGTCGCAGTACGTCAGCATGCGCTACGCCACGATGCCGCCGTCCGATCCGGCGCAGGCGCAGCAGATGAAGATCATGCAGCTCATTTCACCCGCGATGTTCGCGTTCATCGCGTTCCGCGCGCACTGGCCGTCCGCGATGGTCGTGTACTGGTTCGCGTTCAACGTCTTTACGATGGGTCAGCAGTTCTATCTCTTGCGGCGATACCATCAGCCGCTTTCGGCGATCGACAGCGAGCACGCCGTGGTCGAAACGGCGCCGGCCCTGGCGCCCGCCGCTACGAACGGCGCCGCGAAACCGCCCGCGAAAACGGGCACGAACGGTTCGCCCGCTCCCGGCGCGCGCAAGGCTAAATCAAAGAAAAGGAAGTAGAGAGGCCCGCACATGCTTTACGAAGACGATTTCGAAATCGAAGAACAGCCCGCCAACATTCGCGACCGGCAGATCCCCGGCAAGGGGCCGCGCGAGAGCGGCGACCTTCCGCGGCGCCGCGATCGCGGCCCGGCCCCGCGCCGGTTCACGGCGCGCCCGGTTAGCGACGGGCCGGGAGAACCGATCGCCCATCACGAGCTTCCGGAGGCCGCCAAGCCCGCGCGCGATTTGCTGGACCGGATCCTCACCCAAATGGGAATCCCGCAGACGGAGATCCATTACATCCCGCGCCCCGAAGGCGAGTATCTCGAAGTGACCGGGCCGGATTTGGCCGCGCTCATCGGCCGTCACGGAAACACGCTCGAGGCGCTCAACCTGATCTTCAACAACGTGCTCAATGCCGGGAATCGCAGCAACCGCCGCTACTACACGATCGATGCCGAGGGTTATCGCGCCCGGCGCGCCGACCAGCTCAAGCAGCTGACGTTCGCCGTGGTCGAGCGCTGCCTGCGCGAGAAACAGCCGCAAGAGCTCGAACCGATGCTTCCGTCGGAGCGCAAGATCGTGCACATCGTCTTGGCCGACAACGAGTCGGTGCGAACGGAATCGAGCGGTGAGGAACCCGAGCGCCGCGTCGTCATCTATCCCAAGTAGCGCCGACACGATCGCCGCGATCGCGACGCCGCCCGGCAAGGGCGCGATCGCGATCGTGCGCGTCAGCGGACCTCGCGTCCGCGAGTTGGCGTCACGCTTGGCGCGCTCCGCGCGCCCTCTCCGGCCGCACGTCGCGACGCCCGTAGCGCTCCTGGACGAATCCGGCACGCAGATCGACGGCGCGCTCGCGATTTTTTCACCCGCGCCGCGCTCGTACACCGGCGAAGACGCGCTGGAGCTGCACGTGCACGGTTCGCCGGTGATCGTTCGGGAGACGCTCCGCGCGCTGCTCGCATGCGGCGCGCGACTGGCCGGCGGCGGCGAATTCACGCGCCGCGCCTTCCTCAACGGAAAACTGGACTTGCACGCGGCATCCGCCGTGGCGGATCTGATCGACGCCGAGACGCGCTCGGCCTCGCGCGCGGCGCTGGCGAACTTAAGCGGCGGCCTGGCGGATCGCGTGCGCGCCCTGCGCGCGAGCCTGGCGCGGCCGCTCGAAGAACTCGCCGCTGCGATCGACTATCCCGACGAAGTTCCCGATCCCGATCGCGCGCGGCTGGACGCGGCGGTCGCGGACGTCGCGGCCGAGCTGGAGAGCCTGCGTCGCGACGCCGAGACCGGGCGCCTCGTGCGCGAAGGCCTCGGCGTCGCGATCGTGGGGCCGCCCAACGCCGGAAAATCGTCGTTGCTGAACGCGCTGCTCGGGCACGACCGCGCGATCGTCTCCGAGATCGCCGGTACGACGCGCGACACGATCGAAGAATCCGTCGCCATCGACGGCGTCACGGTTCGCCTCGTGGATACGGCGGGCATTCGGGAGCACGCCGACCGGCTGGAGAGCGCCGGAATCGAACGCACGCAGCGCGCGCTCGCGCACGCGCGCATCGCGCTTGTCGTGATCGACGGATCGCGCGCGCTCGACGACGCCGCGCGCTGGTTGCTGGCCGCGACGCAGGCGCGCGAACGCGTCGTCTTCTTCAACAAGGCCGATGCGGGCGACGCGGGATTCCGCGAGGCCGGCATCGAGGGCGCGATTTTGGGCAGCGTTCTTGACGAAAAGAGTCTTCAAACGCTCCGCGCGACGATCGCGCAGGTTGGATGGGGAGGCGAGGCGCCCGATTTCGAGCGGCCCCACCTGGCGTCCGCGCGCGAGTTCGACGCGGTCAACGAAGCGCTGGACGCATTGTCTCGCGCGCGCGCGACGATCGCCGCGGGCGACGCCCTCGACTTTGCGGCGCCGGAGTTGCAGCGCGCCTTTGCCTCTCTCGGTCACGTCAGCGGTGACGAGGCCACCGAGGATTTGCTCGACGGCATCTTCGCACGCTTCTGCGTCGGCAAGTAAGGCGAGGACGTCATACCGAAGTGAGCGATGCATCATGATGCGTGAAGACGACGCCGGCGTCATCGTCGTCGGCGGCGGCCACGCCGGCGTCGAAGCGGCGCTCGCGTCGGCGCGCCTGGGCGTCCCGACGCTCCTGGTAACGGGCGATCCGGAAAAGATCTGCACGCTCCCGTGCAACCCGTCCATCGGCGGAAGCGCGAAGGGCCAACTGGTGCGCGAGATCGACGCCCTCGGCGGCGAAATGGCGCGCCTTGCGGATCGTTGCAGCCTGCACGCCCGATTTCTCAACGAGAGCAAGGGCCCGTCGGTGCGCGCGTTACGACAGCAGATGGACAAGCCGTCGTACGCGCGCCTTGCGATCGACGTGCTGCGCGCGCAGCCGGGCCTGACGATCGCGCGCGGTCTCGTCGAGGACCTGATCGTCGAAGGCGGCAGCGTGCGCGGCGTACTTTGCGCGGGCGGCGAGCGCTATTTCGCAAGACGCGTCGTGCTCGCGACCGGAACGTTCCTCGGCGGTAAGACCTTTCGCGGCGACGTCGTGCAGGACGAAGGACGGTTCGGCGAAGCGCCCGCAGCCGGGCTGGCAGTCGCCCTGCGCCGCTTGGGCTTCCCGGCCAAGCGGCTCAAGACCGGCACGCCGCCCCGCATCGACACGCGCTCGATCGACCGCGATCGCATGCTCGAGCAACCGCCCGGCGCGACGCCGCTGCTCTTCTCCTATCGCAGCGAGGCGCGCTTCGCGGGACCGCAGCTGCCGTGTTACGTCACCGAAACCAACGAGCGAACGCACGCGCTGGTGCGCGACAACCTCCACCGCTCGCCGCTGTACGGCCTGGATTTGATCCGCGGAATCGGCCCGCGCTACTGTCCGTCCATCGAAGACAAGGTGCTCAAGTTCGCGCACAATCCGTCGCACCAAATCTTCATCGAGCCGGAGGGATGGGACGAGCCGACGCTCTACGTGGGCGGTTTTTCGACGTCGCTTCCGGCCGAGGTGCAATTGGAGATGCTGCATTCGCTTCCCGGGCTCGAGGAGTGCGCGATGCTGCGTCCCGGATACGCGGTGGAGTACGACGCGGTGCCGCCGACCGAGCTGACCGACACGCTGGAAACGCGACGGATCGGCGGCCTCTTTCACTGCGGCCAACTCAACGGAACGTCCGGCTACGAAGAAGCGGCCGCTCAAGGGTTGATGGCCGGCGCCAACGCGGCGCTCGCGGCGCTGGGGCGCGAACCCCTGCGCCTCGCGCGCAGCGAGGCCTACATCGGCGTGATGATCGACGACCTCGTCTCCAAAGGGATCGACGAACCATATCGTATGCTGACCTCGCGCGCGGAGCACCGGGTCGTGTTGCGCCACGACAATGCGGACACGCGGCTGACGCCCCGCGCGCGTGCAGCCGGCCTGATCGGCGACGCCGATTGGGACGCGTTCGAGCGCCGCCAGGCCGCACTACGCGGCGGTATCTCGCGGGCCTCGCGCACGCGCCTGCCCTTGGCCGAGATCGGCGGCGAGTCGCTCGCGCCCGGCTCCACCATCGCAGACGCGTTGCGGCGCCCGTCGCTACGCTTTGCCGACGTCGCCGCATTCTTCGAACCGCCGCTCGACGCGGAGACCGGCGACCGGGTCGCGACGGAAATCGCATCCGAAGGCTACGTGCGGCGCCAAGAGCTGGCCATCGGCAAGGCCGCGAAAGCCGAAGGGACCGAGATTCCGAGCGATCTGGATTACGCGGCGATCGCGGCGCTGTCGCGCGAGGCGCGCGAGAAGCTGGCGAACCTGCGGCCGCGCACGCTCGGCGCGGCGGCGCGAATTCCCGGCGTCACGCCGGCCGACGTCGCCATCGTCGGCGTGTACGTCCACCGGGCGCGCGCGACGGCCGGAGCGCAATAAGCGCGCGTTGCGCTTCCAGCAGGACGCCGCCGAGCTCGAACGGCTGTTGGAAATCGCCGGCATCGAGGCCCCGATTCGAGCGCGGCTCGCGCGTTTCGGCGCGCGCGTTCTCGAAGCCAACGCACGATTCAATTTGACCGGCGCGAAAACGGCAAACGCGCTCGCGCCGCACCTCGTCGACAGCTTGACTCTGATCCCGTTCGTGACGGAATCCTTGGTAGACGTGGGTTCGGGCGGCGGATTGCCCGCCATTCCGATCGCGATCGCAACCGGTGCCGACGTGACGCTCGTCGAGACGACCATCAAGAAAGCGCGCTTTCTCGAAGCGTCGCTGCGCGAGTTCGAGCTTGGCGGCACCGTCGTTGCGGAGCGCGCGGAAATCGCGGCGCACGATCCGCAGCTGCGAGAACGCTTTTCGAGCGGTACCGCGCGCGCGGTTGCGCTCGCGCCGACCGTTGCCGAGCTGCTCTTGCCGTTCGTCGCGCCGGGTGGATCCGCGGCGTTGCAGCGCGGAACGTTTGACGACCGCGAACGCAACGCGCTCGCCGATGCGTCGGTCATGCTCGGCGCGCGCGTCGAAAGCGAAACCGCGATCGACGGCGCGCGGCGCATCGTCGTCGTACGAAAGGAATCGCCGACGCCCGCGCGCTTCCCGCGCCGGCCCGGAGTACCCGAAAAACGCCCGCTCTGCTGGTAAAACGACCGCGACGGTCCCGTGATGCGAACACACGTTCGCGTCGGGCGCCCTTCGACTGCGGCTTCGCCGCGCTCAGGATGACGGGGGTGCGGTCTTGCAATGTGTCGTGGCGACGCGACACCCACGTGTCATACTGAGACTGTCGAAGGGTGAGCGTGCGTCGCTACCTCTTTCTCTCAGCCGCGGCCGTTATCAAGCGGCGAAAAAGCTCTTCACCCAGCGGCACCGCTGCGTCACCGAGACGCTCGGGATGCCACTGAACGGCCAGCAGCCAGCTCTCTTGAGGGCCGGCCCACTCGAAAGCTTCCAGCACGCCGTCGGATGAGAATGCGCTCGGCCGAAACGGCGGCGCGAGGCGATCCACGGCTTGATGGTGCGAGGAATTGACGATTTCCTCAAGCGCACCGGCCGGCTCCGAGAGGAGCGTTCCGGGCATCATCTCGATGGCGTGCCGCCGGTCCGCGCCGTCCGCTTTGTGCGTCACGTTCTTCGCGCCAAGGTCCACGATCAGCGTGCCCCCGCGATGGACGTTGAGGAGTTGCGCGCCGCGGCAGATCGCCAGAATGGGGACGCGCCGCTCGAGCGCAGCGTCGAGGATCGGCCACTCGATCGCGTCGCGGTCCCGGTCGATTTCGCAGACGCCCATCGAGTCTTCAGCCCCATAGCGGATTGGATCGACGTCGTCGCCACCGGTCAGGACGAGCGCGTCGAATGCGGGCACGGGCGCATCCGGTGAGGAGCCGGGCCCGGCAATCCAAAAAACGTCCGCGGCCGCCCCGAGCGCGTCGGCAGCGCGGTTCGCGGCGAACTCGTAATTGTCGTAGCTCGGGCCGCTCTTGCGGTAGGCCAAGGCGATGCGGAGCGTCTTTCCCGAAGTCACCTGGCGCGAATTTGAGCGCGAGGGTGAAATCCCTCGCCTGAAAACGTTTCACGGGAAACTCCCCGGTGAAACAAGAAGCCGCCGGTATCATGCCGTCGACTGAATTCGAGCGCGGAGTTCTCCTGGGCATCCTCGTGGGCGGCGCGCATTTCGGCGGCGACGGGCGACAGCCGCAGGTCACGCTCAAAATGCACGTCCGCCACGAAGCCCTGCTTCGCTTTCTGGCCGGCTCGTTTCCGGGCGGAAAGCTCTACGGGCCGTACGACCACGGCGGGCGGCGTTATTTCCAGCTCATGTATCGCGGCCAAGGCCTCCGCGAGCACCTGGTTCCGGTTCTTGAAGGCATGGACTGGGCCGCGATCGATCCGCCCTCGTTCGAGCGGTACGAGGCCATGAAGGCGCGCTATGGGATCGCTACTGAACCGATGTTTCCCGTGAAACTTTCCCAGCCGGAGGGCGAGCAGCTCGACCGGGCGCTTGCCGGGGCCCTTCCTCCGGGAAGCCTGTTTGCCGTGGGCGGGAGGGTTCGCGACGACGTCCGGGGAGAGATTACGGGCTCGCCGATTCCAGCCAAAGACTTCGACTACGTCGTGACCGGCGTCGAGGCCGAGGATCTTCGCGAGCGGCTCGCGATCCTGGGGCGCGTGGACTTGGTCGGCGCATCGTTTGCCGTCTTCAAAGTGACGCTCGAGGGCCGGACGGTGGACGTCGCGCTGCCCCGGCGAGAACGCTCCGTAGGCACCGGCCATCGCGCGTTCGACGTCGAGAGCGGTCCGCACGTGCCCCTCGAGGACGACTTGGCCCGGCGTGATTTCCGGATGAATATGCTGGCTCGCAGCATCCCGGACGGCCGGCTCGTGGATCCGTACGGCGGCGTTGAGGACATTCGCGAACGCCGGATCGGCATTTTAAGCCCGCGGGCCTTCGAAGAGGACCCGCTCCGCATGCTGCGGGCATGCCAGTTTGCCGCACGGTTCGCGTTCGCTCCGAGTCCGGCCACGCGCGAGGCGATGGTCCGGAGCGCGGGTCTGATCCGGACCGTGTCCGCGGAGCGCGTGACCGACGAATTGGTAAAGCTGCTGACGCTCGCTCCGAAGCCCTCGATCGGGCTGGAGCTGATGCGCGAGACGGGCTTGCTCGCCGAGGTCTGGCCGGAACTGGTCGAGGGCGTCGGGATCGAGCAAAACGAGTGGCACGCCTACGACGTCTACCGGCACAACCTGGAAACGACCGACGCGGCGCCGCCCGGCGACGTCGTGCTCCGGCTGGCAGCGCTCGTCCACGACATCGGGAAGCCGCGGACCAAGGATGGCCCGCACTTCTATCGCCATGAGACGGTTGGCGCGGATATGGTTCGAGGGATGCTTGGGCGGCTTCGTTTTCCGCGCGAGACCGTCGAAGACGTCGACGGACTGGTTCGCAACCACATGTACGTCGCGGATCCGGGCCTGAGCGACGCCGCCGTCCGCCGGTTCGTACGCCGGGTCGGAGCGCCCAATCTGGCCCGGCAGTTCGCCCTTCGGGCGGCGGACATCGCAGGGAGCGGCCTGCCCAAGCGCGACGACTCGAACGAGCGTTTCGAGGAGCGCGTCTGGGCCGAAATCTCGCGCAAGCCGCCGTTCTCNNGAGCCCGGTTTTTCGGGCGACCGCCGCGTCGGGGACGCCCTGCGCCATCTGCTCGAGCAGGTCACCGACCACCCGGAGCGTAACGAGCCCAGCACCCTTCAGGCGCTCCTCGAGCAGTACCTCGAGGGTTGTTCCCGGTGAAACAACTCAGCCTGAACTTCGGAGGCACGCGCCACTGTCGCGCATCATCGCGCTCGTAAACCAAAAGGGCGGCGTCGGAAAGAGCACCACGGCGGTCAATTTGGGCGCGGCCCTGGCCGTCATGCACAAGCGCGTGCTCGTCGTGGACTGCGATCCCCAAGGAAACACGACCACCGGGTTCGGCATCGAAAAGCACGCGCTCGAACACGACGTCTACGACGTCTTGATGCAAACCGCAGCGATCGACGACGTCATCCAACCGACCGCGACGGAGTCGCTCTGGATCATCCCCGCGACCATCAATCTCGCCGGCGCTGAGATCGAGCTCGTCTCGGGGCTCTCGCGCGAGACGCGTTTGCGAAACGCTCTGAGGCCGATTGCGAGCCGCTACGATTTCGTGCTCATCGATTGCCCGCCGTCGCTGGGTTTGCTGACCATCAACGCATTGACGGCGGCGGAGGAAATCATCATCCCGGTTCAAGCCGAGTACTACGCTCTCGAAGGGCTCTCGCAGCTCAGCGCGGTGCTCGCGCGCGTGCGCGAAGCGCTCAATCCGTCGCTGCACGTCAGCGGCGTGCTCGTGACGATGTTCGACGGTCGCACGCGACTGGCGGCCGACGTGCTCGAAGAGCTCGCGCGCTATTTTCCCAAAGAGATGTTTAGGACGCAAATCCCCCGGAATATCAGGCTTTCCGAGGCGCCGTCGTTCGGACAACCGGTCATTTTCTTCGACGTGAAGAGCCGGGGCGCGCAGGCCTATTTGGCGCTGGCGCGCGAGATTCTCGAAGCCGAAAAACTCGCCGCGAACGCGGCGCCGGAGCGCTAGGATGGCCTCGCCGCCGCGCCGCGGTTTGGGCAAAGGCCTGGGCGCGCTCCTAGGGGGAACGCACGTCGCGACGTCCGCGGCGCCCGACTCGGTGCGCGAAATTCCGGTAGGCAAGATTACGCCGAATCCGTTTCAGCCGCGTTCGCATTTCGACGAGAAAGCGCTCGACGAACTCAAAGCCTCGATCGCCGAATACGGCGTGCTGGTACCGGTCATCGTGCGCCCCAAGGGCGACGGTTTCGAACTGCTCGCCGGCGAGCGGCGCTGGAGGGCGTGCGCGGCGCTCGTCCGCGCGACCATTCCCGCGATCGTCCGCGAGAGCGACGATCGCGACTCGCTGGTCGTCGCCATCGTCGAAAATCTCCAGCGCGAGGACCTCAATCCGCTCGAAGAAGCGGCCGGGTTTGCCAACCTGGTCGAAGAGCACGGATTCACGCAGGACGAGGTTGCGCGCCACGTCGGCAAGAGCCGGCCGGCGGTCGCCAACGCGCTGCGCCTGCTCGCGTTGCCCGACGCGATCAAGGCGATGCTGGTGGACGGGCGCCTGAGCGCCGGTCACGGACGGGCGCTGCTGGCGGCTCCCGAGACCCGGCGCGTGGCTCTGGCGGAGCGTGCCGTCGCCGAGGGCCTGCCGGTCCGGGCGCTCGAGCGGCTCACCGGGGCGGTTAAGTCGCCCGCGGCGCCGCCGGGCGTCTCTCCCGCTCCGCCCCGGCGCGACCTCTCGCCGGAAGAAGCCGAGTTCGAGTCCCGCCTGCGGGAGCATTACGGCGTGCGCGTCGCGCTGATCCGGGGATCGAAAGGCGGACGGATCGAGTTTCGCTTCGGAAACGACGGCGAGCTCGTGCGTTTGGGCGATCTGTTGCTGGACGAAGCCGAGTGATTCCGTTCACGCGCGTCGTCGCGATCGTCATGGGCGCCGTCATCTGCTTCGGCGTGCTGGTGCCGCTCGCGCTCGCTCGCGGTCACGGCGCGCTCGCCGCCGGACTGGGCGCCGTGTTCGTCGCATACGCCATCGCCAACGTGGTGTTGTGGCGGCGCATGAAATCCAGCCCGTGACGAACGTTTCGTCGTTGCGTGGAATCTATGCGATCGTCGATCAAGATGCGGGCGCCGATCCGATCGCGATCGCGGAAGCGGCGCTGCGCGCCGGCGTCGGTATCGTGCAATATCGCGCGAAAAGCGGCGCGGTTCCGGGCGTCGCGCGTGCGTTGCGCGAGCTGACGCGGCGTGCGGACGCCGCATTCATCGTGAACGACGATTGGCGCGCCGCGTTGCAGTACGATGCCGACGGCGTGCATTTGGGTCCGGGCGATCCCGGTTTCGACGACGTTCCCGGCGTGCGGCGCGCGCTGGGCGGACGCATCGTCGGGCTCTCGTGCGGCACGGTCGAGGAAGCGCGAACGGCCGCCGAAGGCGGCGCGGACTATGCCGGCGTCGGGCCCGTCTTTGCGACGGCTTCGAAGCCGGACGCGGGCGCGCCGCTCGGCCTGGCAGGCCTAGCGGAGATCGCGGCCGCGACGACCCTTCCGGTGGCGGCGATCGGCGGCATCGGCCTCGCGTCGATCGCCGGCGTTCGCGCGAGCGGCGTCGCGATGGCCGCCGTCATCTCGGCCCTGGCCGGAGCCGCGGATCCGCGCGCCGCCGCCGCGGAACTCGTCGCGGCGTGGAACGGGCGCGTCGCCGAGGTGCGGCGATGAGCGCCCGGATGGTGGTGTCGATCGGCACGTCGCATCCGTGGAATACGTCGGGCATCGGCCTGGACATCCGGCTCGGCTCCGACTTCGACGTTCGCGTCGTCACCGCGGTCGCGGCCGTGAGCGCCCAAGACGCGACCGGCCTGCACGCGCTTTCGGCCGTTAGTGCGCCGGTCCTCGATGCGGTGCTCGATGCGATTCCGTGGGAACACGCGCGGGCGGTGCGGGTCGGCGTCTTAGGGTCGCCGGAAAACGTCGAGACCGTCGCGCGGCGCCTCGAGGCCTATCCGGCGATTCCGGCCGTCGTCGATCCCGTCGTCGAGGCGACGATCGGCGCGGGCGCGCTCGCGGATCCCGCGACGTTTGCCGCGCTGCGCGACCGCCTGTGCGTTCTCCCCAGCGTCGTGCTCACGCCCAACGTGCCCGAGGCCGCGAAATTGCTCGGCCGGTCGCGGATTGCGCGCGCGGAAATGGTCGATGCGGCCCGGGCGTTGCGCGCGCGGGGTTGCCGGGCCGTCTTGCTCAAAGGCGGACATTTGGAGGGCCAGGTAGCGGACGCGTTGTCCGGGCCGGACGGAGACGATCTCTTTCTGGACGAGCGCTTGCCGGGAAACATGCGCGGAACCGGCTGCGTGCTCGCGTTCGCGCTCGCTGCGGAGCTCGCGCGAGGTTTGCCGCTGATTCATGCGGTACAATCCGCACGCTCGTTCGTGCGATCGAAGATCGCGCGGCAGATGACCTTCGGCGGGATCAACGTTGCGTACTAGAAAGAGACGATGAAAGAGCATACTCTGAAAAAAACGCGCGTCATGTTCGGCATGCGTCCGACCGGCGACTTGCATATCGGTCATCTGCTGGGCGTGCTGGCTCAATGGATCACGTCCGGCGACCAAGACGAGGCGTACTTGGAAATCGCGGACCTGCACGCGTTCACCACCGGCTTTGCCGATCCGCAGGCAATCCGCGACGCGCGCAACGAGATGGTTGCCGTCTGGCTCGCAGCCGGGGTGGACCCCGCGAAGTCCACGATCTTTCTCCAGTCCGCCGTGCCGGAAATCGCCGAGCTGCACGCGCTGCTCTCCATGATCGTGCCGGTCTCGTGGCTCGAGCGCGTACCGACGTACAAGAGCCAGATCGACGCGCTCGGCCCCGAGATCGCGACGTACGGTTTTCTGGGCTATCCCTTGCTGCAGCTGTGCGACATCGCCGTCGTGCGCGGACAACGCGTTCCGGTCGGACGCGATCAGGTCGCGCATCTGGAGATGGGCCGCGAAGTGGTTCGCCGCTTTAACTATCTGTACGGCGACGGGAAAGAGATTCTCGTCGAGCCGCAAGCGGCGCTCTCCGATTTCCCCGAAGTGCTTGGAACCGACGGCCGCAAGATGAGCAAGTCGTACGGCAACGCCATCCTGATCTCCGACGACGAGGCGACGACCGAGAAGAAAGTGCGCGGCATGGTCACCGACCCGCTCAAACAGCGGCGTGGCGACCCCGGCCGGCCGGAGGTCTGCCCGCTCTTCGCGCTCTGGAAGTTCGTCGATCCGGCGCGACTCGACAGCGTCGCGGCGGGATGCCGCACCGGCGAACTCGGCTGCGTGCAAGACAAGGCGTGGTTCGCCGAGGAGCTCAACGGGTATCTCAGGCCCGTGCGCGAACGGTTGGCGCTATACCGGAGCGACATGGGCCAGGTCGAACGGATCGTCGCCGAAGGAACGGCGCGAACGCGCGACGTGGCGCGTGGCGTTCTCGAAGACGTCAGGCGCGCGATGAGGCTTACGTAGATGAGGCGCAAGAAATGAGCGGAGGCGACACGTCGGATTTCACGCCCGACGGGCTGGTCATCGAAGGTTTGCGCGAAGGGATTCTTGCCGCGCTGCAGCGCGGCGATCTCGACCCCGAGGACCGCACGCAGCTGGAAGCCGCGCTCAAGAATCTCGATTCCGACGCGCCGACGACGCCCGCCCCGCCCCCGGCAAATCCACCGGCGGACCCTCCGGCTAGCGCTCCGTAAACTGCGGTAGCGTCTTCGCGATTCGTTCCAGCGCGTAGTCGATGTCGTCTAGCGAGGCGGCGTACGAGAAGCGCAGGTAGCCTTTTCCGGCCGCGCCGAACGCCGAGCCGCCCGTGCACGCCACGCCGGCCTCTTCGAGCATGAATCGCGCCAACGCGCGATCGTCGCGCGCCACCTTGGTCACGTTTGGAAACGCGTAAAACGCGCCTTCCGGGAGCGTGCACGAGAGGCCGGGTATCGCGTTGAGGCCGGAGACGAGACGGTCCCGTCGCTCGCGGAACGTCGCGTTCATGTGCCGTACCGGCTCGTCCGGACCCGTGAGCGCGGCGATTCCCGCTCGCTGTACGAACGTGGCGACGCAGCTGAACGTGTTGTTGTTGAAGAGCGTCACGACTTTGGCGAGCTCCTTGGGCGCGATCGCGTAGCCGAGGCGCCAACCGGTCATGGCGTACGACTTGGAGAAGCCGTCGACGATCACGGTGCGCTCGCGCATGCCCGGCAGTGACGCGATCGAGACGAACTCGCTATCGAGATAGAAGTTGCGGCTGTAAATCTCGTCGGCGATGACCAGCACGTCGTTGCGGCGCGCGATGTCGGCGATGCGTTCCAGGTCGCCCGGCGTCAGGACGCCGCCGGTCGGATTGTGAGGCGAGTTGATGACGATCGCTTTCGTCTTCGGTCCGACGCGTTGCGCGAGCTCGTCCAGATCCATGCGCCAGTTCCGCTCCTCGAGCAGCGGAATCGCTTGCACGTCGGCTTGGAGATAGCTGGCCGCAGATGCGTAGGCCGGATAGGCCGGATCGAAGTACACGAACGCGTCGCCCGGGTTGAGAATCGACGAGAGCAGATTCCAGATGATCGGTTTGGCTCCCGGACCGACGACGACGTTTTCGGGGTCGTAGGCCGGCTCGATGCCGCGAAACTTCGACGCGTATTCGGCAATGGTCGCGCGCAGCTCGGGGATTCCGGCCGAAGGCGAGTAGTGCGTGTGGCTGTCGTGCAACGCGTCGATCGCCGCTTGCTTAATGTGTTCGGGCGTGTCGAAGTCGGGTTCGCCGATCTCCATATGCACGATCCGGCGCCCTTCCGATTCGAGCACGCGCGCGCGCGCCAGCACCTCGAATGCGTTTTCGGAACCGAGCCGGGAGACGGCGCTTGCGATGCGATCTTCGTTGACGGCGAGCATCTTGGGGAGTCCCTTTCTTGTGGGGCGAACGCCGGGCACGCGGTCCCGTTTCTTCGGACGTAGGCGCTCAAGGTGGCGTTTGGCGGGCGGCGAAACGTGGCGCACGATGCCCAACTTATCGGAGATTCTCACGCCGGGCGCGCCTCCGCTGCCGGAAGGCTTGCGGACGTTGGTGGTTTCTCCCGAGCACGAGTTGGAACCTGGAATGACGGTGCGCGCCGCGTTCACGTTCCGCAACCAAGGCGGGGCCCCCGCGACCGGCGTCCGCGTCCGGTTCGGCGTTCCGGAAGGCCTGATGTACCTCGTCGGCACGGGACGTTTGGACGGCGTCGAAATCGACGACGAGCGCGGGAATTCGCCGCTGATCACGCGCGAGGGCGCGCACATCGGCGACGTCGCACCGGGCGAGGAGCGGCGCATCGAAGCCTCGTTCTGCGTGGCGGGTTCGATCGAAAACGGAACGACCGTCGAACTGCAGGCCGCCGTGGCGTCGTTCGAAGTGCCGCCGGTCGGGTCGAACGTCGTGCGGCTCATCGCTCGCAGCCGGCCGCAGCTGGCGGGCGAACTCACCGGCATCGCCTTCGAAGCGCGCGGCGATCGCGCCGTGCCGGGCACCGAAGCGCAGATCACGGTTCGCGTCAACAATGCCGGCGAATCCAGCGCGCACGACGTCGTCATCTCCGCGCCGGTTCCCGAGCACACGTCGTACGTCGCGGATTCCGCCCGCATCAACGGCCGCGAGGTGGAACGCGATCTCGGCCGGTCGTTCGACTCGCTTCGCGCTCCGGTCATCGCCGCAAACCTTCCGGTCGGTGCGAACGCCGTGCTCACCTATCGCGTGCGCGTGGACGCGCCGCTTCCCGACGGCACGTCGATCGTCGCCGACGCGCAGGTTGCCTCGCAGGAGACGCCCGCGTTTGCGCTTCGCTCGCCCGCCCTCGTCGTGCAATCGGCTCCCGACTTCAACGGCGGCGAAACCTCGCTTGCGATCGAGCCGGCCGCCAGCGTCCGGCCCGGCGAGCGCGTCACGCTCGCGTTCACCGCGCACAACGCGGGCTCGGCTACGGCCGACGAGGTTCGCGTCGCCTTGCGCCTTCCGGCGACGCTCTTGCCCGTGCGCGGTGCTTCCCGCGTGGACGGCCACCCGGTGCGCGAGCAGCGCAAGGACCCGTTTTCGTTCGATCTGGGGAAGATCGCGGCGGGCGGGCGCGTCGCGTTGCAGTGCGAGGCGGTCGTCGCCTCTCCGCTGTCCGACGGTTCGTCCTTGCCGATTTCCGGCGTGCTGACGTGGAAGCCCGCCGCGGGCGCGGGCGAGCGTGCCTTCGAGCACGCGTTGACCGTGCGTTCGGCTCCCGTTTTTCTACCGCGCGGATCGTACGTTTCGCTTGCCGGACATGTGGCGGTGCGGCCCGGAGACGACGTCGAAGCCGAGATCGGGTTTGCCAATAGCGGAAGCGGAGCCGCGAGCGATGCCGTGTTGCAGTTCAAGTTCGATTCGGGTTTCGACGACGTTCGCGTGACCGAAAACGGCGCCGACGTCGCACTCGACGGCGAGAGCGCGGAGCTCGGCACGATCGAACCGTACGCGCAACGGAGCTTCGTCTTCCGCGGGCACGTCCGCTCGCCGTATCCCGATCGCAGCGAGTTGCGCTGCAGCGCCGTGCTGCACGCACGGGAAATTGCCGAGGTTCCACTGGGCGAGGCGGTCTGGCGCGTCGACTCACGGCCGGAATTTTCGATCGAGTCCTCGCAGATGACGCTTCAGGGCGACGCTCCCCTGCGTCCGAATTGCACCACCGAGGTCGACGTGACGCTGGCGAATTCGGGAACGGAAGTCGCGCGCGACGTGCGCGTGCGTCTGTACGTTTCGCCCGAGGCGCGCCTTGAGAGCGTGGACGGCGCGATGCACGAAAAGAACTCGCTGCTCTTCGGCGACGTCGCTCCCGCGGCGAGCGCAACCGCGCGGCTCACCATTCGGCTTCTGCGCTGCGCGGGCGACCGGCGTCCGGTCTCGATCGACGCGGTTCTCACCGCGGAGTCCATGCTGCCGCTGCCCCTGGGCCGGCTCGAAATCCCGACCGCGGCGACGCCCGATTTCTCGCTCGGCAGCTTCCGGAGCGAGACGCCCGCCGAGATCCTTGCCGGCGAAACCGCGGAATGGGTGCTTCACCTGCGCAACGGCGGAGACGGAACGGCGCGCAGCGTACGCGTTGAGATCGAGCAGCCGCCGTCGCTCATCTACGTTCCGAACTCGACGCGCGTCAACGGCGTGCCGGTTCGCGACGTCGGAGCGCACGCGCCCTTCGCGACCGAGGGCGGCTTGCTGCTCAGCGAAGTGGAGCCCGGCGTCGAGGCGGTGGTGCGCTGGGCCGACGTCGTGCACAACGGACTGGGCGCGGGAACGGCCGTCGCCCGCGTCGCCCGCGTCACCTACGACGAGGGTCGCGCCGACGAAATCGTCGCCGGCGTGCTCACCGTCCGCGGCGCGCCGGGATTCGCCAACGCGATTCCGGGCCTTCCGTTCGGCCTCGACGGGGCGATCGGTCCGGCGGCGCTCGGGCCGCAGGCGCTAGGGGAAAGCCGTTTCGTCGAACTGCCGCGCGCGACGCCGGTCGACGGTCAAGACGGGCAGGGAGCCTCGGTTTTCGCATCAGTGCATTTTGCCGCGCTCGACGCTGCCGATGCCGGTGCTTCGGGCGACGTCGACGCTTCGTCGCAAAGCTCGCCGCCGGCCGGCAGCGCGGGCACGCTGGTCGCGTTCTCGCGCCCGCGCTTGCAACAGACGCAGCGCTTCTTGGAGGAAGCGAACTTCCAGCGCCCGGTGACCCACCTATTCGCGCTGCGCGCGTTCTTCCCCGACGCCGTCGGCGCCGCCGACGTGCCCAGTCCGAGCTTGACTGCGCTGCGCGAGGTCTTGCGCGAGTCGCTCGACCGTCTCTTCATCAAAATGCGTTTGCCGGAATACCGGATCGTTCCGCGCGATCTCGAGAGCGCGCCGGCGCGGTCGGTTCTCGAGCGGTTTCTGCTCGACGCGGGCAGCGCGCGCGGCATTCCGGCCGACGCCACGGGCGTGGCGCTCTCGCTGCGGGGTTCGTACGACGCCGGCGAACTGGCCGAGCTCTTTTCTTCGATGCAGCGCGCGCAAGCGGGAACCGCCGCTCCGTGGGCCGCGCTCGCGCGGCTGCTTCCCGATTCGACCGCGACCGCGCGCCTCTATCGCTCGCAGCTCGTGCACTGGCTCGACGGATTGCTGGACGTATCGCCCGACGAGTTCGCCGAAATTCTCGACCGGCGCGATCGCGGCGGGGAGATCGACGACGCGTACGCCGCGTTTCGCGACGAGACGCTCGCGGCCGGCACGGCGCCGTCGGCATGACGCCGCTCATCTGGGTCGCGCTCGCCGCGCTCGTCGCCGGAGCGTTGCTTGCGGCGTACGCGGCGTTTTCGCCGGCCCGGAAAGCCAAGCCGGCGGCGGTTGCCTCCGCTGCGGTGCCTCCGGCGACTGCGTCGCAGGCCGCCGGCGAAGACGAACTCGAGGACTTGGAAGCGTTCGAGGCGCTGGACGAAGCGGCGCGTTGCGACGCCGCGTTCGCCGCAGCCGCGCACGAAGACGCGGCCTCGACCCGTCTGCTGGAACGCGCGCTCGACGATCCGGTCGAAGCCGTTGCGCTCGCTGCCGCTCACGCGCTCGCGACGAGCGGACGGGCCGGCGTTCTCGACCGTTACGTGCAAGCGAACCCGGGAGCGCGCGCGCAGCGCCTTGCCGCCGTGACGGCGCTGCTCGCGCCCGAGCCTCTGGCTAAGGCTTCCGGTTGAAGTAACGGACCAGAATGTCGCGCGCGATCGGCGCGGCGACGCTGGCTCCGTATCCGCCGCTGCGATCCACGTACACGGCGATCGCCAGTTTGGGATGGTCGCTCGGAGCCCAGCAGATAAACCACGTCGTGTTCGGTCCGCGCCCGCCCGCGGTTTCGACGGTTCCGGTTTTTCCGGAGAACGGCAGGCCCGCGATGGCCAGGCCGTACGCGGTACCGCCGGGATCCGTGACTTTGGCCATGCCCGCGCGCACGTACGAGAGCGCCTCTTGCGTCACGGGGACGCGGCGGATGATCTCGGGCGGAAAGGTTGCGACGGATTTCCCGTCGGGGCCGAGCACGGCGCGCACGATGCGCGGGCGATAGAGCGTGCCGCCGTTGACGACCGTCGACGCGACGTTGACCATCTGCAGCGGCGTCGCTTGCATCGCTCCCTGGCCGATTCCGAGGCTGCACACGTCGCTGGGCTCCTCGGGAACGCCGTAGTTCTTCATCATCCATGCGTTGGTCGGCCAATTGCCCGAAATCTCACCGGGCAAGTCGATCCCGCTCTTGCTGTCTAGGCCGTAGGCGAGCGCGTACTTTCGGAGACGCGCGAGCCCGAGATACCACGAGAGCCGGTAGAAATAGCCGTCGCTCGACGACGCGAGCGCCTGTACGAACGACGTATTGCCCAGACCGCCGGCCGCGATGTCGCGCGCGAGATAGCCGCCGCAGTTCCACGCTCCGCTGTCGTAGACGACCTGCGTCGGCGTGACGACGCGCTCGGTCAGCGCGGCGGAGCCGGTCACCATCTTGAACGTGGATCCGGTCGGCGTCGCGGCCGCGATCGCGCGGTTGTAGAGCGGGTCCGAAGCGCTGGTGAGATAGCGCGCGATCTTGGCATAGCGATCGGCGGCGAAGTCGTTCGGATCGAAGTCGGGATAGCTCGCCATGGCGAGGATGCTGCCGGTATATGGATCTTCGGCGACCGCCGCGCCGGAGAGGGGGCGTCCTCGGCCCCAGCGCGCGATGCCGTCCGCGAGAGCGCGCTCGACGATCCGTTGGAGGCGCAGATCGATCGTCGTCTCGAGCGCGTCGCCGGGGACGGCGGCTCGCGACGCGAGCTTGGTGCCGGGAACGACCGAACCGGTCGCGTCCACGATGACGCGCTGTCCGCCGGGTACGCCGCGCAAGTACTTGTCGTACTCGAACTCGAGGCCGTCTTTCCCGATCACGTCGTTGGGTGAATAGCCTTGGTGTTTGAGCGCGGCGTACTCGTCCTCCGTAATCAATCCGACGTATCCGATCAGGTGCGATGCGCCCGCGCCCTCGGGATATTCGCGAATCGGCTGCGTTTCGAGATCGACTCCGGGCAGATCGCTCAAGAATTCCGAGAGTCGTGCGACCTTAGCGATCGGGAGATCCGCGGCGAGCTGGATCGGCCCGTAGGGCTCGTAGGCCGCCACTTCGGCGAAGTTGCGGTAGTTGAGACCTCGATGGTGCAGCAAGCGCTTCTGGAGCGTAGCCGCGGGTATTTCAAGAATGCCGGACAAGGTCGCAAGCTCGCGATCGGGATCGGTCATCTCCGACGGAATCAGTGCGACGACGAACGACGGACGGCTGCGCGCGAGCACGCCTCCGTGCCGGTCGAAAATGATTCCGCGCGGCGCGGCCACCGGAATCAGGCGGACTTGGTTGGCCTGCGCCGCCGCGCGGTACCGGTCGCCGTCGATCACTTGAATTTGCACGAGCCGCACGATCAAGATCAGGAGCGCCAGTCCGATTGCGGCGACGAATGCGATGGTGCGCGCCTGCGGACGCTCCCAGACCGGTTTGCGCACGTTCGGGCGTCCGGCGCTCACAAGCGCGGCGGCGGCGCGAAGCGCCGCACCAGCAGCATCACCACCGCCATCGCGGCCGCGTTCATGACCGCTTGCAGGATCGTTTCGTGCAAGTGGATATGGCCCAGCCCTCGCGGATAGCCTTGCAAGGCCATGACGATCCAGAACGCGCCGTTGCGCAGCAGCGTCGCTGCGGCCGCGACGACCGAGACGATCGGAATCGAGTCGGAAAAGAATCCGCGCGAGAGCGCGCTGGCCGGAATCGCGACCAGCGTTGTCGAGATCGTCCACGCGGCGCCGGTTCCCGGCGCGAGGGCGTCTTCGCAGAGTCCCGCGATCAGACCGTAGACGGCGGCCCGGCGCACGTCCACCCGTACGGCGTACCACACCACCGCGACGATCACGAAACTCGGCTCGACGTTGCGGATCGCGACGTAATGCAGGACGGTGACCTGTGCGAGCAGAGCGAGCGCCAGCCACCCGCCCGCGACCCACCACGGGGGACCGACGAACGGCGCTTCGTGGAGCTTACTTCGGGACGATGACAACGCGGTCGAGGGCGTCGAGATCGACGGCCGGTTTGAGCTGCGCGGACTGATAGAGGGACGATACGCCGCGGTCGACGCCCACGATGGTTCCGATCGGGACGCCCGCGTGGAACGAACGCCCTTCGCCGGTCACGACGACCTCGCCGGGACGCAGGCGCGCGTCTTGCGAGACGTAGTCGAATCGCACGCTCGAGAGGTTGCCGCGCGCGATGCCCCACCAGCGGCCCTCCCGCACGACTGCCGGAATCTGCGACGTATAATCGCTCACGAGCACGACCGTGCTGGAAAACGGCCCCACGGCTTCGACGCGTCCGACCGCGCCGCCGTCGGCGAGCACCGCGTCGTCCTTGCGAACGCCGGACTGCGCTCCGCGGTCGACCGTGATGGTGCGCGACTCGTTTTCCGGTGGAAAGCCGATGACGCGCGCTTCGATCGCGCCGGCGTAGAGATCGACGATGGGCTGAACCGACGCTCGGGCCGCGTAGTCGTCGGCCAATGCGTGGAGGTTTGCGTTCTCGCGCAGCAACGCGGCGTTGCTCGCGCGCAGGCGTGCATTGTCGGACGAGAGTTTGGGAAGATTCGCGACGTTCGTAACCGCGGACCTCACGCCGCCGCCGACCGCGCTGACGGCGGTTTCGCCGACGGCCGCGACGGTGGATCCGGCAACCGACGTCGGGCTCTGCGTACCGTTCCGCTGCGCGACGATCTGCATCGAAGCGAGCGCCGCCGCGACGATGATGATGCCGATTAACGCAAGGAGCTTTCGCTCGTCCCGATACGTAAAGATTGCCCGCCCTGCCGTAAAAGTGGTCTCGATTGGTAGGAGGCCGCTAGTTCTCGCTCGGTATGAAAAAACCCAACCCCGCGAGCGCGCGGACGAACCGCCCCAGCGGGAACCCCATGACCGTGTAAAAGTCGCCTTCGATCGACTCGACCAGCGCGGCGGCGCGCCCTTGAATGCCGTACGCGCCGGCTTTGTCCATCGGCTCGCCGGTCGCGACGTACTCCGCGATCTCGTCCGGCTCGAGCCGATGGAAGCGCACCCGAGTCGTCGAGGTTTCCTCGACGATGCGCGCGCCGCGACCGCCGGGAAGGCGCACCGCGAAGGCGGTGTGCACCGCGTGCTCCCGTCCGGACAGCATGCCGAGCATGCGGCGGGCGTCGCCGGCATCCTGCGGCTTGCCCAGGGAGACGCCGTCCAGGTCGACCACCGTGTCGGACGCGACGATCGCCCGCTCGTCGTCGCGGGCGTCCAGCCGTGCGGCGACGTCGTCGAGCTTGCAGCGCGCGTGCAGCGCCGCGAGTTCGCGCGGAGCCGTTCCGGGCGGGTCGATCTCGCCGTAGCCGCTCGGCGCTACCTCCACGCTCAGACCGAGCGAGCGCAAGAGCTCGAGGCGCCGGGGTGAGGCGCTGGCCAGCACGAGCGCTCGGATCTCCGGCATTACTGGTAGTACTGGCCGCCGAGCTGGACGTAGCCGCTCTCGTGGCGGCCGCGCGGATCCCGGTGCGTCCAGTGAATCACGCCGCCGCGAGGATCGAATTCGTATTCGCCTTTGACCGCGACGCGGGATCCGCGCTGGATCGGCATCGTTCCCGTGAAGTCGGTGTTGGCTTCAACGCGCACGACGACCGCGCACCCTGAATCGAGCCGGACGAGAAATCCCTGATGCGGGCTGGTGCGACCGGCGCGAACGCCGAGCACGCGCGTCACGTCCCCTTCGGCGACGACCTCGACGCGCGAAGACTGCGAATCGAAGGCGCGGCAGACCGCCGCGTTGCCTTCGGCGGTCGTCGCGCTCCCGCCGCACGCGGAGAGCGACGCCGCGGCTGCCGCGAACGCGAGGAATGCCGCAAGGCTAGGAGATTTCGGACGCATACAACCCGCGTGCGACGACGTACGCCCAGACCGCGTCCGGCAAGAGATAGCGGGCGCTCCGGCCTTGGGCGACGAGACTGCGAATCAAGGACGACGACTCGGAGATCTCCGGAACGTTGAGCGTTCGGACCCGCTCGCGCAACGCACTTGGAACCGCGGCGATGACGCGCGCCAGCGCGTCGCTGCGAACGCCCGGGCGGGGTGCGATCGCAAAATACTCCAGCGCTTCGAGCACTTCGTCGAAACGGCGCCACGTCGAATTCACGAGCGAATCGGCGCCGATGACGAACGTGAGCTTGGCGTCCGGGTATTTGGCTTGCAGTTTCGGCAAGAGGTCTGCGGTGTAGCCGGTGGCGTCGGGCGCGACGTCGGTTTCGTCGAGGGCGAATCCCGGATTACCCGCGATCGCGAGCCGGATCATCTCGCAGCGATCGGCCTCGCCCGCATGCGACGGCGCGCGATGCCGCTGGTTGCGCGTGGGAACGAAGAGCACGCGATCGAGTCCCTCGAGCAGCCGCACGGACTCGGCGACGAAGAGATGCGCGTTGTGGATCGGGTCGAACGAACCGCCGAATACGCCCAGTCTCATGAAGATTTACGAGTACGTGAACTCGTAGTAGCCGATGCGGACGGTGTCGCCTTCGACCGCGCCGAGTTCCCGCAAGCGTTTTTCGACGCCGAGCTTAGCCAGGCTGCGTTCGAAGCGCGCGAGCCCTTCGTCGGAATCGAAGTTCGTCACCGCCGCCAGGCGCTCGACGCGCACGCCGGCGACCACGAACGTGCCGTCGCGTCCCCGCTCGATCGTAAAGGCCTCTTGCGGGGTGAGCTCGATGAGCGCCGGCGGCGGCGTGACGATCTCGGGCATCGGCGCGTCTTTGATCTCGCGCCACACCGCGTACACGAGATCGCGGACGCCCTCGTTCGTCGCCGAACTGATGCCCAGCGCGGCCGGAAAGCGTTCGCGCAGGCGCTCGAGCGAGGCGCGCGCGTCCGGCAAATCGAGTTTGCTCACGACGACCAGCATCGGTTTTTCGAGCAGGCGCGGGTTCCACAGTCGCAGCTCGTTCTCGATCGTCTCTTTGTCGGCGAGCATCTCTTCGAACGGCTTGGCGCCGTCCAAGAGGTGCACGATGGTGCGCGTCCGCTCGACGTGTTTGAGAAACTGGTCTCCCAGCCCCGTGCCCTCGTGCGCGCCTTCGATAAGGCCGGGCACGTCCACCATGACGAACGATTCGTCGTCGGAGACGCGCACGACGCCGAGCTGCGGTTCGAGCGTCGTGAACGGATAATCGGCGATTTTCGGACGCGCGGCCGACACGACCGAGAGCAGCGTGGATTTTCCGGCGTTGGGCACGCCGACGATTCCGCAGTCGGCCAGCAAGCGCAGCTCCAGGCGCACGTCGTACGCTTCGCCCGGTTCGCCGTTGTAGGCGATGCGCGGCGCTTGTCGCACGCTGGTCGCGAAATGCTGATTTCCTAGGCCGCCGCGGCCGCCTTTGGCGATGAGCGCGCGCTCGCCCGGCCGCGCCAGGTCGGCGACGAAGGTTTCGGCTTTGCCTTCCGCGCGGCGATAGACGATCGTTCCCACGGGAACCATGACGACGAGATCTTCGCCGCCCTTGCCGCTCTTGTTGCTCGTGCCGCCCGCTTTGCCGGGCTCGGCGTGAAACTTCCGTTTGAACCTGAACTCGACGAGCGTCGAAAGCTCGGGCGTGGCTTCGAAGTAGATGCTTCCGCCGGCGCCGCCGTCTCCGCCCGCCGGTCCGCCCTTGTCGACGTACTTCTCGCGACGCCACGCGACGATGCCGTCCCCGCCGTTGCCGGCGGCGACGCCGATCGTCGCTTCGTCAATAAATTGCACGTGCCGCAGACTTTCGCCGAAAAGAGAAGAGGGCCGCCCGGGCCCTCTGGAAACCTATTGGACTCGCCGAGCGCGATCGCGCTCGCACGCCGAGCTACGCGGCCGGACGGATGTTGACGCGCTTGCGGTTCCGGCTGGTCGTGAACTCGACGCGGCCGTCGGTGAGGGCGAACAGCGTATGGTCGCGGCCGATGCCGACGTTCTCACCCGGATAGAACTGCGTGCCGCGCTGGCGCACGATGATGTTGCCGGCGATCACGTTCTCACCGCCGAAGCGCTTGACGCCCAGGCGCTTAGAGTTGGAATCGCGGCCGTTTCGGGTGGAACCGGCGCCCTTCTTGGACGCGAACAGTTGGAGGTCGAACAGGAACATAGCCGGGTGAGTATAGCAAAGGGCCCCGCGCGCGCGCAAGCGCTTCCGGGCCTTTGCGGTCGGCCGGCCGGCGCCGGAGGGGATTGCGGTCCCTCGCGGGGCGGCAAGGCAAGCGTAGAACCGGGCGCGGTGCGGGGGAGGGGAGACTTCGGGGTCGCCGTAACTTCGATGGGCTTTGGACAAACGTAGAGTGGTCGTGACGGGCCTCGGCGCCGTCACGCCCCTGGGAAACACCCGCGACGAGTTTTGGAAGCGGCTGGTGGCGGGCGAGTCGGGGGTAGGCCCGATCGAATCCTTCGACGCTTCCGATTTCAGCACGCGAATCGCGGCCGAAGTCAAAGGGTTCGACCCCGAGGCCTTGATCGGGCGCAAAGAGGCTCGCCGCATGGACCGCTTCGCCCAATACGCGTTCGTCGCGGCGCGCGAGGCGATTGAGGACGCCGCCCTCCCCGACGACCCTGAATTCAAAAAGCGCGTCGGCGGCATCATCGGCAGCGGCATCGGCGGAATCCTCACGTTTTGGCAGGCCTCGAACCGCGCGTGGGAACAGGGGACGTGGGCGAAAACGACGCCGTTTTTCATTCCGATGCTAATGGGCAACGCGGCGCCGGCGCACATTTCGATGGCGTACGGTTTTCAAGGGCCGTTCTTCGCCGTCGCCAGCGCCTGCGCCAGCGCCAACGACGCCATCGCAACGGCCTACAATCTGATCGCCAACGGCGACGTGCTGGCGATGATCACCGGTGGAAGCGAAGCGGCGATCTCGCCGCTGGCGGTCGGCGGCTTTTGCTCCATGCGCGCGATGTCCACGCGCAACGACGAACCGGCGCGCGCGAGCCGCCCGTTCGACGCGCAGCGCGACGGGTTCGTTCTTGGTGAAGGCAGCGGCGTGCTGGTGCTCGAGGAATACGAGCATGCCAAGGCCCGCGGAGCGCGGATCTACTGCGAGGTGCTGGGCTACGGTCAATCCGCCGACGCCTACGATTTGGTCGCCGTCGCGCCGGACGGCAACGGCGTGCGCCTGGCCCTCGAACGGGCCTTCGCAAGCGCGGGCATCGCGCCGGAGGACGTGGATTACATCAACGCGCACGGAACGTCGACACCGATCGGAGATCCGGCCGAATCGAAGGCGATCGAGCAGGCTTTCGGCGAGCATGCCAAGCGCATCGGGGTGAGCTCGACCAAGTCCATGCACGGGCACGCGCTGGGCGCCGCCGGCGGGCTCGAAGGCGTCGCGACCGTGCTATCGGTCGTTCACGACGTCATGCCGCCGACCATCAACTACGAATTTCCGGACCCGGAATGCACGCTCGACTACGTGCCCAACGTCGCGCGCAGCGCGCCGATCCGGGTCGCGTTCTCGAACTCGTTCGGATTCGGCGGCCACAACGCGGTTATCGTCTTCGGAAAACTGTGATGAGCGGCGAAGCCCATCGTCGCCGGCTGCGCGGCTTGGTGCGCCTTGCGGGCGTGCGGACCGCGGGAGACCTGGAACTGGTCGATCGCGCTTTCGTCCACGAAAGCCACGCACGCGAACGCGGCGGCGTCTCGAACGAGCGCATGGAGTTCCTCGGCGATTCGATCTTGGGCGCGATAGCGGCTGATTGGCTCTACCGTCGCTTTCCGGACGAGCCCGAGGGCTCGCTCACCGTGCGAAAGGCGGCCATCGTCAACGACGCCCGCTTAGCCGAGACGGCTCGCAGGCTCGGCTTCTCCGGCGCGCTGGCGCTGACGACTGGGATGCGAAACGCGGGCGGCGCCGACAACGCGACCGTTTTGGCAGGCGCCTTCGAGGCCTTCGTAGCGGCGCTCCACCTCACGTATGGACTCGAGCGGGCTCGCCATTTCGTCGTCACGCAGCACATCGAGCCTCTCGACCACGCGCCCGAGGCCCTGATCGATCCCAAGACCCGGCTCCAGAACTACGCGCAAGAGCACCTCGCCGCGACGCCCGTCTACCGCGACGAGAAGCTGGGTACGCCCGGCGAGCCGCTTTTCGCTTCGTTCGTGATCGTCAAGGAGCGGACGTTGGGAACCGGAACGGGAGCCTCGAAGAAGATCGCCCAGAAGGCCGCCGCCGAGGCGGCGCTCGAGCATCTAAAGGCGCAATCCACGACGTGAAGCTCAAACGCATTAAAGCATTCGGGTTCAAGACGTTTGCCGAACCGACGACCCTGGAGTTTTCCGGGGCCGTTACGGCCGTCGTCGGCCCGAACGGGTCGGGCAAATCCAACTTGGTGGACGCGTTCCGATGGGTTCTCGGCGAGACGTCGAGCAAGTCGCTGCGCGGCGAGAAGCTCGAAGACGTCATCTTTAAAGGAAACGACAAACGCAAGCCGCTGGGCTTGGCCGAAGTCTCCATCGCCTTCGACAACGCCGACGGACGGCTGCCGGTCGAGTTCTCGGAAGTCGAGCTCACCCGCCGGGCATACCGAGCCGGCGAGAGCGAATACTTCATCAACCGCTCGCAAGTGCGCTTGCGGGACATCGTCGATCTTCTTATGGGCACCGGGCTCGGGCCCGGTTCCTATGCGATCGTCTCGCAAGGACAGATCGACGACATTCTCAAGAGTAAACCGACCGAGCGCCGCGCGCTGTTCGAAGAGACCGCGGGCATCAGCAAGTTCCTCGCGCGCAAGCACGAGTCGCTTCGCCGGCTCGATCAAACCGAAGCCAATGCGATCCGCATCAACGATCTGATTTCGGAGTTAGAGCGGCGCATTCCCGAGCTGGAGACGCAGCTCCGGCGCGCCAAACGGTACCGCAAGGTCAGCGGCCGCGTGCGCGACCTGGAGATCCTCTCCTACGTTCGCGCGGGCGCGTCGCGGCGGGCAGAGCGCGAAACGCTGCGCGCGGAACTGGCCAAGAACGACGAAGCGCGCGGCGCGCAAGCCGCGCACGTCGCGACGCTTTCGGCCCAGCTCGCCGACACGCGGACGCGCGTCTATCGCAGCGAACTTCAGCTCGAGGAGCTGCGCGGCAAGGCCCAGTCGGCGCGCGCGAACCTGTCCCGTCTGGAAGCCGATTACGCGGCGACGCTGGCGCGCCGCGAAACCCTCGAAGCGCAAAGCACGCAAACCTCGGAAGATGCCGCCCGCGTGCGCTCCGAGCGCGAGTCGCTGGAGGCGACGATCCGCGATCTCGTCGAACGCCTCGCGCCGCTGCAGCGCGAGGTCGAAGCGGCGCGCGAGAACGAACTCGCGGCCCAGAGCGCGCTCGCGCATACGCGGGCCCAATTGGACTCGATCCACACGCGCCTGCGCGCGGTCGAAGCGGCGGCGGCCGAATCCGCAACGCGCAACGTCGAGCGCCGCGTGCAAATCGAAAGCCTGCACGCCGAAGCCGAGCGCCTCGAAGGCGAGCTGCGGCCGGCGCGTGAGCGCATGGCCAAAATCGAGATTGCCGAGGGCGCGGCCGCCCGGTCGCTGGCCGAGCGGGAGCGGCGCCTCGAAGTGCTCGATCGGCACGTCGCCGACGTGAGGTCGCGGTTCGAAGAAGCCGAACGCGAACTGACCGCGTCGCGCGAGGACTCGACGATCGCGGTGCGCGCGCACGCCGAGCAGAGCGGCGAGGTCCGCGCAGCGGAATCGCGGCTGCACACGATCGAGGAGCTCGAGAACGCACTGGAAGGCCACGTTCCCGGAACGCGCGCCGCGGTGGAGGCTTGGCAGCGCGGCGAACTGCGCGGCATCGAGGGAATCGTCTCGAATTTGATCGAGGTCGAAGAGCGCTACGCGCGCGCGATGGACATCGCGTTCGGCGCGCGGCTCTC
This sequence comes from Vulcanimicrobiota bacterium, assembly GCA_003155175.1. Taxonomy (GTDB): domain Bacteria; phylum Vulcanimicrobiota; class Vulcanimicrobiia; order Vulcanimicrobiales; family Vulcanimicrobiaceae; genus Hemerobacter; species Hemerobacter limicola. The sequence continues at coordinate 62,451 of PMFP01000033.1, forward strand.
AAACATCGTCACCGCCAAGTCCGAGGACGCCGAGCGCGCGATCGAATTTCTCAACGTTCACGAACTGGGGCGCGCGACGTTTCTGCCGCTCGACACGCTGGCCAACCGCGAAGGCCGCACGATCTCGCGCGAACTCGAGCGCACGGCCGGCGTCGTCGGCTACGCGCATACGCTGGTCCGGACATCCAAGAAATACGAAAGCGTCGTGCGCTTCCTGGTCGGCAACGTGCTGGTCGTGGACACGCTCGCGGTCGGCATCCACTTGGTGCGCGACCTCGGGCTTCGCGACACGATCGTCACGCTAACGGGCGAGCAGATCGCCGGAGGCGGCGCGATTACGGGCGGCCGTTTCAAACGCGAACGCTCCATCCTATCGCGGCGCATGCAGGCGCAGAGCTTGCGGGAGGCGCTGGTCGAGCTGCACGCGACGCTAGAACGCGTCGAAAAGGACGCGCTAGCCGCGACCGCGCGCACCGAAAAAACGCTGCTGGCGCGCGATGCCGCGCGCGAGGCGCTCGCCGCCGCCGAGCTGCAGATTGCCGAGCTGCGCGCGGAGACGCAGGCGCTCGGCGTGGATCTCGGGCGCGCGCATACCGACGCGAAGGCCGCCCGAGCGCATCTCGACGACTTGCTCGCCAAAGCCGCGGCCGCGCGCGAGCGCGAGTCGGAATTCGGTGGCGAATTTCCACGCGAGGCGGCGGACGAAGAAGAGCGGCGCAAGCTGGAATCCGACCTCGCCACCGCGCGCGCCGAGATCGCGCGCGCCGAGACCACGCAGGCGGAGGCCAGCGCCCACGCGGCGAGCCTGCGCGAACGGCTGGCTGGGCTCACGGCGGAGCGCGATGCCTCGCAAGGGCGCCTCGGCATGCTCGACCAGGATCACGAGCGCGCGCGGCTCGCACGCGAGTCCATGCTCGCCGAGATCGGGTCGCTGCTCGAGCAAACGCGCAGCGCGCACGCGCACGTCGAGGGCTTGCGCACCGGCGTCGCGGATCTCGACGCGCAGCTGGAGGCGGCGCGCCGCGAACGCGAGACGCTCGCGGATTTGCAGACGAAGCTGGAATCCGACGTTCGCATGGCGGAGAACCAGGAACGCGAGACCGCCGCCGGCGGCGAAACGTATCGCACGCGGCTGGCCGAGATCGAAGCCGAGCTCGGCATGCTCGTCTCGCAGTTCGCGCAGAACCCGGCCACCGACGACGAATGCCGCGACGTGGAAGAACGTTTTACCGGCGAAGACGATTCCGTCGTCGACGATTTGCCGCGCCTGCGCGAAGAGCTCGCGAGGTTGGCGGCAAACGTCAACCTCAACGCCGAGGCCGAGCGCGAGGAAGTCGCCGAGCGCGACGCTTTCTTGCGGGCGCAGCTCGACGATCTGGCGCGGGCGCGCGAGACGCTGCTGCAGTCGATTCGCGAGATCGAACAGCAGACGCAAGTCATCTTCAACGAAACGTTCGACAAAGTTGCGGCATCGTTCGGCCGGATGTACGCACGGCTCTTCCCGGGTGGGGAAGCGCGGATGTGGCAAACCAATCCCGAGAATCTCTCCGAGACCGGAATCGAAATCGCGGTCGCGCCGCCGGGCAAGAAGCAGATGCCGCTACCGATGCTCTCGGGCGGCGAGCGCGCGATGACGGCCGGCGCGCTGATCCTGGCCCTGATCGAGGTCAAGCCGTCGCCGTTTTACCTGCTCGACGAGGTGGACGCGGCGATGGACGACACCAACGTCGGCCGCTTCCTCCACGCGGTTCGCGAGCTGTCCGCGGATTCGCAGATGGTGCTGGTGACGCACAACAAATTGACCATGGAGCTCGCCGACGTTCTCTACGGCGTCACGATGCGCGAACCGGGCGTGAGCTCGATCGTGTCCGCCGAGCTGACGTCCGCGCCGGAAGCCGCGATTGCCTAGACGGGAACCCGTCAGAGCCGCGCTGTTTTCGCTCTCGAACAAAAACGGTGCGGACGATCTGGCTCGCGCGCTCGTCGCACGCGGCGCGGTCATCTACGCGACCGGCGGCACCAAGGCGTTTCTCGAAGAGCGCGGCATTGCGGCGCGTGACGTCGGCGACTTAACCGGCTTTCCGGCTCTGTTCGACGGCCGGGTTAAAACGCTCCATCCGAAAGTCTTCGGCGCGATTCTTCACGAGCGCGGGAACCCGGTGCACGAAGAGCAGGTGGAAGCGTACGCGATTCCGGCGATCGACACGGTCGTCGTGAACCTCTATCCGTTCGAGGCGACCGTCGCCCGCGACGGCGTGACGTTGGACGAAGCGATCGAGCAGATCGACATCGGCGGCGTCGCGCTGCTGCGCGCGGCGGCCAAGAACTTCGCGCACGTCGCGGTCCTGACGCATCCCGAACAATACGGCGCCTTTCTCCAAGCGCTCGAAGCGGGCGATCTTCCGATCGCGCTGCGGCGGCGTTTGGCCGTGGACGCATTCGAACGGACGGCCGGCTACGACATCGCCATCTCGCATTACCTTGCGGCGTCCGGAGAAGTCTTGCCGACCGCGCTCCCGGGAGCGCTCACGCTCACGCTCCCGCTCGCGCAGCGCCTGCGGTACGGGACCAATCCGCAAGAGCGCGCGGCGTTCTACCTCGATCGAACGGACCGCTTGCCGGAGCAACTCCACGGCAAGGCGCTCTCCTACAACAACCTGCTCGATCTCGACGCCACGCTGCGATTGCTCTCTCGAGCGCCGCTCGGCGCGGAATTCGGCAGCGAACGCGAGCGCTACGTCCGGGCGGCCGTCGTCAAGCACACCGTTCCGTGCGGCGTGGCGCAACGCTCGCGCGTGGGAAAGGCCGTAAACGACGCCCTTGAGGCCGACCCCATCTCCGCGTACGGCGGCATCGTCGCGACGGACGCGACCGTGGATCTCGAAGCCGCGCGGTCGCTCGCGCAATTCTTTCTCGAGATCGTCGCCGCGCCGGACTACGACGAAGACGCCTTGGCGTTACTCAAAAAGAAAAAGAACCTGCGCATCATGCGCTACGTGCCGGAGCTTCCGGACGAGCTGGCGCGTCAGCTGCGCGTCCGCAGCGCGCTGGGCGGCGTGCTTGCCGAAAACGGCAATCCCGAAGCTCCCAAAGAGGAGTGGCGCGTCGTTTCCAAACGCCAGCCGACCACGCAGGAATGGCACGACCTCGCGTTCGCCTGGGACGTCGTGCGACACGTGAAAAGCAACGGCATCGTCGTCGTGAAGGGCGGAACTACGCGCGGAATCTGCGCCGGCCAGACCAACCGCGTCAGCGCCGTGCAGATTGCGGCCCATCGAGCCGGCGACGGCGCCAAGGGCGGCGCGTGCGCGAGCGACGGATTTTTCCCGTTCGCCGACGGTCTCGAAGCGGCGGCCGCGTCCGGGTGCTCGGCCATCATCGCGCCGGGCGGAAGCGTGCGCGACGACGAAGTGATCGCGGCCGCGGACCGTCTCGGCGTCGCGCTGGTCTTCTCGTCTTACCGGTACTTCTTACACTAAAGGCAGGTCGTTATGCCGCGTTTCCTTCACACCTCGATTTTCGTCAACGACATGGACGAGTCCATCGCGTTCTACACCGAGAAGCTCGGTCTGGAATTGCTCGACGGTCCCTACCACTATCCCGGAAATGCCGACATGGCGTTCGTCGGCAGCGACTGGAATTCGTACGTAGAACTGGTCTACGATCTGGAAGCCCATCCGCCGTACGAGCTGGGCAACCGCTACGAGCACCTCGCGCTCGAAGTGGACGAAGACCTCACGCAGTACGTGGCGGGTCTGCGGGCGGAGGGCGTAAAGATCCTCAAAGACGTCTACAAGTCGCCCAGCGGAACGCGCGCGATCGCCTTCGTCGAAGACCCCAACGGCATCCCGATCGAACTTCTGGAACCGCGCAAAGGCGACGTTCTCTCGTAAACCCGCGTCAGCGGTAGATAAACGGATCGCTCGGCGCGGGTACGCGCACGACGCGCTCGGGATCGAGGCGAAACTCCTCGCCGGAGCGCAGGACCGGCCCGTCCACGCGAACCCACGATCCGTTCGCGTACGCGACGCGGCGCGTCAAGCGGACGACGACGGGCGCTGCGTCGGCACGACAGCACGTGACGGCGTAGCGGACGACGGCGTCGTGCGCGCCCTCGCGAACCAGCGCTCCGGTGAACGTGAGGTGCTCGCCCGCGAAGAGACCGGTCATCGTCGTCTCGGTTTCGCGATACGCCGGCGCCGGAGCGCCGAGCAAGGCGCCGGCGAGCATGATCGAGGGCGCGACCCGCGCTCGCCAGCTTTCGTGCCGGCGGAAACGCAACGCGGCGAAGGCGAACGCGATCGCCGAGACGCCGAGTGGGACCGCGAATGCCGGATGCACCAGGCTGCCGCCGTGTCGCAGCGCGACGATCGCAAGCGCGAGCGATGCGGTGCCGTACGCGAGGGCGTCGTGCGGCGTGCCCGTCCCGTGCAGCCCCCGGCTCGAAGCCGGGAGAGCGCGCACGTCGGCGATGCCGGCGACGGAGAGAAAACCGGCTGCGGCGAGCGCCGAGCGCGCGTGGATCGCCCCGGCCAGCGCGACCGCGCCGAGCGCGCAGGGCGCGCCGACGAAAGCCAGAGCCGCCCCGGCAAGCACTTGCGCGGCCGGGGCGAAGCGCGCGGGATCGCAGACCGATGCCGCGTGCATCGCAACGGCGGCGCCGACCGCCGCCGGGAGGAGCGCGCCAAGCTCCTCCGGAGCGGACGTCGCGTGCGTGCACGCCGCCGGGGCCCGGCCGCGGAAAAGGACCCGGCTTGCGAGCCAGGCGGCCGAGAAGCGAGCCACGGCGACGAGGGGTCCGAAGACCATGCCGGTCGCGACTGCGGCCGGGAGCGAGCGCGCCGACGGCCCCGATCCGCAGCCGCAACCCAGAAGCGCGACCGGTCCGTTGCCGCGCGCGACGGCGCCCAGCGCGAGCCCGGCAAGAATAAACGGCGTGCTTTCGAACAGGGTGCTGGCCGCCGTTGCCAGCATTCCGCGCGCCGTGGAGACGGGCAGCGCGGCGCACGCCGCCAGCGCGAGCGTTGCCCATACACCGATTCGTACGACGGAGTTCATGGCGTCTAAAATCACCGCGCCGCGTGGCACCCAGGACCTGATTCCCCCGCAGTCCGCGCGTTGGCAAGACGTGGAGGCGCGCATTCGCGAGCTCGCGCACCGCTTCGGCTACGGCGAGATTCGCACGCCGCTCTTCGAATCGACCGATTTGTTCGTGCGGGGCGTCGGCGAAACGACCGACATCGTAGAAAAAGAGATGTACACGTTTCCCGACAAGAGCGAGCGCAGCATGACGCTGCGGCCGGAATGGACCGCGCCGGTCGTCCGCGCGGCGCTCGAACACAACCTGTTCGCGCAGGGGCCGCTGCGCGTCTATTACGTCGGGCCGATCTTTCGCTACGAGCGCCCGCAGCGGGGCCGCTATCGCCAGTCGCATCAGTTCGGCGTCGAGTGCTTCGGCTACGCGGGTCCCGAAGCGGACTTCGAAGTCATCTCGCTGGCGTGGGAACTCGTTCGAAGCTATGGGATCGACGACGCGGTGCTCAACGTCAACTCGATCGGCGACGACGCCTGCCGCCCGCTCTTCCGGGAGTCGCTGCTCGCACACTTCCGCCCGCACGCGGCGCAGCTCTCGCCCGAGTCGCAACGGCGGCTCGAGCGCAACCCGCTGCGCGTCCTCGACAGCAAAGACGAACGCGACCTCGCGCTCGTAGCAACCGCTCCGACGATCGCGTCCGTGCTCTGCGAGGACTGCCGCGCGCATTTTTCGGCGGTGACCGGCTTCTTGGAGGCCGCGGGCATTCCGTTCGTGCTCAACCCGCAGATCGTCCGCGGACTTGACTACTACACGCGCACGGTTTTCGAGATCACGTCGGGCGCACTCGGCGCGCAGAGCACCGTCTGCGGCGGCGGCCGTTACGACGGACTCGTCCGATCGCTGGGCGGTCCGGACGTGCCGGCCGTCGGGTTCGCTCTGGGCATCGAGCGGCTGCTGATGATGCTCGACGCGCTGGCGCGCGAAGGCGAGCGGCCGCGGTCGGGGATTCAAGCCGTCGCGCTGGGCGCGCGGGCGCGCGCGACTCTGGTTCCGATCGTCGCGGAGCTCCGGCGTACGCTCGCGATTCCGACCTTCGTGGATTTCGACGAGCGCAAGCTCCTCGCGCACCTCAAGACCGCGGACCGCAACGGCGCGCGCTACGCGCTCATTCTCGGCGACGACGAACTGACGGCCAAGACTATGGTTCTTCGGGACCTCGCGGAGCGAAGCGACCGGAGCATCCCGCTAGGCACCGGAAAAGACGTTGCGGCCTCCCTTGTGGAAATGGGCGTGTAGATGGCTGATTCCCGAAGCGACGAGCAGACGATCGCGCACCTGCTCGAGATCATGAACGAGAACGACCTCGATCGCGTCAAAGTGACGATCGGGGACGCGACGTACGAGCTGGTCCGCCGCGAGCCGGGTCCCCAAGCCGTTGCCGGCGGGACGCGACCCGATGGCGGCGCGGCCGCGGTGTCCGGAGCGGCGCAAACGCCGGCGGCCTCCGCTTCGGCCAACGTCAAGAAAGTCGTCGCGCCGCTGACGGGCGTCTTCTATTGCTCGGCCTCGCCCGATGCCGAACCGTTCGTCAAAGTCGGGGACCGAATCGAAGCCGGCGACGTGGTCTGCATCCTCGAAGCGATGAAGCTCTTCAACGAGATTCAAAGCGACTTCGGCGGTACGATCTCGCGCATCGTCGCCGAGAACGGCGAGCTGGTCACGCAGGGCCAGGATCTCATCTGGATCGAGCCCTAGGCGTGGCGATCGATTACAAAGGCGAGCGCGGTTTCGACGAATTGCTGGCCGACCGGCGCGGCATCTTCGACGCGCCCCGCTATAAGGAACAGGTGACCGCGATCGCCGACGCGATGGTGACGGCATTGCGGGCCGGAAAGAAGATTCTCTGGTGCGGAAACGGCGGAAGCGCCGCGGAAGCGCAGCACATGGCGGCCGAACTCTCGGGCCGATATCTGCGCGAGCGCCCGGGCTACGCCAGCGAAGCGCTCTCGGTCAACAGCTCGACGCTGACCTGCGTCGGCAACGACTACGGGTACGACTACGTGTTCTCGCGTCAGGTCGAGGCGTTCGCCCAACCGGGCGACGTGGTCGTGGGCTTGACGACGAGCGGAACGTCGCGCAACGTCGTGCACGCTCTGCAGGCCGCGAAGAAGAAGGGCGCCGTCGCGATCGCCTTTACCGGTAACGGCGGCGGCGCGGTCGCGGACGTTGCCGATTTGGTCCTGCTCGGTCCCGACGGCTACGCCGCGATCGTTCAGGAGGTTCATCAGGTCATGGCGCACATCGTCTGCGACCTGGTCGAACAACGCATCATCTTTGGGAAATAAATGAAGACGCTAGCTCCCCTGGACGCCCGGACGTACTTCGGGCGCATGCGCGAGAAGCGCGTCATGGTGATCGGCGACGCGATGCTCGACGAGTGGATTTGGGGTTCGGTGACGCGCATCTCTCCCGAAGCTCCGGTTCCCGTCGTCGCCGTGACCGACCATTCGTTCACGCTCGGCGGCGCGGGCAACGTCGCGAACAACCTGCGCGCGCTCGACGCGCGCGTCGCGTTCGTCGCGACGGTGGGCAAAGACCCGTTTGCCGATCAGGTGCGGCGCCTCTTGCGAGACGAAGGCGTGAACGACGACTGGCTGATCGAGGTCGGCGACCGCCCGACCACGCGAAAGACGCGCGTCGTCGCGCACAACCAGCAAGTCGTGCGCGCCGATTGGGAGTCCGGCGCCGCGCTGTCGCCGTCCGACCGCCGGCTGCTCTGCGAACGCGTGCGCGATCACGCGGCCGAGTGCGACGCCGTCATTCTCAGCGACTACGCCAAGGGTCTGATCGCCCGCGACGTCGTCGAAGCCGCGCTTGCGTGTCCGCTGGTGCTCGCCGATCCCAAGCCGCAAAATCTGGACTGTTTTTCCGGCCTGACCTGCGTCGCGCCCAACGCATCCGAGGCCGCCGCCGCCGCCGGCGTTGCGATCGTGGACGACGCCTCGCTCGAAACGGCCGGGTCGCGTCTGCTGGAGCGGCTGCAGTGCCGGTACGTCGTGATCACGCGTGGAGAGCACGGCATGGCGCTCTTCGGCTCGGAAGGCGAACGGCTGGCGATTCCGTCGGTCGCGCGAACCGTCTTCGACGTCAGCGGCGCGGGCGACACCGTCATCGCGGTGCTGGCGCTGGCGCTGGCCGC
>PMFP01000173.1:0-1408 GCA_003155175.1 Vulcanimicrobiota bacterium
ACGACGATCAGCGCGTTGGTCGTATCGCGGATCGTCGTGTGCAGCCACGTAATGTCGGTCACGAAGCCTTCGCGGCCGCTTTCGAGACGGACGAAATCGCCGACGTGCAGGTGATCCGACGCGATGATCTGCAGCCCGGAGAAGAAATTGGTCAGCGTGTCCCGCAGCGCGAGCGCGACGGCCAGACCGCCGACGCCGAGCGCGGTCAAGATCGGCGTGATGCTGATGCCGAGGTATTGCAGAACGACCAGGACGCCGATCCCGTAGATGCCGATACCCGTGAGCGTGGCGAAGAGCGAGGCGGTCTTGGCGACGCTCTTGTGCGTCTCGTTGTACCTGGTGACGAGCAAGACGGCGATGCGCGCCACGACGACCGTGACCGACCAAATGAGGATGACGACCAGCGCGCGGTTCGCCGCGGCCTCTTCGTCGGCGCGCAGGGGGAAGAACAGCAGCGCGAGGTAGATGCCTACCGCCGCGCTCCACAGGACGACGACGCCGCGAGTCGCTTCGAGGACGACCGCGGCAACGTTCCATTCGCCGCGCTTCGCGCGCCGGTAGATCGCCGGCAAGACGACCCATTCGAGAACGGCCCCGCAGAGCAGTGTGGCGGCAACGACCGCGAGCGGCGCCCATCGTCCCAGCGAATCCAGCATCAAAACCCTGTGCTCAAAAAGAAGCGAGCTGCGCGCGACTCGTGAAAGCGGAGCGCAGCGTCCGAGAAGGGGCCGATTTGCTTCGCCTTCCGGACCGGCAAACCTCGCCTCTCGCTTGTCCAGGGCAAAGCGTTCGGCGCGCCTAGGTCGAGCCCGGAGGGGGCGTGAATGCACGGTCGTGGCTTCCCGTTCTCTCGACAGCGTTCTCAAGCATCAATTCGGATTCGACGTCTTTAGGCCGCTCCAGCGTGAAATCGCCGAGGCCTCGCTTTCGGGCGAGGACGTGTTGGCGTTGCTTCCGACCGGCGGAGGCAAGTCGCTGTGCTATCAACTGCCCGCGCTGCTCGAAGACGGGCTCACGCTCGTNNATCTCCGCGCGGATTCGCGGACTCGACAACGGGGAGTACCGCCTGCTCTACGTCGCGCCCGAGCGGATCGCACTCTCCGGCTTTCTCGCATCGCTGAGCCGTTGGAATCTTCAGCGCATCGCCGTGGACGAAGCGCACTGCGTGAGCGAATGGGGACACGACTTCCGACCGGAGTACCGGCGCATTTCGTCGCTGCGCGCGCGGTATCCCGACGTGCCGGTGCTCGCGCTCACCGCGACGGCGACGAACCGCGTGCGCACCGACATCGAGCGCTATCTCGCGTTGCGCGACCCCCATCGATTCGTCGCCAGCTTCAACCGTCCGAATCTGCGGTACAACGTGTTCGAAAAGCGCGACGCGTACAAGCAACTGCTGGCGTGGTGC
>PMFP01000173.1:1449-4211 GCA_003155175.1 Vulcanimicrobiota bacterium
CGGCATGGGCATCGACAAGCCCAACGTCCGCTACGTCGTGCATTACGACGTCCCCAAGACCATCGAGGGTTACTACCAAGAAACCGGGCGTGCCGGACGCGACGGCCTCGCGAGCGACTGCGCGTTGTTTTTCAGCGGCAGCGATGCGGCCAAGCAGCGATACTTCATCCGCGAAATCGAAGACCCGTCCGAGCGCGCGCAGGCCGAACGCCTGCTGCAAAGCATGCTCGATTANNGACAACTGCATCACGCCGACGGAGCGCTTCGACGGCACCGAGGCCGCGCGCAAGTTCCTCTCGTGCGTCCACCGCATTCGCGCGGCCGGCGGCTTCTCGACCGGCATCCATCACGTCGTCGACGTTTTGACGGGAAGCGAGACGGAGAAAATGACGCGCTGGGGACACGACCGTCTCTCCACCTTCGGCATCGGCAAAGACGTTTCGAAAACGGACTGGATGGCGATCGGGTCGGAGCTGTTGCGGGCCGGCTGCATCGAGCAAGAGCCCGAGCATCGCACCGTGCGGCTCACGTCCGAAGGCCTGCAGGCGCTCAAGGAAAATCGCACGTTCGAATTCGCACGGCCGCGCATCTTGCGCGCCGCGAAGAAACCGCGCAAGGGCAAAGCGACGATTGCGTTGCCTCCGGACGAGAACGACCTCTTCGAGACGCTGCGCGCGCTGCGCAAACGCCTCTCCGACGAACAAGGCGTGCCGCCGTACACGGTCTTCTCCGACGCGACGCTGCGCGAGCTGGCCTCCGTGAAGCCCCGGTCGCAGAGCGCCTTCCGGGCGATCAACGGCGTCGGCGACGTCAAACTCGAACGCTACGGGGAGATCTTCGTCTCCGCGATCCGGGACTTCGTGCACTCAATTGCGAACGGATCCGCATGAACCATCGAGGCCTGTTGCGCTGGGCGCCGGCGGCCGCCGCGCTCTCCGTCCTCGCACTTGCGACGCTGCCGGCAAGTGCGAACGACGCGTCCGTCCTTCAAGACAAGATTCGTACCGCGCTGCGGTCCGCGAAGAGCTTCGTCCTGACCGAAGAGGTCAAGCCCGGCACGCTGGGCGCGCCGGCGGGCGGCACGGTCGTGTACACGGTCGTTTCGCCGAACCGCTATCACCAGGTCTCGACCGGATCGATCGGAGCCGACGACACCATCATTATCGGGAGTCAGATCTACGGCCAAAAGAACGGCGGCTGGACCGTGCAAACGTGGGACGATCGTCTGGTGAGCGGTTTCGAGAGCGACACGTTCCTGGTTGACGTCACGTCGGTGGACGGCGCGAATTTCGTGATGAGCTTTCCGCACGAAGGCCCCGTGAAACAAACGCTATCCTGCACCTACGACCCGCAGACGTTTCGCCCGCAGAAGTGCGTGGGCGAGCACGTGACCTTGACGTACTCACAGTACGACGATCCCACCCTGACGATCCCGACCCCCGCGAACGCTAAACGCGAAGGCTCCTGACCCCTAAGGGCGCCCACGTCGCGACGGCGAAGGAGTCTCCAACTGGAGATAGTGGTGACCCGAAGGATTGGATGGGGGAAGACCGCGGCCGGTCTGGCGCTCGTTTGTGCGGCAAGCTCGTGTTCGCCGCCGCCACCGGCGTATAGCGGCACCGTCCAGACCGAATCCGTCGCGGTCGGCAGCCAAATCGGCGGGCGCGTCGCCGAGGTCAACGTCTCGGCGGGCTCTCGCGTGCAGCGCGGCTCGGTCATCCTTCGCATCGATCCCGGCATGCTGGGCGCCCAATACGATCAGGCGCGCGCGCAAGTGCAGCAGGCTGCAGAACACCTGGCCGAACTCCAAAACGGAAACGTCGAGACCGACATCGAGCGCGCGCGAGCGCAGAGCGCGCAGGCCGCGGCCCAGTATCGCCAGGCCGCAGCGCAGACTGCGCCGCAAACCTCGGCCGCCGCCGCCGCCGTCAGCGAAGCGCAAGCCGCGCTCACGCTGGCCCGCGCGAACCTGGCGCGCACGCAGAGTCTCGAAGCGACCGGCGACGTGTCCAAGCAATCGCTCGACCAAGCCGGCTCGGACTTCGCCCAAGCGCAAGCACGGCTCGAACAAGCCCAAGCCGCCTATGCCAACGCGGTCAGCGCGCAACTCCCAGGCGAACTCTCCGGCTCGCGCGCCAACGCGCTCGCGCAGTCGGCGAACTACCAGAACGTCGTCAACGGACCGCGCGCCGAAGAGATCGCTCAAGCCAAGGCCGCGCTGGCCGCGGCGCAAGCCTCGGCCGAATACGATCGCAAACGTCTGGACGAGGCGATCATCGTCGCGCCCGCGTCAGGCGTCGTCGCGAGCTTCAACTTGCATCCGGGCGATTTGCTCGGCCCGAATCAGCAAGCCGCGATCATCGACACCTTCGCGGATCCGTACGCGTACATCTATGCCTCGCAGCACGACTTGGCCGCGTTGACCAGCGGGACGCACGTGCGCGTGGTCTCCGACGCCGGCGGCGCGACGTTCGACGGAACCGTCGAAGCCTTCGACCGCACGGCGCAGTTTACGCCGCAGAACGTCGAGACCGCGGACCAGCGCGCGGACTTAGTCTACGGCGTCAAGATTCGCATTCACGATCCGCAGCACCAGCTGCTCTCGGGCACGACGGTTACGGTCCATCCCAAGTGAGCGGCGATGCGATCGTCATCGACCATCTGACCAAACGCTACGGGACGCACACCGTCGTCGACGATCTCTCGCTCACCGTTCACGCGGGCAGCATCTTCGGATTTCTCGGTCCCAACGGAAGCGGAAA
>PMFP01000173.1:4237-6880 GCA_003155175.1 Vulcanimicrobiota bacterium
ATCGGCGATTATCGCGGCTATCGCGCCGCGGCGCTCTCGGGCGGCTGGCAGCGCCGCCTCGCGCTCGCGGCGGCGCTGATTCACAATCCGCCCGTCGTGTTTCTCGACGAGCCCACCTCGGGGATCGACCCGGTCGCACGGCGCGACTTGTGGGATCTGCTCTTTCAGCTCGCCTCGGTGGGGAAAACGTTTTTCGTCACGACGCACTACATGGACGAAGCCGAGCGCTGCTCGTCGCTGGCGTATATCTACGAGGGCAAAGTTCTGGCGGCGGGGTCCCCTGAGGAGATCCGGTCGCTGCGCGAGGTGACGCCCGCGGGGACCGTCCGCTACACGATCGCGACCGACGACGTGATGGCGATCTTCCGGCGCGTACGCGAAGTCAGCGGTCTGCGCGACGCGACGATCTTCGGGCGGGACATTCACGTCGTCGTGGACGCATCGGTGACGGCCGGCGAGCTCGCGGGTGACCTTAAGGTCGATCCGAGTCTGGTAAGGCCGATCCGGCCGTCGCTGGAAGACGCGTTCGTCGCACTCACGCGGACCCGCGAACCGTGAGAAGTTTTTGGAGCCTGCGCGGCTTCGGAGCGGTCTTCTACAAAGAGATCCTGCACATTTTGCGCGACCCGGTAACGCTTCGTTTCGTCTTGCTCATCCCGGTCTTGCAGTTGCTGATGCTCGGCTATGCCATCAACACGACGGTCCAGCACATCCCGGCCGTCGTCTACGAGGGCGACCGCGGCCGAGCCGCGCGCGCGCTGGTTGACGCGCTGGCCGGCTCGCAGACGTTCGACATCGCCGGATACGTGAACAGCCGCGCCGATCTGCGCAAAGCCATCGTCGCGGGAAAGGTGCGCGTCGCGTTCGACATCCCCGAGAACTTCACGGCCGATATTCTGAACGGCCGCCAACCCGCGGTCGGGGTGCTCATCGACGGATCGGATTCCGCCATCGCGCAAGTTGCATACGGCTCGGCAACGGCATTCTCCGGAATTCCACTCCGCGACGTGACTGCGCCCACGATCCCCGCGTTTCAGGTTCGGCCGTTCGTGCTGTTCAATCCGGCGATGCGCAGCGCGGATTTCTTCGTGCCCGGGCTGATCGGACTGGTTCTGCAGAACATCACCGTGATCTTGACGGCGCTCTCGATCGTCGGCGAACGCGAGCGCGGCACGATCGATCAGTTGCTCGTGACGCCGATCGGATCCGCGGGGCTGATGCTCGGCAAACTCGTGCCGTACGCGCTCGTCGGGTGCGTGATCTTCGTAACCGTCTTGCTGACGATGCGATTCGTCTTTGGTGTCGAGGTGGTGGGGAACGTCTTCTTGCTGGCGGCGCTCTCGACGGGGTTCCTGTTTACCGCGCTCGCACTCGGGCTGCTGATCTCGTCGTTCGCGCAGAACCAGATTCAGGCGACGCAGATGGCGGTCTTCATCATCCTTCCGTCCACGCTGCTCTCCGGCGCGATCTTCGAGCGCTCCCTGATGCCCGAGCCGATGCAGGTGATCGCATATTTCATCCCCATGACCTATTACGTGGACATCCTCCGCGGCATCATCCTCCGCGGCGCCGGCCTCATGGAACTGTGGCCCTCCGTCGTACCGCTCTTCGCCTACGGAATCATCACGTTCGCGATATCCAGTTACATCTTCGCCAAAACGACGCGGTAGGCGCGGAGGCGTCTACGTGGCGGATCCGCCGTGCAGCTCGACCAGAAACACGCGGTCGTTGAAGGCCCCGCGCTCCCCTGTCTTAGCTGCTCGCACACGTTCGACGGTCGCCGCGTCGAGGCCGACCGCCGAGCACAACGCACCGAGCACCTCAAAGATGTCGGCGATCTCCTCAACAACGCTGTCGCCTTCGGCCTCCATCAGCTCATCAGCCTCTTCGCGAACCTTGCTCTTGAGAGCGCGGACAAATTCAACCTCGTCAAGTACTCGCGTGACTTNNTCGCGGACGAGCTTATTGTGAACTACTTTCAAAATGCGGGCGCCTCCTCACTCGGGGCACGCCATTCGTGCACCAGCCTTTCAGCAGCCTCAGCATAGCGCTGCCGTAAGAACGCACTCCTTCCCGTTTCGTTCTGACCCATCTGGAGCATTAGCGTTTCGCGCAGCGGATGATGACTCGCAATCAAGAACTCGTTTCGCGTATGCAGTCTATCAAGATAGTGAACCGCCGGTACGCGCGTTGACTTTCCTTGCGATCCTCGATTACATGAACGGCAGGCGAGAACCAGGTTCCAAACCCCGTCTAAATTTGCGGTCAAAGCCTCGTCTCTCGACAGCGTCCGCGCGAAGAAATGATCTACGTCAGCCATCGCGTCCGAACTCGGCACGATAGAAATGTCCCGAAAACAATAGAAGCACTTGCCCTTCTGATATCCGTTAAGGGCATCACGGCTTGATGTAACACTCTTTCTCCTCTTGTCTCGATTAATGACGAACAGGTGTCCGCGCTCATCGGCATGAATCGCAAGCACGCTCCGACTGATTCCGAGGTCCCACGCGGTTTGGACCAAATTCCATCGCGCCTCCACTTCAATTGGCAGGTTCTCGAACTGTATGCGCGACTTAAGTGCCAGCAATTGATCCGTGACTACGATGCCACCGCGCTTCTCTCTCGCATCCTCGAAGAAAGATA
>PMFP01000010.1 GCA_003155175.1 Vulcanimicrobiota bacterium
CGGCGACGGTCGCCATGTTCGAATAGTTGAAATATGCGATGAACTGGCTGATGATCAAGAAGAGGAAAAGCAAGTCGGCCAGGCCCGCGTACGTCTTGGTGACCGCGCCGATGTAGTCTTTCGTCCCGCCCAGCGTGCGCGCGCCGGCGCCGTACGCGATCCCGGTCACCAGGAAGAGCAGCATGACCAGCACGATCAGGCTGGCCATGAACGGCGAATCCCCGATAATCGCGCCCGTCTGCGGATCGCGCAGCGGCGCTCCCGGCGGCAGCGTCAACAGCGCGACCACGGCGGAAAATCCGAGCAGCGCGAGGCCCGCGAACTTCAGACCGCGCGCTTCTCCGGCCGGCTCGTCGCCGCTCGTGTCGCCGTCGGCGACCGGCGCGCCCTCGTACTTGCCCAGGCGCGGCTCGACGATGCGATCGGTGATGAACGTGCAGACCACGCACATGAGCAGCGTGGATGCGATCGAGAACCAGAGATTCGCCGTCAGCGTGACGGACTGCGTGGGCGCTACGAGATGGATCGCGTCGTTGGTAATTTCGGTCAGGATGGCGTCGGTCGGCGTGATGAGCAGATTCACGCCGAACAAGCCTGCGACGCCGGCAAACGCCGCGGCGAGCCCGGCCAGCGGATGCCGGCCGATGCTGTAGAACGCGGCGGCGCCCAGCGGCAGCAATACCAGATAGCCCGCGTCCTGCGCGATGCTCGAGATGATGCCGAGAAAGACGATGATGAACGTGATCGCATAGCGCGGCGCGATGTTGACGATCTGCCGGACGAGCGCGCGAATCAGTCCCGCTTCTTCGGCGATGCCGACGCCGACCATCACCACCAGGATTACGCCTACGGGACCGAAGGCCATGAAGTTCCGCACCGTGGACGTGAAGAGATAGCGGATGCCGTCGGCGGTCAGGAGGCTGTTGACGACCGCCGTCTCCTCGTGCGCGCGATGCGTCTGCGGATCGATGAGGAGAAACGTCACGCTCGTGCCGAGCATGTGGAAGAGCTGCGAGAGCGCGATGACGACGACGCAGAGCAGCACGAAGATGACCGCAGGGTGGGGAACCTTGTTTCCCACCACTTCGATGCCGTTGAGCAGCCGCTGCACGAGCGACTTGCGCGGTTCGACGGTCTCGATCATTTAGACGTGGACGCCGGCGCCGGGCCCCACGGGAATGCCGAGCAAGTACCAGGCCAGCANNTGCATGAAGAGCGGGACGAAGATCGGTGCGAAGATCGCCCATTTCGGGATGCCGCCCGGAATGAGCAAGTTGAGAATCGCCACGATGACGACGAAGCCGAGCAGCAGCCAAACCGGACCGACGCTGAGCTTCTCCAGGACGTCGGCCATGTTCACGCCGACGATCGTGGAGAGGTTCGAGTAGTTGAAGTACGCCACGAATTGGCTGATGATCAAGAACAGGAAGAGCAGGCCGCCGAGGCCGGCAAACGTCTTCGTAATGGCGGCGATGCCGTCTTTCATGCTCGTGATCGTGCCTGCGCCGGCGCCGAACGCCGCGCCCGTTACGAGGAACAGAAACATGATGAGGACGATGATGCTGTCCATGAACGGCGACACGCCGATGAGCGCGCCGGTTTCGGGATTTCGCAGCGGAGCGCCCGGCGGCAGCGCCAGCAGTCCGACCACGATGAGGAAGCCCAGCAACGCGTATGCGGCAAACTTCAGACCGCGCGACTCGAGCGCGGGCGCGTCCTCGGTCGGCAAGAGGTCGGGCGTGCCCTCATATTTTCCCAGGCGCGGTTCGACGATGCGGTCGTTCACAATCGTGCAAACCACGCACATCAGGAGCGTCGACGCGGCGGAAAAATACAAGTTCGCCGTCAGATCTATGGACATCGCGGGATTGACCATGTGGATCGCATCGTTGGCGATTTCGGTGAGGATGCCGTCGGTCGGCGTGATGAGCAAATTGACGCCGAAGACGGCGGAGACGCCCGCGAACGCCGCCGCGATGCCGGCGAGCGGATGACGGCCCAAACTGTAAAATGCAATCGCGCCGAGCGGAATTAAGACCAGGTAGCCGGCATCCGACGCGATGCTCGACAAAATGCCCGCGAGAACGATGATGAACGTGATCGTGCTCGGGGGCGCCACGCGCACGACCATGCGAATGAGGGCTCCGATGAGACCGGCCTCTTCGGCAAGGCCGACGCCGACCATCGCCACCAGAATGACGCCGACCGCCGTGAAGCTCATGAAGTTGCGCACGGTCGAGGTGAACAAGAAGCGAATGCCCTCGGCGGTGAGCAGGCTGTTCGCCGTCGTGGTCTGCGTTACGAGCTGGTGCGTCTGCGGGTCGA
This sequence comes from Vulcanimicrobiota bacterium, assembly GCA_003155175.1. Lineage (GTDB taxonomy): Bacteria > Vulcanimicrobiota > Vulcanimicrobiia > Vulcanimicrobiales > Vulcanimicrobiaceae > Hemerobacter > Hemerobacter limicola. The sequence continues at coordinate 2,326 of PMFP01000010.1, forward strand.
TGATCTGATACGTCACGCTGGTTCCCAGCATGTAGAACAGATGCGAGAGCACGATCACCAGCGCGCACAAGATCAAGAAGATGACCGCGGGGTGCGGGACCTTGTTTCCGACGATCTCGATGCCGTCGAGAAGCCGCTGGAGTAAGGTCTTGCGTTCCCGGATGGACTCGCCCGCACTCATTTGAACTTCTCCTGGCTCCGTGCCGCTAGACGAAGTTGCTCGAAATCCTCGTCCGACGGACTCGGTGAGAAATGCAGTTTAAAGACGCGCATCATCGCCGCGAGCGGGACCGCCATCAGCGCGCCGATGATCCCAAAGAGCGACCCGAAGCCGATGATCGCGATGATGATGACGACCGGAGACAGCTTCACGCTCGCGTTCATGATGCGCGGCACGATGAAGTCGCCGTCGATCTGCTGGATGACGCAAAACCCGATGGCCACGATGAGCGCGTTCTCCCAGCCGTTGTAGGCCAGCGCTACCAGGACCGACGGAACGAACCCGACGATGGCGCCCGCGTAGGGAATGAGATTGAGGACGCCGGCCGCGACCGCGATGACCAGCGCGAACGGAACGTGCATGATCGCCAGCAGCAGCCAAATCATGAAGCCGACGCAGAGCCCGTCAAGCACCTGGCCCCGCACGAACGCGCCCATGACGTTGCTGAGGTCGTGAAGGATCGCGATCGTGCGTTCGCGGTGCTTGGGCGGGAAGAAACCGACGATGCCGCGCTCGAGCTCCCGATAGTCGAAGATGAGATAGAGCGCGAGCACCGGGATGATGATCAGCGTCAAGAAGAGACTGAACGCCGAGAAGATCGCCGCGAGTCCTTGCTGCCCGATGACCAGCGCGTACTTCTTCATCAGGTCGAAGAAGCGCTGCGGGGCGGCGGAGATCTCGTCCTTTATGGATTGAGGAAGGTCCCGGAAGAAATGGTTGTCGGGATCGTTGATGGCCGACTGCGCCTTAATCGTCGCACCGGGAATGGCGGTCACCAGTTGCTGCGCCTGGTTCACGAGCAGCGGCAGCACGATGGCGCCGAAGCCGACGATCGCCGCAATC
>PMFP01000063.1:0-1153 GCA_003155175.1 Vulcanimicrobiota bacterium
AGCTCGCGCGCGCGCATGACGAGCAGTTGCAGCCCGCCGGCCGCGCTCTCCGAATCGTACACCACGATCTTGGCGTCCGGGAAAGATTTCGCCGCGGTCTGCGCCGCATTGATCGTGCCCGAGACCTTCGAAGAGAGCACGATGCACAGAATCGGGCGGCCGGCTTGGGCCGGCTCCCGGAACGCCTCTTCGAACATGGCCGCCGTGGGCTGCGACGTCGTCGGCAAGGTCTTCTCGCTGACCAGTTTTTCGTAGAAGTCGGCGCGCGACAGCTCGATGTAATCCTTGTAGCTCCGGTCGCCGAAGACGACGAAGAGCGGGACGACGGTGATGCCGAGTTCGACGCCCCGCGACGGCTCGATGTCCGACGTGCTGTCGGTGACGATGGCGATCGAATCGCTCACGCGCTCTCCTTCTCGTTTGCTGCTTGCGGCGGCGGGCACAACTCGGCGATCTTGCCGACGACGTCGTTGTCCACTTCGGTGATCGCGGCGTGGATCGCGTGCTTGACGGCGTTGCGGCTCGCGCGGCCGTGCGTGACGATGCAGTTTCCACGCAAACCCAAGAGCGGCGCACCGCCGTAGGTTTCGTAATCGAATTTCCGGCGCAGCCCGCGCAGAGCCGGCGCCAGAAGCGCCGTTCCGAACTTGGTGACGACGTTGCCGCCCAGCAGCGTCTCCTTCATGACTTGCGCGAGGTCCGCAACCATGCCTTCGCCGGTCTTGAGCACGCAGTTGCCGACGAAGCCGTCGGTCACGATCACGTCGGCGACGTTGTGAAAGAGATCTTTCCCCTCGACGTTACCCGTGTAGTTCAGCCACGAGTCGCGCATCAGCGCGGCCGCTTCCAGCACGAGCTGATTCCCTTTGGTGGGTTCCTCGCCGATGGAGAGCGTCGCGACGCGCGGATTCTCGATCTTGAGTACGGCCTTGGCGTAGGCCGAGCCCATGATGCCGAACTGGAGCAGCCACTCGGCCCGGCAGTCCACGTTCGCACCGGAGTCGAGCAGCACCGTCGGACCGTTGAGGCCCGGCCACACGGTCGCGATCGCCGGGCGCGCGATGCCGCGTATGCGTCCGAGCTTGAGCAGCGCGACGGCGAGAAACGCGCCGCTGTTTCCCGCGGAGACGACCGCGTCGGCTTCCCCGGCTTT
>PMFP01000063.1:1193-3454 GCA_003155175.1 Vulcanimicrobiota bacterium
TCTTTGGGCGCGTGGTCGCCGCCCATCGCGTCGATGACGATGCGCGGTCTACTCATCGAGAGAGATCCAATACTCCGCCTGCTTCATGCCGCCCCAATAGTACTCGACGTCCGTCTCCGGGAAGACGCCGTGCAACTCTTCGCTCAGACGCTGGGCGTCCTTTTCTTTCTGCGCGCCTCCATAGTAGAGGGTGATCAGGCCGCCCTCCCGGGCCCCCATGTCTGAGAGCACCGCGACCGCGGCGTCCCGCACGGAATCGCCCGAATACAGCTTGCCGCCGAACGTGGCGGCGGGCTCGTCGCGCCCGACCCGCACCCCGCCGAGCATAGCGTCCTTGCCGGCGAAAAAGATCTGGGCCGAGCGCACGCGGCGCGCAGCGGCCATGAGTTCGTCGTCGCCGGGTGCGCCGTTTCCAAAGCCGACCGCAGAGCGGAACGCGATCGCCGCCGCCAAGCCTTCGATCACGTCGTTCGTCGGCAGGACGTGGACGTCGCGATCCGTCATCTTGACGACTTCGCTCGCGGCCAGCGCGACGTTCTTGTCGTTGACGAAGACGTAGACGCAGTCGCTCAGGCACTTGTTGGTCGCCAGCAAGAGATCGCGAACGCTGGGATTTTTCGCGCCGGATACCACGACCTCGGCGCCGAGCTCCTTGAAGATCTTCTCAAAGCCCGCTCCGGGCGCTACCGCGACGATCGAATACGCGACGTCGGGCTTGTCCACGACCAGCACGGTATGCTGCTGTTCCATGTTGTCTACTTTGACTCGCGTGAGCTTGCCGTGTTTGGCGGCCAGGTCTTGGACCTTGTCGGGATTGTCCGTGTGGACGTGCACTTTAATCGTCGGCGGATCGCCGATGACCAGCAGTGATTCGCCGTGCGGTTCGAGCGTGCGGCGCAGGTCGAGGACTTGGCACGTCGCGTGTTCCAAGATGAATTCGGTGCAGAACTTGTTTTCGCCGACGACCTGAAACGGGGTGAACGCGGTCTGGCGCAGCGGCCGGCGCGGAAACGCGGTCGCACGGACGCGCACCTCGGGCAAAAACCGCAAGATGCCTTCCATAAAATAGACGAAGCCCGCGCCGCCGGAGTCCACGACGCCGGCTTCCTTGAGAACGGGCAGTTGCTCGGGCGTGCGGTCCAGCGCTTCGTTGGCGGCCCGCGTCACGGCGGCGCCAAGCCGGTAGAAGTCGCGTTCGTGCAGCGCGGCCTGGTACGCGGCCTCGGCCGCCGCTTCGGCCACCGTGATGATCGTGCCGGGAACGGGGCGGAGCAGCGCGGACTTGGCCGCGACGACCGATTCGCGCATGGCCGTTGCCAGGACGAAGGTGTCGATCTCGCTGCGATGGCGCACGTGGTGGGCGAAGCCCCGCAGCATCTGGGAGATGATGACGCCCGAGTTTCCCCGGGCGCCCATCAGGCTGCCGTGCGCGGCGGCGGCCGCGACCTCGGAGATCGGGGCCCCATGGAGTTTCCCGGCCTCGAGCATGGCCGCGCGCACCGTGAGGTACATGTTGGTCCCCGTGTCCCCGTCGGGAACCGGGAAGACGTTGAGGTCGTTGAGGACCTGACGGTACTTTCTGAGAAAGTAGGTGCCGGCCGCCAGAAACCTGGCATAGCCGCGGCCCCCTAAAGCGGTAACGTCCATCGGCCGCCGTCTTTGGGAGGTAGCCGTCGAATCCTTGTCAAGGTGCAGGGCGCCGTGATATTATCCCGAGGTTGTCGCGGAGCCGATTCCGGCCTTTGCGACGTTTGTCTATCCCCCATGAATAAGGTAGTTGAGAGGAAGTCGTCCGATGGCTAAGCGCTGCGAAGTCTGCGGCAAGGGACCCAAAGCGGGCAACAACGTGAGCCACGCGATGAACAAGACCAAGCGCCGCTGGTTGCCGAACCTGCAGTCGGTGAAAGTCGACGAGCGCGGCACGCACCGCACCGCCCGCGTCTGCACCGCCTGCCTACGCTCCAAAAAAGTAACCCGCGCCGTCTAGTCGCGCCGGGAAAGCTCGATAAGGAGCGGCGGGTTTCCGTCGCTCCTTTTTGCTACGCCCGCGAGTCCACTCCCCAGTCTCATCGCGGGCCACCCCAGCGTCATCGCGAGCCCACCACAGTATCATCGCGAGCCTACCCCCCGTCTCATCGCGGGCCTACCCCCCGTCTCATCGCGGGCCACCCCAGCGTCATCGCGAGCCCACCACAGTGTCATCCTGAGCCCGCAACAGTGTCATCCTGAGCTTGTCGAAGGACGCGCCGGTCGTCACGCGA
>PMFP01000152.1 GCA_003155175.1 Vulcanimicrobiota bacterium
GTTCCCGGCCAGCGGCGGGAAGGTTCCCGGAATTCCCTGACCCTGCGCTTGATGACAGCTGGAGCAATTGGTCGTGTAGACCTTTCCGCCGTCGCTCGCCGATGCTCCGGCGGCTGCGACCGTGTTGCCCGCGGCGCTCTTCATCGCGCCGGCTGCGCCTGCTGCTGCGCCGGCCGCTCCGGCCGCCGCGCCTTTCGCTGCCGAAGCCGCGCCTTGCGCGGCCGAGGCCGCACCAGATGCCGCTCCCTGCGCGGCCGATGCCGCGCCCTGGGCCGCCGACGCCGCGCCTTGGGCGGCGGAGGCCGCGCCTTGAGCGGCGGAGGCTGCACCCGATGCCGCGCCTTGGGCGGCCGAGGCCGCACTCGAAGCCGCAGCCGAGGATGCGCTCGACGAATTGTTCGAACATCCAGCAAAGACAAGGACGAGCGCCGCGCCGGCCGCTCCGATTTCCCAAATGCGTTTCATCGCTACTCCTTCTGACGTTGGAGGTTGCATTTACGCCCCGTCGCGCGTCTGCGCCTGCGCGTCCCGGCCGCGCCTTGGGCGCCCGCTCATCGCCCAGACCAGTGCGACGAGCAAGACGTTCGCCACCAGCGAACTGCCGCCGTACGAAACGAACGGCAGCGTGATCCCGGTAAGGGGAAAGAGTCCGACCACGCCGCCGACGATGATCGCGACTTGAAAGCCGAGCGTCGCGCCCATGCCCACGGCCAGCAACTTAGTGAAGAGGTCGGGCTGCTCGCCGGCGACGGCGAGAATGCGGCGGACGAGCACCAGGAACACCGCGAGCAGCGCGATGCCGCCGATGAGCCCGAGCTCCTCCGAGAGCGCGGCGTAAACGTAATCGGTCGCGACGTCGGGAATGAAGCCGGGGTGACCGAGACGGAACCCGGTGCCGAACACGCCGCCCGCGGCGAGCGCGTAATAACTCTGGGACGACTGATATCCGGCCCCGAGCGGGTCGGCGAACGGATGCCGCCACGTCGCGACGCGCGCCTGGACGTACGCGAAGTGGCGGATCGCCCAGAACGCGGCAACGGCAAAGATGGCCAGGCCGAACGTAACGATGTCGATCCGCCGCGTGGCCACGTAGAGCATCGTCGCGAACGTCGCGAGCAAGAGCGCCGCCATGCCCAAATCGCGCTGCAGGACCAGGATCGCCATGGAAGCGCCCCAGCCCAGGAAGAGCGGTCCGAGATATTTGACGTTCGCGCCGAGCTTCCAAGGAGGCGCCGCCGCGATGACGTCGGCCGTCTCGGCCAGATACGCCGCGAGGAAGAACACGATGAAGAGTTTGATGAGTTCGACCGGCTCGAGTTGCACCGGACCGAGCGCGATCCAGAGCTTCGCGCCGTTGACTTCCTGGCCGAACAGCACCAGCATCGCAAACAGAATCAGCGATGCGATAACCCACACGTACTTGTAGCCCGCCACTCGCCGGAACGCCGTGAATGCCGGGCCGAGCAAGAGCGCGAGGACCAAAGCGACGATCAACCAGATCTGCTGCTTCTGTCCGAGCTCCGGAGAGAGGCGCGCGACCATCGCCAGGCCCAGCGCGGAAAGCACGACCGCGAGCGCCGGCAGCGCGTCGTCGCGCGTGGTCGTCGCGGGCTGCCACAGGACCCACAGCAGCGAGAGCGCAGCCAGCAACGCGAGCAGCCACCACGGACCGATGGTGTTCGGCGGCGCCAGCGAGAGAATCAACGCCGAAACCGTCAGCGCCCCGAGCATCGGCGCGCAGCGCCGGAACAGGAGCGCGAGCAGGGGACTAAAGCGCCGGCGCGGTCGTGGCGATCAACGCCAGGACGAATGCGGCGATCGCCCCGAGGCGAGCCCACTCGGCGCGGCCGGACGGACCGTCGATCGCCTGCGGGAGTGCGTCCTCGCCTTTGAAGCGCGCCGCGAGAACGCCGTCGTTTTGGGACGGGTGCTCGAACAGCGCGCCCAACGACTCGCGGTCCAACGTTCCGCGCACGGGATGACCGCTCAAGACGATCGCGTCGCCGTCGCGAAGCTGCATGCTCGACACGGCGACGTCGAGCGCGGGCGTTGCTCCGAACGCGCGCGAGAGCAGCGTGGGCGATTCGCCGAGCGCGTCGCTCTCGGTCAGGGCCGACACCTCGTCGCCGTGCAGCAGATACGCGGCCGTGCCGCCCGCGTGCATGACGAACGCCTGGTTGCCGACGATGAGCGCCGCGCTGAGCGACGCGCCGCTCACGACGTAATCGTCGTGGCCCGCGCCGCGCACGAACAGTTCGCGATTGACGCGCGCGAGAATCCCAAGCATTAAGGTAGCCGCGGGCTGCGGTCGATCCAAGGCCCGCCGGACGCGCTCGGCGCGCAGCCGCCGTTCGCAGCTCGACCGTACCCGGGCGAGGGCGGCGCGGCCGGCCGGCACGCCGTCGATGGTTCCAAAGCCTTGGGAGACGGCAAAAAGCCAGGTCCGCGCGCCGAGCTGCATCGTCAGCGTGGTGGCCCGATCGCCGCGAATCGCTACGTCCATTCTTCCTCGATCGCCCTTACCGTGAGTCGCGTCGTCCCGACGTCGATTTCGTCGCCCCGGCGTATTTCGACGACGTCGTCCAGAAGCCGCCCGTTCAAGAACGTCCCGTTGCTGCTCTCCAAATCCCGCACGTAGGGGACGCCGTTCTCGGACTCCAAGCGTGCGTGCCGGCGGCTCACCTCCGGATCTTCCAGGACCAGATCGCAGCCGCTCGCGCGTCCGATCGCGATCGGGCAGAGCCCGTCGAACGAGCGCGAGGCGGCCCCCTCCCGAACGTCGAGCGTTAGGCGCAGGGGCGTCAGGCGCCCGATCTCGGCGAGCGCTCGCGAGCGAGGCCGCGCCGCAACGACCGCGACGAACAGGAGCGCCGCAACCACCTCCAGCGAGAGCACGTGCATGTGGGCTTCGAACGTCATCGGTCGGCGACTTCGAGGCGGAGCTGCGTGTTCCCGAGTTTGAGCACGTCCCCGTCGCCCAGGCGCAGCTGATCGATGCGCTTACCGTTGACGAAGGTTCCGTTGGTGGAACCCCGGTCTCGAACCACAGGCCACGCGCCGTCCATCTCGATGAACGCGTGAATGCGCGAAACGGCCGGGTCGCGAAGCGCGACGTCGCATTCGGTGCTGCGCCCGACCGTCATCGTCTCGCCGGGGCGAAGCGGATAGACGTCCTCGGCGGAGACGCCCTTGAGCAGCCGCAGGTGGTATCTCCTGACGGGGGCGCCCCGGGGTTCGAATCGCTCGGCCGGCGCCCCCGGATCCCCCGCGACGCTCACCTCGACCGCGCCGCGCGGAACGCCGTCCTTGGGCACCATCGAGACGCGCGGTTCGCCCTCGTACCGGATCCCGACGCGAGCGCCCATCTCGCGAAGCAGCTCGCTCCACTCGCGCTCCAGGTACGAGCGATGCGGTTCGAGGCGCTCGTAGTCGTCGCCGTGCATCCCAACCACGTAGGATCCCGGCGCGAACAGGTGGCCTTCTTCACCGCGGCTTCGCGCTTCCATCACGGCTACGAGTTTGCGCGCGATCTGCGCGGGCTCGAGGTCGCTGGGAAACGTTTTGGCAAACGTGCGCTCCACGAACGCCGCGCACGCTTGTTCCACGCGATCGAACCAGCTCATAGTCCGCGATCGAGCCGCGCGACGAAAAAGCCGTCGCGTCCTTGCAGGCCCGGTGGGATGAGCACGTCGCCGTCGAGGGTCAGCAACGGCTCGAACGCGGCCGGAATCAGCCCCCGCTCGAAGTGGTTTGCCTTGACGAACGCCGAGACGACGTCGCTCGTCTCGCGCGGATCGGTAGAGCACACGGCGTAGACGAGCGTCCCGCCGGGATAAAGATGCGCGCCGGCCGCCTCCAGCAGTTCGCGCTGCAGCGGCGCGAGGCGCTCCGCATCGCCTGCGGTTTTCTTCCAGCGCGTCTCGGGATGCCGCGCGACCAGTCCGATTCCCGAACACGGCGCGTCGAGCAAGATGCGGTCGAAGCGTTGCTCGCGGGACAAGATGGGCTGGGTTGCGTCGCCGGCGACGAAGGCGACCGCCCCGCCCGCCGACGCGACGCGCTCCTGAAGCATCGCGCCCTTGCGCGCGTCCTTGTCGACGCACGTGATTGTGCCGTCGCCGCCCAAACGCGCCAGAATCTGCAGAGTCTTGTTTCCGCGTCCGGAGCAGAGGTCCAAAATCGTCTCTCCGGGTTGCGGCGCGAGCACGGCGACCGGCGTCGCCGCACTTTCAGACTGGATCCACCACGCTCCGTCCGCGTTCGCTTCGTGTCCGCGCAGATACGAGGCATCGTCGACGAGCAGCGAGTCCGCAACCAACGCCGAAGGGCGAGACGCGACGCCCTCCGCCGCGAACGATTCGGCGACCGACTCCCGCGTGCGCTCGGCCAGATTTACGCTCGCGGCCGCTTGCACGGGGTCGTTGACGGCGGCGCAGAGGGCCTCGAGGTCGAGCGTTGGGAACGCGGCTCGCCAACTCCGGACGATCCAGTTCGGCAGCGAGTAGCGCACGCCGAGGTAATCGTCTTCCCCGTCGAAATCGGAGGGCGCGGGCTCGGCGGGGCGATTCCGCAGAAAGCTGCGCAGCACGGCGTTGACGAGATTGGCTACACCGCGATGTCCGTACTTCTTGGCCAGGTTGACGAATTCGAAGACGGTCGCGTGCTCGTCGGCCCGCGTGAAAACGATCTCGTATACCGCGAGCCGCAAGATCTCCACGATCGCGGGCGGCAATTCTTTGAGGCGCTCGCCGATGAACGGCGCGAGATACCAGTCCAGCGTCCTTCGCATCTTGATGGACCCGTACGCAAGCTCGGTGGCGAACGCGCGGTCGCGCGAATCGAGAGCGCTTCGGCGGAGCCGGTAATCCAACGCCTCCTGCGCGCCGCGTTCGCGGACGCCCTCTTGCGACGGGAAGACGTCGCGCACCGCGGCCAGCGCGACCTCGCGCGCGTTCACGTCGAGCGCGCCTCGGACGAAATGCGGCGCCAAAACGACGCGCCGCTTTCGCGCCCCCGATTCGGCGCGATCACTTCGTCGATCGCGATGCCCCCGCCGCCGGTCCCGATGACGAACGCATCGCCTTGCGCGCCGATCGGCGTTCCCGGCCGCACGCTCGGCGCGGCGGGAGCTGCATGGGCGCGCAGGACCTTCACGGCGTGCCCGCCCATATTGGCCCGCGCTGCGGGCGAGGGCGAGAGCGAGCGCACGAGCGCGACGATCTCGTCCGCGGGGCGTTGCCAGTCGACGGCAAGATCCGGCTTACTCAACGGCCGGGTGATGCTCGGCTCGCCGCGCTGCGGAGTCGCGGGTATCGCCCCTTCGGCGGCACGCTCGATCGCTTGGGCGAGAAGGTTCGCTCCGACGACCGCCAGCCGGTCGTGAAGCTCGCCGTACGTCTCGCCGGGCGCGATCTCGACGCGCTCTTGCAGCACGATCGGGCCCGTGTCCATGCCGGCGTCCATCAGCATGACGCTGACGCCCGTTTCGGCGTCGCCGTTTGCGATCGCGCTCTGAATCGGCGTTGCGCCGCGATAGCGCGGCAACAGCGACGGATGGACGTTCAGCGCGCCCAAACGCGGGATGGCGATCAGCGCCGCGGGTAAGATTCTTCCGTACGACGCAAGCGCGAACAGGTCGAACGATTCGGCGGCCATCTCTTCCGCGAACGACTTGAGCGACGCAGGCTCGAACGTGGGAATCCGCAGCGCGAGCGCCGCTTCCTTGACGGGGGTCGGCAGCAGCTTGTGCCCTCTGCCGGAAGGCCGGTCGGGCTGCGTCACGACGCCGGACAGATTCGTCAACCGCGCGACCGTTTGCAGGCTAGGAACGGCGAACGCGCTCGTCCCGAAGAACAGCGTCTTGAGCATGCCGCGTTTTGCGCTAATACGCTTCGGCCGCAGCCGCTTCGGCGACTTCGACCTCTTCCTCGGTTTTCGGCAGCCGCACGTTCTTGGCCTTATCCACGTACAGAATGCCGTCGAGGTGATCGATCTCGTGCTGCACGCACTGTGCGAACAGTCCCTCGCCTTCGAGCCGGATCTTTTCGCCGTTGCGGTCCAGGCCCGTCACCACGACGCGGTTGAAGCGCGTGATTTCGCCGACGTAGCCGGGAACGGAGAGACAGCCCTCGGTCATCTCCTTCTCGTCTTCCGCAAGTTCGAGCTTCGGGTTGATGACGACCGCGGGCTCACGCTCGTCGTCGCGCACGTCCATGACGAACAGCCGCTTCGAGACGTTGACTTGCGGCGCGGCCAGACCGACGCCCGGCGCGTCGTACATCGTCTCGAACATGTCGTCGATCAGCTGTTGAAACAGCGGATCGGCGATCTCGCGAGGGGTAACGCGTTTCGCGACGCGGCGCAACGTCGGATGACCGTCCGTTACGATTGCTCTGAGATAGGCCATATCACGGTATTCTACCGCGCGGGCGCAGGCGAAACCTACGCCCGCAGCGGTCCTGCCTTACTGAACGGTAAAGGAACTCACCGGTCCGTTGGGATTGCACGTGCTGTTCAGGTTATTCATCCAAACCCAAATCGTGTTGCCCGACGCGAAGGTGCTCGCCACCGAGATGCTCCAGTACTGAGGATTCGCGAACGTCGGCGTCGCCGCCGGCGCAGGCACCTGAGCCGGCGTAATCTGTTGAGCCGCCGCGATCGTCTGACCGGCGCCGTTCAGCGAATTCACGTTGTTGAGATACGCGTTCCAACCCGAAAGCGATCCCGAGGTACTCGTTGCGAAGACCAGTTGCACCGGATGGTCCGGTACGCCGGTGGCCGACGGGATCGGGTAGATGACCTGGAACGGGGAGGGCAGGGTACATGGGCCGACCGGCCCGGAATTACTGCTCGAGCTGTTGCAGGCGGCCAGCGTCAGGACGGTGGCGACCAGGCTTGCGCTCGTAAGAAACCTTCGCATGTTCATGCTCCGATGCTAGCGCAAGCCCGCGCGAAAAGTCCAGGGTTAAAGTATGTAGCCCGAGAGATCCGCATTCTCGACGATGCCGGCCAGGCGCTCGCGCACGTACGCGGCGTCGATCTTCACGGCGTCGGACGTCTCAGGCGCGGCGAAGCTCACGTCTTCCAGCAGGCGTTCCAAGACCGTATGCAGCCGCCTGGCCCCGATGTTCTCGCTCTGCTCGTTTACCTGCATCGCGTAGGTGGCGAGTTGCGCGATCGCGTCGTCGGTGAACTCCAGTGCGACGCCTTCGGTGCCCAGCAGCGCGCGGTACTGCTCGATGAGCGCGTTCTTGGGTTGCGTGAGGATGGTCCGGAAGTCTTCGTCGGTCAACGAGTCGAGCTCGACGCGAATCGGGAAGCGCCCCTGAAGTTCGGGAATGAGATCGGACGGCTTGCTGATGTGGAACGCACCGGCCGCGATGAACAGGATGTGGTCGGTCTTGATCTGCCCGTGCTTGGTCGAAACCGTCGAGCCTTCGACGATCGGCAGGATGTCGCGCTGTACGCCCTCGCGCGAAACGTCCGGACCGCCGCGCGCGCCCTCGCGCCCCGCGACTTTGTCGATCTCGTCGATGAAGACGATGCCGTCTTCGGCGGCGCGGCGGATCGCCTCGCGCTTGACCGCGTCCATGTCGATGAGTTTTCCGGCTTCTTCTTGCGCGAAAATCCGGCGCGCTTCAGGTACCGTCACGCGCTTGCGCGATTTTTTCTTGGGTAAGATTCCGCCCAGCATTTCGCCGAAGTCGGCGCCGCCCGTCATCTGGTCCATGCCTGGGCCCATCGCGCCCATCGGAATCGTCGGCGTCTCCTCGACGTC
>PMFP01000079.1 GCA_003155175.1 Vulcanimicrobiota bacterium
ACGAAAACTTGGGCGCTCGACGTCGCCGGTACGGCGATCATGCAAAACGCAATCGCGATCGAGAGTAAGAGGGTTGGAAGGCGCACGGTGTCTCCTTCGGCTGGACGAGGGTCCGTAGTGCGCCGGGGACTGCGCGATGGAGAAGTGCACGGGCAACGGATATGGTCTAGTGTACGGCGCCGGCCATCGGAGCGGTATAGCGAAAGCCCCGGTCTTAAGCGGCGCTATCCGGCAGAGCCGGTCAGCCCGGCAGCTCCTCAGAGGCGCTTTCCCAGCCTAGGATGCGCGCGATGAGTTCAGTGCGATTCCGGCTGCCGGTCTTGTCGACCATGCTCTTGATGTGATCTTGAACCGTGGACGAGGTGATGCTGAGCTGATTGCCGATCTCCTCGAGTTTCGCGCCGTCGAGCAGGAGCGCGAGCACTTGCAGTTCGCGCGGCGAGATGTGATAGCGCGCCGCCGGGCCGCTGAGCTCATTAGGCGCATGGTAGCGGTCGATCCGTACGCCGATGAAGAGGCCGGCAGGTCCGGACATCGGTTGCGTGCGCACGACCAAAAACGGAACGGGCCGGGCGATGCCGGAGTCCTGCGCGCTGGAATCGCCGTGCCAGCCGGAAATGAGGTCGCGGACCGTCTCCTCGAGCACGGCGGGCAAGCGATTCGAAAGTTTCGTGCTCAGCCCGGTCAGGGCGGTGCGGCGTTGATCCTCGGCCGTCCACGCGAGGACGATCTGCAAGTCGCGGTCCAAGACGTAGTACGCTCCGGTCGTCTCCTCGGCGGCTTCCGGCGCATTTTCGTTTCGGTCCGCACGATCGCGGGAGCGCAGCGCGGGTTCGTGCGCGTGCAGCCGCAGCGCCGATAGGCGTTCCGACGTGGCATCGAGCGCGAGCGTCAAGACGCTGATCTCGCTCGAGGTAAAGGGACCGAGCTCGCTCGTGCGGAGCAGCGTGAGGATCCCGAAGTTGGCGCGAGCGTCGGCGAACAGCAAGGTGATGCCGCTTTCGAATTCGCCGAGCGGGCCGAGCGTCGCGGCGATGCGCGGGCCGCTTTTTACTTTGGCTCGTTGGCGAACGAACTCGCCCTTGAGTTGGGAAGACTCGGCGCCGTTTGGCTGCGAGTCGATAAGAAGCCCGAGTTCCCCATCGGCCTCGAGGCGCGCGAACGCCCAACGCGAGGCCGGAACGACGCGCAGAATGGCGGTGATAATCGGATAGGCCGGATCCGATTCCGGCACGGCGTCGACCAAGACGCGCGGTACGATCGCGGCCGCATTATCGCGCTTTTTCACGATGGTTAGCTTGGCGTCCCCATGCTACGCTGGGTTCGGCTCCTTATGGATGACATAGCTTAGGGTTAGGATTCGGGACGGAAAGTCCCGCCTGCCTTACGCTCGTCGAGGCGCCGTCACCGCTGAAAGCGTTACGTTTCATGGCCAGGACCTGTTGTTTGGCCGCCATCGACCCCGCGGAAATCCCATTGCTTGAAGCCGCCCTTAAAGGCGCCGGGGGCCCGGCCTTCTCGACTCTTTCGCGTCTGGACGTCGTCGACATTGCGAAGATCGCGCCGAATATCTTGATCGCCGACGTGGACGAGCTCGACGTCGACCCGCTCGAGATGCTCCGACGGTTGCGTTTCGTGCTCCCCGAGTGCGTCATCGTCGTATACACGAGCGGAAGGAAGCTCTCGTGGGCGCGTGCGTGTCATCTTACCGGCGTGAACTGTCTGCTTTCGAAAGGTTCGAGCGAAGCGCAACTGACCACGGGCCTACGGCGCGCCATGCTCAGCGGCTGCTACACCGATCCGCTTCTCGCCGGATGAAGGATGAACCTTCGTTAGAAGACCCATGCTTTGAAAGGAAATCAGCATGCCGAAAGCCACGAAGGACTTGAACGCCAGCCTAGAAATCAGAGGTGGGCACCAGGGTGGACCGGAGCCGTGGGCGCAGACCGCAACGCTGACGATCGACGTGAGCGGATTTCATGACGCCGACGGAATCGGGCGCGCCGGCGACGAGCCCGCGATGCTCGACATCGCGTCAACCAAGGAAAAACTCTTGGCCGAATTCGACCGCGCCGAGCTCGTGGCGCTCCTCGATCACCTCGTGCGTCTCAGGAACGCACTTTAAGCAAGTCCCAGGAAGCGTCGACCGGCGAATCCGTGCGCGGCGAGGGGAAGGACGGCCTTTCCGCGATAAGGTTCCGCGCAGGGAGGGTTTCCGATGAGAACGGTTTCGCTTGTGGTCCTCGCAGTGTTGCTCGTGCTGCCCGGCCGCCCCGCGGTTGCCGCGGCCGCTCAGTTAAGTCCCGCCGTTCAAGCGGCGATCGTGAGCGACGTGAAGAGAGAACTCGCTGCGTACGGCGGAACGACGCCGATTCCAGGCGCCGTCGTCGGCGTGTGGGTGCCGGGCAAGGGTGAGTTCACGCAGGGCATCGGCTATTCGAACCTTTCGCCCCGTACGCCGATGGCGCTTGACGACAAGTTTCGCATCGGGAGCAACACCAAAACGTTCGTGGCGACCGTATTGCTGCAGCTCGTGGACGAGAAGAAGCTGAGCCTCGACGACACGATCGCGAAGTTCGACCTTGGGCTCAACGTTCCCAACGAGAAGAGCATCACGCTTCGCCAGCTCGCGGAGATGCGGAGCGGAATCGTCGACGCGTACTCCATACCGGCAGTGCAGAAACAGCCCGACACGTGGTGGAACACGCGTACACCGCGTCAGTGGGTGGAGATCGCAGCGAAAGAGCCGCCGCTCTTTCCGCCTGGAGCAAAGTACAACTACAGCAATACGAATTGGATGCTGCTCGGGCTCATCATCGAGAAGGTCACGAACGACACGATCCAAGCCGAGATCGGCAAGCGCATTCTCACGCCGCTCGCGTTGACGCAGACGTCCTTTCCCACGACCGAAATGGGCATGCCTTCGCCCTACGCGCGCGGCTATTCGCTCGACGCGAAGAAGCAGTGGAAGGACGAGTCGGCGGTGCTTTCGCCCTCGGTTTCGTGGGCGGCGGGCGCGATGATTTCCGACATGGCCGACATGAAGACGTGGGTCAAAGCCTACGTAACGGGCACGACGAACGGCGCGGCGTCTCAGAAAGCGCGCCTCACCTGCTTGCCGACCGGCGAGGGAAATCTATCGTTCGGCCTGGGCATCGGCTGCTCGGCGGGATGGTACGGATATACCGGTGGCATCACCGGTTACAACACCGGAGCCTACTACATGCCGGCGACGGGCGTGACGATCGTCGTCTTCGTCAACAGCCAGCAAGAGAAGCCGTTCCCCGGCGTTGCCAACGCGATCTTTCGCGACCTCGCCAAGATCTTCACACCGAAGAACGTCCCGTTTGTAAAATAGGCGGCGATACCGTTCCGGCAGAAAAGAAGAAGCCCGGCGGGCAGGGTGCTCGCCGGGCTTTTCGTTGCAAGGGCCGCGGTGCGCTACTGTCGAGCGAGCGTCATCTTCATGGCGGCGTCGTCGTCCTTGATCAAGTCGCCGCTCACGTCAACCACGACGTTGTACAGCGTTCCGGTGAATGGGAACGGCCCCTGGTATGCGTCGGTCGCCGGCGATCCCGGATCCGAGCCGCACTGGTAGCCGCCGGCGAGGCTTAAGGAGAGGGGAATCGTCACCGGAAATTCCGTTTGCCCGACGAGGGTGCCGTCCACGTAGAGTTGCGCTCGGCCGGGAGCTCCCTTGCCCACGGCGATGTCGGGTTTTCCGGTCGGTTCGAACTCGTACCGCAGCTTGTGCCGTCCCTCCGGTACCGCACTCTTCGATTCGACGTGAAACTGCTGGAGCGTGAGATAGTTGTAGTCGAACTGCAACTTGCCGTCTTTCACGTAGAACGAAAAGCCGCCGTCCACGCCGCCGGCGGAAAGCAGCACGCCTTCGGCGCCGCCCGCCGGTACGTCCACGTCGGCTTCGTAGCTGTGCGGCCGGTTCAGGACCTTTGGAGACGAGTTCGGC
>PMFP01000031.1 GCA_003155175.1 Vulcanimicrobiota bacterium
GTCGGAATCGTGTATTCCACGATGGGGCCGCCGCCCGGTTGGAATTTCGCCGTCACCGTCGGTATACCGGACGCCGTTGCAGCGATTACGGCCGGCGTCGGCAAGGTTCCGCCGTTGTACTGCAAGCTTACAACGGTGGCTGGCGATGANNGATGGCGCTCGAGAGCTTGGTCACGCCGCTCGCGTCGCTGTCCGAGAGCGCGATCGGCGCCGTGTACGCGTCGGAACCGACGATCTGAGTGCCGGCCGCGTCTTTTGCGACCACGGTGACGGGAACGGTCGCCGGCGTTCCGGACGTTGCCGAGCCGACGGTGAGCGTGATCGAGTTGACGACGCCGCCGAGCGCAACGGAGAAGCCGTTCGGGCCGGCCTCCGATACGGAAGACGTCTGCTGACCCGCCGACAACGCGTTGCCGGCTGCATTCGTCGCGCTGTACGCCGTGATGGCGATCGTATCGGAGCCGATCGGCAAGAGCATGTCGGCGGTGCAACGCTTACCGCCGGTGACCGCCGTGCAGTTTTGCGACGTAAGGTTGACTACCGTTGCAGCGGGTGCCGGATTGGGCGGCGCACCGTTCACCGCGGTCAGCCGAAGGCTCAGCGACTGCGTGGCCGCATCGACGAATTGCGGCTTGCTCGAAGCCGAACGGGCGGTCGCGGAATGCGCGCTCGCCGAGGGAATCACGATCACGAACGCGGCGCTCGCCTGGCCTTGAGACGCGAGTGGAGGGTTCGACGGCGAGCCGCCGCCCGCGCATCCCGCTAAGACCGTCGTTCCAACCGCGATGAAGAGTGCGACCTTGGTCGAAGCGCAAGCTGCGTTACGTTCGTTCAATGCATAACCTCGAGATCGTCGAAAGATCTCAGCCGAATTTACCGCTATCTCCGCCGCTTTTAATGCCTCGCCACCGAACCCTGCCGCGATCCGCCCGCCGCGACGAGAGTCCCGCCGAACTGGGCCGCTCCTCCTTGAAGAGGTCAATCGCGGCCAAGCGGCCGGATCGATGAGCCGTATCTTCTCCAACAATTTGGTCGGCTACTATCGGGTGATGATAGCTGAAGTCGACTGTTCGTGCCACATCAAGGGCGAAAAGCACCCCGAGGCTCACGCAAAAGCCGACGCGCTTTTCAAATCTCTGCAACAACCCCTAGAGGATGGCCTATTCGACGGCACGCCAAAGACCGCGCTGATCTACGGCTACCCAGAGTCCTAGAACAGCCCAACCATGTCGCTACGCGCGGTGACAGCTCACTTTGTAGTCGGGCTTTGCCTGAGAGATGGTCGAATACCCGATGATGTCAAAGGCATTCCGATCGGTGCGAACGAGTTCGACACGGCCAAGCTTGCCGTCGAACGTAGCGTTATTCACCCATTCTTCCGTGTTCCCCGTGAACGGCTCGGCGAACGAGACCGCCCACGTGGCCTGGTTGTCGAGGCTCGTTTGCACGTAACGACCGTTCTTTGGGTCAAACGTCGTAACGATTGTAAGCTGGTACGGTGCGGTCATTTTTCCTTGCGCCGGGATGACGACCGAATCACGCATGACGCCGTTCTCGATCGCATAAGTCGCGGTCGAGTTCGAATCCGGTTCGCCGGCGGCGACGCAGGCCCACGTCCCTACGTAGTATTGCATGGCGGCCATACCGGCCGTGGTCTGGGCGCCGGCCGGTGCAGCGACCGCCGCAATAAGCGCGAAGAGCACAAGAAAACGCATTGTAATCCTCCCGTCGAGCGTCAGACTGAATCTGTCTTAGGCAATTGCGTCCTTCGCCCACTTCCAAGGCTCGGCGGAGCGCAACGCGCCCAGTATTGCCCGCGTTGCCGGCGACCGGTTAAATGTATAGAAGTGTATCCCAGGTGCGCCAGCGGCTAACAGACTCATGCATTGGAGGGATGCCCAAGCTACGCCGAATTGCGCAACGGCGTCTGGGTCGTCAGCGCGCATCAGAACGTCGCGTTCGAGCGTCTCCGGAACGCTGGCTCCCATGGCGCGAACGCGTGCAATCTGCTTGGCGTTCGTAATGGGCATTATACCGGGAACTATCGGCACTTCGATGCCCTCCGCTCGCGCCTCCGACACGAACCGAAAATAGTGCTCGTTGTCGAAGAAAAGCTGCGTGATAAGAAAGGACGCTCCAGTCTCGATCTTTAGACGGGTGTAGCGTAAGTCGGCGGCTCGGCTCCGAGACTCAACGTGGCCTTCCGGGTAGCATGCGGCACCGATGCAGAATTCCCCACTTCCCGCGATACGAGCGATAAGATCGGTAGCATGGCTTAAGTCGCCGCTTCCATGCGTATTTTCATCACGATCGCCGCGCAGAGCTAGCACGTTTGATATTCCGTCTCCACGCATTTGATCAATTAAGCGCTCTAAGTCATGGTCTTCCAAGCTATCGCAAACAAGGTGAGCCATCGTCTCGATCCCGGTGTCCGCCTTTATTTTGCGTACCATGGACAAGGTTTCCGCTTGGCGACCGGCGCGGCACGTGACGCACACGAAGGCGGGGTCGAGGTCCCGCAAATCCCTCGCGGCCGCGAACAAACGCTCCACCTCGGACGG
Source organism: Vulcanimicrobiota bacterium (assembly GCA_003155175.1). GTDB lineage: Bacteria > Vulcanimicrobiota > Vulcanimicrobiia > Vulcanimicrobiales > Vulcanimicrobiaceae > Hemerobacter > Hemerobacter limicola. The sequence goes on from PMFP01000031.1 coordinate 2,562, forward strand.
TGACCGCGGAGCCAGGAATTCAAAGGAAAACGACGGCCAGTTACCCTTCAGCAGGTAGTCGATGCGCATCGCGTTCGATTCGGGACGCTTGGCGCTCTGCTTTTATGCCCGCTGCGCGGCGGCGCCGTGGCAGCGTTTGTATTTCTTTCCGCTTCCGCACGGGCACGCGTCGTTGCGGCCGACCTTGGAGGCATCGCGTTGCGCCGGCTTTTGCGGCTCGTCGTCGCCGAGGTTGGTGTGGAGCTGCTGCGGACGCCGCGGCGCGCCGGGAACGGGGCCGAGCAATTGCTCCGCCTGCTGCGGTGAGAGATGGCCAGGGCCGGGCGCTGCCGCTTGCGGCACCATCTCGCCCGACGGAATCGTCGGGAACGGCGGTAGCGACGGCGACGGACCTTCAGGCGGCAGCTCGCCCATCGGGGGCGGCGGCGGTCCTTGCTCGACCTTTACGTGGAAGACGCCCTTGACCGCTTCGTCGGCGATGTTGTTCTTGAGCGCCTCGAAGATTTCGAACGCCTCTTTTTCGTACTCGACGCGCGGGTCTTTCTGACCGTAGCCGCGCAG
>PMFP01000052.1 GCA_003155175.1 Vulcanimicrobiota bacterium
TGATGCGGAAGTACGCCTGAAGCGGCATCTTGACTTCGACGCCCTTGGGAACGTAGATGAACGATCCACCCGACCATACGGCCGAGTTGAGCGCGGCGAACTTGTTGTCCGCGGCCGGGATGACGGTGGAGAAATACTTGCGCACGATGTCGGGGTACTGCTTGACGGCGGTGTCCATGTCGCAGAACAGCACGCCGCTCTCTTCGAGCTCTTTGCTGACGTTGTGATAGACGACTTCCGATTCGTATTGCGCGGAGACGCCGGCTAAGAATTTGCGCTCGGCTTCGGGGATGCCCAGACGGTCGAACGTCTTCTTGATGTCGTCGGGGACGTCGTCCCACGAACGCTCGGCGCGGTCGGTCGAGCGAACGAAATAGTGAATGTTCCCGAAGTCGATCTCGGAAAGGAGCTTGGTGTCGCCCCACGTCGGCATCGGCTTGGAAAGGAAGATGTCGAGCGCCTTCAGGCGGAAGTCGCGCATCCACTGCGGCTCGTCCTTCATGTCGCTGATGCGCTCGACGATCTCGCGCGTCAGCCCCTTGTCGGACTTGAAGACGTAGTTTTCGGTGTCGTGAAACCCGTGCCGGTAGTCTTCGTCGGGGGTCGCGACCGTCGCCGCGGCGGAGCGTAATTCGGTAGCCATTGCCTCCTGAGCGTACCCAGCCGTAAGGGAATCGTCAAGATAGTGAAGTGTTTACTTGATTATCTTTTGGCTGCCGCCGGTTTTTCTCGCGGCTAAGCGCTCGGTCGTCTTGCTTTCCGGCCCGGATTGTCGACATTCCCTCGCGCCTCCTTCTTAGGCTTTACATCGCGGGGGGCAGGCTGTATCATTCTCGCCGGACCTGCGTCCCGCGCAGTTCCACGGGATATAGGAGGCGCACCTTTTCGCGCCATAGCGGCGAGCCGCTCGCGCACCGTATAAGCGCCGGCAAGAGCTCGTCGAAAGGTCGGGGACGTGACTGCACTGCAGACGCCAGCCGACGTAGTCCGGAGGTGGGATTCCCCCAATAAGGGCCCAGAGAAGAAAAAAATGAAGGCACTCGGTACGCACATCGTGTGCGAGTTGTCTGGATGCGACCCAGCGACCCTGACCAACGTAGACGCCGTCCGCGAGATGATGATCGGGGCGGCAAAGGCCTCGAGAGCGACCGTTATGGAGGTCGCGTTCCACAGATTTCAACCCCAGGGCGTCTCGGGCGTCGTGGTGCTTGCGGAGTCGCACATTTCCATCCATACCTGGCCCGAAAAGGGGTACGCCGCCATGGATTTCTACACGTGCGGCGACCACACGGATCCCTGGCTGGCCTGCGAACACGCGGCCAAACTGCTCTCCGCCGATCACATGGTCACGAGCGAGTTCAAGCGCGGCGTGCTCGAATCGCGCGGCGACAACCAGTTCACCCACGTCGTCTCCACCGACCACGACACGCGCAGCCTGTCGGCAGCGTAAGCGCCGAGCGGCGTTCGGACGGGACCTCGCATCGCGCGGGGTCCCGTTTTCGTGCGCCGGGTTCGGCGGGGAGCCGCGGGCCGGACGCCAATGTAGCGCTGGCTATGCCTAAGACCCAGCACTGGCAGTGGTACGTCGAGGAGTTCGCTCCCACGGAACTCCACCATCACGCCGTCGACCGCGTTTATTACGCCGGACGTTCGCAGTTTCAGCAGATCGCCGTCATCGAGACGCCCGCGTTCGGCAAGATGCTGATTCTGGACGGCGACACGCAAAGCTCGCAGCACGACGAGAAGATCTACCACGAATCGCTGGTGCATCCGGCGCTGGCGGGCGCGAGCGACCGCTCCGAGATCTTGATTCTCGGCGGCGGCGAGGGCGCAACGCTGCGCGAAATCTTGCGCCATCCCGGCGTGAAGCGCTGCACGATGGTGGATATCGACGGCGAGGTGGTCGAACTCTCGAAGACCTACTTGCCCGAGTGGTCGGACGGCGCGTTCGAGAGCCCGCGCGCTCGCGTCATCGTCGGCGACGCGCTGCGATTTCTTAAGGAAGACGGCGGCCGCTACGGCGTCGTCGTCTCCGACCTCACCGAGCCGCTGGCCGATTCGCCCAGCAACCCGCTGTTTTGCGACGAGGTCTTTCGCGACATCAAAGCGCGGCTGACCGACGGCGGCATCTACGTGCTGCAAGCCAGCACCGCCGGCTTTCACAACATGGCGCTGCACTGCAAGATGGCGCGCACGCTGCGCGGATATTACNNTACTGCGCGCAACTCGCGGGCGAGAACTACTTTTACGACGCGCAGACGCACCGGCGGCTCTTTTCCCTGCCGCTCTATTTGCGGCGCGAACTGGCCAAGCCGGGAGACACGTTTTAGTGCGTTACGAGGGCAAGACCGTCCTGATTACCGGCGGGGGCTCGGGACTTGGCCGCGCGATGGCACTGGCGTTCGCGAAAGAAGGCGCCACCGTCGCAACCATCGGCCGGCGCCAGGAAGCGCTCGACGAAACGTCNNCGGCTCGACGTGCTCGTCAACAACGCGGCCGGCAACTTCATCTCGCCGGCCGAGCAGCTCTCGCCCAACGGCTTCAAGGCCGTCGTGGACATCGTGCTCCTCGGGACGTTCAACTGCTCGCGCCTGGCCTTCGACGCGCTCAAAGAGAGCCGTGGCGCGATTCTCAACATCATCGCCACCTACGCGTGGACGGGCGAGCCCGGCGCGATCCACTCGGCCGCGGCCAAAGCCGGTGTGCTAAACCTGACCCAGACGCTGGCGGGAGAGTGGGGCCGTTACGGTATCCGCGCCAACGCGATCGCTCCCGGTCCGATTCACACCGAGGGAACGGACAAGAATTTGTGGAGCGTCGGTGACGTCGAGAAGATGCTGGTGCGCAACATTCCGCTCGGCCGCCTTGGCGAGCCGGGAGACGTCGCGCGCGCGGCCTTNNGGAGGGAGCCTGAACTTCCGCCGCGCGTTCGACGCCATGGCCGGAGCCGGGGAAAAGCAATAGACGAAGGCCTCGCCCTTCGCTATCTTTAGAAACGCATGTCTATCGACGAAGAACTCGCGAAACGGGATTGGGAGAGAGAGCGCGGCGATTTCGTCGCCTTGATCGGCGTCAAGCTCGAGAGCGTTCACCGGGGCAAGGCGGTCATGCGCATGCCGTTCCGGCCCGAGATCACCAACGGGACCGGGGCCGTGCACGGCGGCGCGATTCTAAGCCTGTGCGACACCGCCTTTTACGTGGCGCTGGCATCCATCTACGGCCGCGAACAAGAGACGACCACCGCGTCGCTGACGTGCAGTTTCCTCTCGCCGGCGCTTCCGCCGCACGATCTCATCGCCGAAGCCAACGTCCTCAAGGCCGGCCGGCGGATCGTCTACGGCGAGGTCTACGTGCGCAGCGGCGACAAGATCGCCGCGCACGCGACCTTGAATTTCCTGAACAGCTATCCCGAGGAGCGCCCCAAGGGCGCCGCCTCGCGCTGGCCGGCGGTCAGACCGTGAAGAAAACGGCGCTCCACGGCGAGCACGTCGCGGCGAACGCGCGGCTGGTTCCGTTCGGCGGCTTCGAAATGCCGGTGCAGTACGCGGGCATTCTCAAGGAGCACGACGCCGTGCGCCACCGCGCCGGGCTCTTCGATCTCTCGCACATGGGACAGTTCGTGCTCGAAGGCGACGGCGTCGCGGACTGGGCCGACGAACTGACGATCAACGCGGTCGGCACGATGAAGCCGATGCAGGCGCGCTACAACATCTTTTGCAATCCGGCCGGCGGCGCGCACGACGACGTCATTTTTTATCGCCTGCCCGATCGCTGGCTGCTGGTGGTCAACGCGAGCAACGCCGACAAGATGTGGGCGCACCTCAACGCGCATCTGAAGCCCGGCGTGCGCTTGACGAACCGGCACGGAGAGAACGCGCTGATCGCGATTCAGGGGCCGAAGTCGGTCGAGATGCTGCAACCGCACGCCGACGTGGACCTGTCGGCCATGAAGTACTATTTCTGCAGCGAGGCGCACGTGTTCGGCAAGACCGCCGTGCTCGCGCGCACCGGATACACCGGCGAAGACGGCTTCGAGATCTTCGTTGACGGCGCGCACGCGCCGGAGATATGGAGCGATCTGCTGCAGCGTCACGCGGCCGAGGGGCTCGAGCCCTGCGGTTTGGGCGCGCGCGACGTGCTGCGCCTGGAGGCCGGCATGCCGCTCTACGGCCACGAGCTGACCGAAGAGATTACGCCCGTGCAAGCCGGCCTGCGGTGGGCGCTCAAGTTGAACAAGCCGGCGTTTATCGGCAAGGACGCGTTGGCCGCTCAGGTGGAGCGCGACGACTATCCGCGCATCGCCGGACTCGTCATGGGCGGACGCGCGCCCGCGCGCGAAGGCTATCCGGTCTTCTTCGGCGGCGCGCATGCCGGAGAGATCCGCAGCGGATCGCTCGCGCCGTCGGTAGGAAACCAAAACATCGCGACCGCGCTGCTGCCCAAAGATGCCGCAACCATCGGGACGTCCGTTGAGGTCGAAATCCGCGGCACCCGTCATCCGGCCACGGTGGTGGCCACGCCGTTCTACAAGCGACCCGCCTAAGCCGAAAAGGAGAATCCGTCACGTGGCGCAGCCAGAGAATCTGCTGTACAGCAAAGAACACGAGTGGGTGAAGATCGACGGCGATACCGGAACGGTCGGCATCACCGACTACGCGCAGCACTCGCTCGGCGACATCGTCTACGTCGAACTGCCCAAGGTCGGCGCTCAGGTTTCCCAATCCGGAAACGTCGGCGTCGTCGAATCGGTGAAGGCGGTTTCGGATCTGTTCACGCCCGTGTCCGGTGAAGTGACGGAAGTCAACGCGGCGCTCGAAAACGACGCGGCGGCCGTCAATCGCGATCCGTACGGCGAGGGCTGGCTCTTCAAACTCAAACTCAAAGACGGCGGCGAAACGGCTTCTCTGCTCTCGCCGGCCGACTACGAAAAGATCAGCGCGGAAGGATAGCCGTTCGTGTACGCACCTCACACGCAGGCCGACATCGACGCGATGCTTGCGACCATCGGCGTCGCCTCCCTCGAAGAACTGCTCGCGGTCCCCGACGACGTCAAACTGCGCGAGCAGCTCGACGTCGTTCCGGCGCTCCCGGAGTATCAGATCGCGCGTCGCTTCGAGCACTTCGCGCGCAAGAATCCGGCCGCGTCGTACGCCTCGTTCTTAGGCGCGGGAGCCTACCATCATTACGCGCCGCCCGCCATCGCGGCGCTGGCCATGCGCGGCGAATTCCTCACCGCCTACACGCCGTACCAGGCCGAGGTCTCGCAGGGCTACCTGCAAGCGATCTACGAGTGGCAGACCTACATCTGCCTGCTCACCGGCATGGACATCGCAAACGCGTCGGTCTACGACGGCGCGACGGCTCTCGCCGAAGGCGCGATCATGGCCATCAACGCAAACGGCCGCAAGAAAGTTCTCGTCTCGCGCGGGATCAATCCCAATTACCGCGCCGTGCTCAAGACCTACTGCGACGGGCTCGACGTCGCCATCGACGAGATTCCGCTGCTCGCCGACGGCACCACCGACCTCGCGGCGCTGCGCGCGGCGGTCGAGAGCAAGACCTATGCGGCCGTCGCGCTGCAGTCGCCGAATTTCTTCGGCTGCGTGGACGCCCTCGACGCGCCGTCGCAAGAAGCCGTGCGCGCCTCCGAGACGGTCCCGATCGCGGTCGTGGCCGAAGCGATCTCGATGGCCGCGCTTGCGACGCCCGCATCGTGGGGGGCGGAGATCGTCGTCGGCGAGGCGCAGAGCTTCGGCATTCCGGTGGCGTACGGCGGCCCATACGCGGGCTTCATCGCGGCGACCAGCGCCCACGTGCGCCGGATCCCCGGCCGTTTGGTCGGCCGGACCGTGGACGTGCGCGGAGGCACCGCCTACGTTCTTACCCTGCAAGCCCGCGAGCAGCACATTCGCCGCGAACGCGCGACCTCGAACATCTGCACCAATCAGGCGCACTGCGCGCTGATCGCGACGATCTACCTGGCCCTGCTCGGAAAGACCGGCCTGCGCGACGTCGCCGCGTTGAACCTCGCGCGTTCGCGCGAGCTGGCGACCGCGCTCTCGAGCATCGAGGGCGTGGACCTGAAGTTCGTCGCGCCGTTCTTCAACGAATTCGTCATCGACGTGCATCAGCCGGCCGCGCGCGTTCTCGGCGCGTTGCAGGAGCGAAAGATTCTCGGAGGCGTGGACGTGAGCCGGTTCTACCCCGAATATCCCGGATGCATCCTCGTGACGGCCACGGAGCTGACGACGACCGGCCAAATCGCCGATTACGCAGTCGCCCTTGCGGAGGTTTGCGCGAGCAATGTCCACGCCAACGTCTAGCCCGCTCGTTTTCGACATCGGCCAAGAGGGCCGGGCGAACCGGTACGTCGAGCGCGGACGGCCGCTCGAGGACTTTCTTCCCGCCGCCGCGCTGCGCGACGAGCTGCCGCTTCCCGACAACAGCGAACTCGACATCGTCCGCCACTTCACAAACCTGTCGCGCCGCACGTTCGGCATCGACCTCGGCTTCTATCCGCTGGG
>PMFP01000011.1:0-2229 GCA_003155175.1 Vulcanimicrobiota bacterium
CGCGGCCTTCGTAGCACTGACTTACGCTTTGCTTTGCCGGCGTTTTAATCAAACCTTGACCTACGCGTTCCCCGCACTGGCGGTGCTGACACAGCCGTGGTATTTTGTGTGGTCGCTGCCATACGCAGTTTGCAAACGTCGATATTTGCCTACGCTGCTTATTCTCGCACCGTTTGCAGCGGTGCTGATGGAAGACGGCATTTCGCACACCGCTTTGCTTGCGGCCTACGCGGCCGCGTGCCTTGCGATCGGCGGGGGCATGATTATCGATCTCCGTGCCGCGATTTCGAGGCGGCATCTTCGAGATGGGGTATGATAAACATTCGCCGGTAATCGGCTAGCGACGAGCCGACGGAGTCGCCTCGTCGGGCGAAGGCCGTCCGGACCTAGTAGCCCAGCGCCGCGCGGCCCGGGGGGCTGCGGTCCCCATCGCCGTCGCGCAATGCCCGTGACCGGACCGACGAGCCCCCAGCGCGACGCCCCACGGGCCGAGCGGGATTCTCGCCCGGCAGCGAGCTTTCTAAGAACCCACGTCGGCTCGTGGTCCTTTACGACTTTTGGCGGCGCTCGACCCGGGCGTTCTCAGGCTGGAAGCCAGGGCACGAGCGGCCGCGGACCGAAGCCCGGACGGTTCAATATAAGAGCAAATCAAGAAGTAAAATCAGGAGTTATCGTGCCCGAATCCGTTACGCTTACGGTCGGCGGGCGCACGATGGTCATCGAAACCGGCGAACTGGCAAAGCAGGCCAACGGCTCTGCGCTCGTTCGTTACGGGGATCAAAACGTCGTGCTCTGCGCCGTCACCGCCTCCGCAAAACCGCGCGAAGGCATAGACTTTTTCCCACTCACCTGCGACTTCGAAGAGAAGATGTACGCCGCCGGCAAGGTTCCGGGCGGATTCATCAAGCGCGAAGGCCGCCCCACCGAGCACGCGGTGCTCAGTTCGCGTCAAATCGATCGCCCCATCCGTCCGCTGTTCCCCGACGGCTTCCGTAACGACATTCAGATCGTCGCGACGGTGCTCTCGGTGGATCCGATGCTCGACGCCGACGTCATCGGCGTCTGCGCGGCCGGCGCGGCGCTCGCGCTCAGCGACATTCCGTTCGAGAAGACGGTTGCCGCGGTTCGCGTCGGACGCGACGAAGACGGCGAGTACATCGTCAATCCGACGCTCGACCAGTACGTCACCGGCGGCATGGACATCATCATCGCCGGCACGGCCGATGCGATCATGATGGTCGAAGGCGGCGGCGAAGAGATCAGCGAGGAAGATTTCCTCGGCGCGGTCGAGTTCGCGCAAGGCGAGATCAAAAAGATCGTCAAGGCGATCGATCAGCTCGCGAAAAAAGCGGGCAAGAAGAAACGCGAGTTCCCGGTCCAAAAAGTCGACGCCGACCTCGACAAGTGGATTCGCAAAGCGTTCGCCAAGGACGTCGCCAAAGCGATGCGCGTCATCGAAAAGGGCGAGCGCGAACGCGCCTTTTCGACGCTGACGGTTGCCGAAGCGCTCGAACGCTGCACCAAGAAGGACGACGACGTCAAGGCGCTGCTCGAATCGCCGTCCGGATCGAAAGACTTCGGCAAAATCATCAAGGCGATGGAAGAAGACGAGCTGCGCACGATGGTCGTGGACGAGAAGATCCGCCCCGACGGCCGCAAGCCCAACGAGATCCGGCCGATCTGGTGCAAGGTCCACTACGTGCCCCGCGTCCACGGTTCGGGCGTCTTTACGCGCGGACAGACGCAGGTCTTCACGGCGGCGACGCTGGGATCGAAATCTGACGCTCAGCGTTTGGACGGCATCGTCGCGCTCGAAGACAAGCGCTACATGCACTTCTATAACTTCCCGCCGTTCTCGGTCGGCGAAACGCGCCCGATGCGCGGACCGGGCCGCCGCGAAATCGGCCACGGAGCGCTCGCCGAACGCGCGCTGCTTCCGGTGCTCCCGCCCAAAGACGAGTTTCCCTACACGCTGCGCCTGATGAGCGAAGTCCTGGAATCGAACGGATCGTCGTCCATGGCGTCGGTCTGCGGTTCGACGCTCGCGCTCATGGACGCCGGCGTGCCGATCAAAGAACACGTCGCCGGCGTTGCGATGGGCCTGGTTCTCAAGGGCGACAAGTACGCCGTCCTGACCGACATCCAGGGTCTCGAAGACGCGCTGGGCGAGATGGACTTCAAGGTGGCCGGCACCAAGAAGGGCATCACGGCCATCCAAATGGACATCAA
>PMFP01000011.1:2274-3572 GCA_003155175.1 Vulcanimicrobiota bacterium
GGCTGCGAGAAGATCGACATCGAGGACGACGGAACGGTCTTCATCACGTCGCTCGACGGCGAGTCCGGCGAAGCCGCGCGGAAATACGTCGAGAACATCACCAAAGAGATTCTCGTCGGCGAAACCTACGACGGCATCGTAACGCGCATCATCAACATCGGTGCGTTCGTGCAGATTCTTCCGGGCAAGGAGGGACTGGTCCACATCAGCCAACTCGCGACGACGCGCGTAGACAAGGTGGAAGACGTGGTCCAGGTCGGCGACGAGCTCAAGGTCAAGGTCATGGAGATCGACGGCCAAGGACGCGTCAATCTCTCGCATAAAGCGCTCCTGGCCGGAGGCGACGCGCCGTCGGGCAACGGCGCCTTCCGGCCGCGCCGCAGCGACGACGCAAGTGCGGAGACGCCCCGCGAGGCTCCCCGGGAGAACCCCGCACTCTCTGGCGCCGGAGCGCCGCCGACGCGCAGGCGCCGCCGTCCGCCGGGACGCCACGACGACTAACGCGCAAGAAAGGGCTCGCTAACGCGGGCTCTTCTCTTTATCCCGGCAACGCCGGCGCCGGCGCAAGGCGGCACCACGCGCGCGAACGAACAGCGACGCGCATGCAGGTCACGCGATGAGTCAGGACGGTCCCGAAACGGGCGACGCGTCGAGCGCGCTCGCAGTGCGCGAGGACGTCCCCCAACAAAGCGCAATCGACGAGGGGATGGCGAGCACGTTCGACTTCGGCCTCGTGCTGGCGTTCGGCATCGTATTCCTAGCGTTGTGCGCGCTCTTCGCCGTCTCGATGCATCGCTCGCAGCCGGCGATCGCTCCCGTGGCGCAGATCACGTTCGCACCCGTGCAGGTAACGACTCCCGCGCCCTCCCCGCAGGCGCTGCGCGGCGAAGCCCTCGGCTATTGGGAACCGGCGATCGCGCAAGCGGGCGTCGCGAACGCAATGGTGAAGTCGGCGCGAAGCGATTTTACGGCGGGGGGCGGCGGCCGCGCGCTGCACGACGTCGCACTCGGCCAGGTTGCCGCCCAGAACGCCTTCGAAGCCGCGGCGGCCGACCCGCCCGGTGAAGAAGCCTGGTCTACGATTCAGTCCGACTTGGTGGACGGAATAGGAATCCAGCGCGACGCGCTGGCCATGGCGCGCACTGCCGTGCAAAGCGGGTCGCAAGCGGAGTTCGACCGTGCGGAGAACGCCGCCGCGAACGCGCGCAAGATCATCGGCTTTGCGACGCGCGACGCGCGCGCCTGGTACGCGGCACACGGCGGAAACCCCGCCGCGATTCGCGACATCGACGGAAACG
>PMFP01000114.1 GCA_003155175.1 Vulcanimicrobiota bacterium
TCTGAAACGCGACGGGTAACCTCGGCCGCGAGAGCGTTGCGAATTTCGGCGAGCGTGTTCCCGTTAGGCCCGAGAGCCGCCTCGATTGCCTGTAAATCCTTGCCAATCTGCCCGGTGAAGACTCCGCCTTCGCCTAAGTACTGCTTGCAAATGCCTTCGATTTGCTGGCTTACTGACCCGGGAATCAAGGCAAGATTCTGTGCGGCCGACCGCACGGCGCTCTCGAGGTGATCGTTGAGCGCGGCCATCGTCGCGGAGCCGGCGGCGGACGCAAGAGCACGCGTTCCAAGTACGAATGCGTCCGCTGCCAGAGCGGTCCGCCGATCCTCCGGCGCTGTAGCGAAGTAGTCGACGACCGTGCGATCGCGCACGATTATGTGCTCAATAACTACGGCGTCCGGCAGGCATCGGACCTCGGGGCGCATGAGGACGCTAACGTCTGGGGCGTTCGTATTGAGCTGTGTCACCCGCTTGCACCCTCCTGAAGTNNGTAAAGCCGGGCTCCTTGTTAGGAACCTGGCCATTCGGTCCCAAGTATCTCACGCCGGCTCGCCACACGTCTGGCAGCTGGCCCACATACTTTGTCGGCACTCTTCGGCCGTAAAGTTATTGCCGAGACGAAATAACTTGTCTTTTTGGAACGCGTTGTCTAAATTGAAGGCGAAGCTAACTGCGATCGAAGGCTGGCCGAAAGATCTTAAAATAAGCTCCAACGCGTCACGACATCAGGCAAATGGTCGCAGTATGGCGATCGCGAACCGAGTTCGGAGTTCGCGGAGACTTACGTTGGCAGTATTTTGACGGCCAATTGATGCGAGCGGGGGATACTGACGCGTGGATGATTCGGTCAGCGACAAGACTCTTACCGCTAGATTGGAACGTCCCGAAGAGAGCGTAGCGCCGATCGTGTACGCGTGCGGTTTTGGTTTTGTACCCACCTATCACTTCTACGCTGATGGACGGATAGAGATTATTCCAGCGTTGGAGCCCGACAAGCGTGACTGACGCCANNGCCGTTCGTGAGCGTTTAGCCTTGTCCGGACTTCCAACGCGCGTATTCCGCGCGCATGCACTTGCCGCATGGGCGGTATCCGGCTGAGATGGCTGTTGCTTCGTCCTTAAAGAACACGCGGTGCTCGACGTAGTAGCCACGGGCAATGAAGCTTAGTGCGCTCTTACAATCCAACCGCCCATAGATCCGCATCCGTCGATGACCGCCGAATGTACCCTTGGCGTCACTCAAGTAGGATTTCCCATCCGCGCCAACGAGCGTGTAGCGTTTCCCCGGCGTTTCTTCGCTCACGGCCGGCTGGACGATATCGAGAGCCGGGGTTATCGCTNNGACGCCGAGCGGGTTCGCGCGGAGCGCGGGATGTTCGCTAAGGACCCGCTCGGCAAAGGCCCATGCCTCGACTTCGGTTTCGAAGCCGAGGTTTGGCTGCTTTTCCATGTTTAGCGGATTGCCGGCGACGCCGCGGCCTCCAAACTCTACCCACGACCGGCCGTTCCGCGCTGTTAAGTAGATCTTGTGGCCGCCGGGCCCTGGGTTGCCTATGAAACTTTTCACTCGACCCGGAGTGAGGCTTAGGTCATCCATCGATACCTCNNCCTCCTCGAGCCACGCCGCGACGCGCGAGGACGGGTCGTTCGTGGTGATCACGAGCACGTGCGCGGCGCGCGTCAGAGCTAGCAGCAGCGCGCGCTTTGCGACCTCGTCTGCGGTTGTCGGCTCATCCGCTTCGGTGTTGGGATAGCGCTGGCGATTGTCGTCCCAGGCGTCGAGGTCGAGCAGGACGGTCGCCCAGCCTTCGAGCCCGCGTAGCGAGGCGTATGGGACGATCGCCACTTCGTCGGGCTGTCGCGGCGATAACTTGCCGCGGTCGTCGGTGGCGTCCCACGTTGCGATTCCACGCTCTGCCAATTCCGAAGCGACACGCGCGCGCTTTCCGTCCTCGGTGCCGTCAACCAGCTTCGGCGGGACCGCGACTAGGCAGTCTCCGGGCGATACGCCGCTGTCGTGGGCGATGTCAAGCACGCGCGCTATGAGGTCGGCGTGCGTCACGTCGCGCGCAAGGATGACGCGGCCGCCCGTGAGTTCGGGATGCGGCTGGACGCGCCAGTCGTGGAAGCCCATGGCGCCGGCGAGCGCCGTGACGAATGCGCCGACGTTCGCGGACATCCGTAGCGAGCGTTTCATCTCTCGCATGTACCTAAGGGGCTTATCCACGTCGCTCGTCCAGTCGCAGCGCGTTTGGCGCTGTGCGAATTGGTCGAGACCGTCGGAGATCATGGTCTGCTCGGGTTGGAAGAGGAGCCGCAGCAGATCGCGCTCTGCCTGTTGCCAGTCTTGTCCCTCGTCAATGAACACGTAATCGAAATCGAAGCGGTCCGGCCGGAGCGTGCGAAGCGTCGCTGCGTCGCGCGCGAGCGCCTCTGCGCCCCGCTCTCGGATAAAGGCTTCCACGGCATGGGGGAGCGCGTGCCAGTCTGTCTTCCCGTCGGCCAATGGGATCGAGCCGCCGAGCTCCAGATAGAGATCGACAAGAAAATGGTGCATCGTGACGACCACGACTTGTCCGGCTGGGACCGACGAACCCGCGATGGCTCGCACTAAGTGGTCGAGTTCGCCGCTCAGCACCTTGTGGTACGTGAGAAAGAGCACCCGGGCCTGATCGCGTTCGANNTTCCGCTCCCGGCGCGGCCTACGAGCCGAATTTGACGCTTGCCTAATTGCTCCATGACGTCGTCCACGACGTCGCGTGCCAGCACACCCGTCGTGAATTTATCGAGCTTGGCCAGATCGCGCGCCGAGAGTTTGCGATCGCGGGTGAAGCGCTCCGTAACGAAGCCGACCGCGCCCCGGTACGCGGCTCCGGCAGGCTCCGCGATGACCGCGTTCTCGAGCGCCGCTGCGGCGACCATTTGCTCCCACGTCACGTCACTGCCGAGAATGAACGGCGAGAGCCCGGGCGCCTGCCCTTGGAGATCGGCATCGCTGACGCCCGTCATCCATGCCAGCCCGTGGATAAAGCAGCGATCGATACCGTATCGGTTCAATTCCTGAACGAGGCCGTCCACTTGGCTT
>PMFP01000162.1 GCA_003155175.1 Vulcanimicrobiota bacterium
TTCGTGCTCTCCGCGCTTGCCGACGCCGACGTCGAACGCATCGTGGATCGCGCGCTCGCCGACGAAAAGCGCGGGCTGGGCAAGCTGCACGTGGCGCTGGACGACGGAGCGCGCCGCGCGCTGGTCGGCTTAGCCAACGGCGACGCGCGCACGGCGCTCGCGACGCTCGAATTCGCGGCCGCGACGGTCGCGCCGGATCCGGAAGGCGCGCGCGTGGTAGCGACGCAGACGGTGCTCGACGCGTTGCAGCGGCGCGCGTCGACGTACGACAAAGGCGGCGAGCAGCACTACGACATCATCAGCGCGTTCATTAAGAGCGTGAGGGGGAGCGACCCGGATGCGGCCGTCTATTGGCTCGCGCGCATGCTCGACGGCGGCGAAGATCCGCTCTTTATCGCGCGCCGGCTCGTCATACTCGCGTCGGAGGACGTCGGTTTAGCCGATTCGCGCGGGCTCTCCGTGGCCATCGCGGCGCAGCAGGCGGCGCACTTCGTCGGCATGCCCGAAGGTTTCTATCCGCTCGCGCACGCGACGCTCTTTTTGGCGACCGCGCCCAAGAGCAACAGCGTGGGATCCGCCTACGGCGCGGCGATGGCCGACGTGCGAGAGACGCGCAACGATCCGGTTCCGCTGCATCTGCGCAACGCGCCGACCGGCCTCATGCGCGATCTGGGCTACGGACGCGACTATCGGTACGCCCACGCGGACTATGCCGGGATGGAACACGCGGACGATCTCCCGCCGCCCGAGCGCTTGCAGGCGTATTTACCCGAGAACCTGGCGGGAAAGCACTACTACGAGCCCGGCGATCAGGGCGCCGAGGCGCGCATCGTGGAGTGGATCCGGAAACGGAGGAGCGGCTAATGACCGGGGCGGATTCGCGCGTCTACTTGGATTACGCGGCGACGACGCCGCTGCGGCCCGAGGCGCTCGCCGCGATGACGCCGTACTTCGCGCAGCACGGCTTCAATCCGAGCTCGGCCCATGCCGAGGGACGGCGCGCCCGCGCCGCGCTCGACGATGCGCGGGATTCCGTCGCGCGCGTTCTGGGATGCGGACGCAAAGAGGTCGTCTTCACCGCTGGCGGCTCGGAATCCGACGCGCTGGCGTTGCTGGGCTACGCGCGCGCCAACCGCGACCGCGGGCGCCATCTGGTCTCGACCGTCATCGAGCATCACGCGGTGCTGCACGCGCTCGACGCGCTAGAAGCCGAGGGCTTTGAGGTCTCGCGAATCGGCGTGGACGAAAGCGGCCTCGTCGATCCGGTCCGCTTCGCGCAGGAGCTGCGCGCCGACACGATCTTAGCGAGCGTCGCGCAGGCAAACAACGAAATCGGAACGGTGCAACCGATCGCCGCGTTGGCACGCGTCGCGCGCGAGCGCGGCGTGGCGTTCCACACGGACGCCGTGCAGGCGGCGCCTTGGCTGCCGCTCGACGTCGCGGAGCTCGGCGTGGATCTGCTTTCGATCTCGGCGCACAAGTTCTACGGACCCAAGGGCGTGGGCGCGCTCTACGTCCGGAGCGGAGTCGCCGTCGAGCCGCTCGTCTACGGCGGCGGCCAGGAATTCGGACGTCGCTCCGGCACCGAGAACGTCGCGGGCATCGTGGGCTTGGCGGCCGCTTTGGAACTTGCGACGGCCGGTAAAGCGGAGCGCGCCTCGCGCGTCGCCGCCCTGCGGGAACGGCTCGAGAGCCGGATTCTGGCCGAGATCCCCGACGCGCGCGTCAATGGGGCGTCGCGTTTGCCCAACAATCTGAACCTCTCGATTGCCGGCGTCGACTCGGAGGGTCTCTTGGCGGGACTCGACCTCGAGGGCATCGCCGTGTCGGCTGGAAGCGCGTGCGCTTCCGGGGTCCTCGAGCCGAGCCACGTGATCGCCGCGCTGGGGCTGGACGGACGCTGGCAGCGAGGCGTGATTCGCATCTCGCTCGGGTACGATACCCGTGAGGAAGATATCGACCGAGCGGCCTCCGTTCTTTGTCGCACCACACGAGGTTTACGCGGGAATCTCGCCCCGTCGTCCTGAAGGCGCGCCTTCCCAAAGGAGTTTACGTGGCGAACGGGTTTGACTGGGATATCGTCCTTGACATTGGCGTCGGCGTCGGCGTCCTGCTGTTTGGCATTAGCGTGGTCATCGCGTGCGTGCAGATAAAAAAGACGCTCTCGCGTCTGGACAAGACGCTCGATTTGGTCGACGCGCAGATCGCCGACCTCAAAGTGCCGGTCAGGGAGACGCTCGATCACGTCGGCGGCATAGCAAATACTGCGGACGGCGCGTTAGCGCGGCTCTCGGGTGCGGTAGACTCTTTAGAGAAGGTTGCAGCGGTCGTCTCCAGCACGGCCGACACGACGAAGAACGCTATCACGCCGACGATCGTGAACGTCGGAGCGACGCTGGGCGGCGTAAGCGCCGGCGTGAGACATTTCTTTACGGCAAAGAATTCGGACCGAAGCGATTCGGAATTGGAAAAGGAGCGAGAAAACCATGGATAACGGCAAGCAAGGCAACGGCGGATTCGTGCTTGGCTTTGCCGTCGGCGCGATCGTCGGCGGCGGCCTGGCCATCCTCCTGGCGCAAGAAGACACGCGCGACCTGCTCGTTGGAAAAGCGCGCGAGGCGGGTAATCTCGCAGCCGATGCGACCGAGGACCTGCGCGGCAAAGTCAACGACGTGACGACGCAGTGGCAGTCGAGCGCGTCGGACATCTACGAGCGCGGGCGTCAAGTAGTCGACGAGGCACGAGCCAACATCAACCAAGCCGTAGACGAAACGAAGGCGAATTTCAACGCCTCCGTCGACGAGGGCCTTTCGAGTGCGGACCGGCTCCGTCAGGAGTTTCAGAACAGGACCGAAAGTTAGGAGAAGCCCGTGGATATCAAAGTCACCGTCCACGAGGGTCGCGGCGACGTTTACGTCGTCGAATTGGGCGGCGAAATCGACGTGTACACGTCGCCGCAAGTTCGCGACGCGATCGGCGAGCTCATCGACCGCGGCATCTACAATCTGGTCATCAATCTCGAGCACGTACGGTATATCGATTCCACCGGGCTCGGCGTGCTCATCGGCGGCCTCAAGCGCGTTCGCGAGCACGGCGGATCGGTGAACCTCGTGTGCACGAACCCGCAGATCAGGAAGATTTTCGACATCACCGGTCTGGTCAAGATCTTCGGCATCTTCGAAGACGACGATGCGGCGATGAAGGCGCTGGTGTGAACGAGCCGCGTCCGCAGCCCGATGCCGCCGTAGACGTCGTCGAGTTGCGGATTCCGTGCAAGCCGGAGTTCGTCGCTATCGCGCGACTGGCCATCGCGGCCGTCGCCCATCGCTTGTCGTATTCGATGGACGAAATCGAAGATCTCAAACTCGCGGTTGCCGAGGCGTGCACGAACGCCATCCAGCACGCGTCCGAGAGCCCCGCAATCGATATCCGGTGCGAGCTGACGGACGACGAGCTGTCGGTGCGCGTGCGAGACTTCGGCCGTGGAGAGATGCCCGAGATTCGCTCGCGCCCGCTCGACGAGCCGCGCGTCGGCGGCTTGGGCGTGTTCCTCATTCGCGCGCTGATGGACGACGTAACCTACGACATGCATCCTGGCCAAGGCACGGAACTCGTGATGGTCAAGCGTCACGCTACCGAACCGACGG
Source organism: Vulcanimicrobiota bacterium (assembly GCA_003155175.1). Taxonomy (GTDB): domain Bacteria; phylum Vulcanimicrobiota; class Vulcanimicrobiia; order Vulcanimicrobiales; family Vulcanimicrobiaceae; genus Hemerobacter; species Hemerobacter limicola. The sequence goes on from PMFP01000162.1 coordinate 3,648, forward strand.
GCTAGCCATCTTGCACGATCGCGACGCAGCGATCGCCGACGACCGGAACCACGCACGCGCGCTCTTCGAGCGGCTCGAAGCGTTGCGCGAGACCGGCGCGCCTGCGGTCCGCGAACGCCTCCGAGACGAGCTGGTCGTCGCACACCTCAACCTCGTGCGCTTTCTCGCGCACAAGTTCTCCAACCGCGGCGAGCCGCTGGAAGATCTCATTCAAGTCGGAACGCTCGGGCTCATCAACGCGATCGACCGATTCGACACGAACCGCGGCGTCGAGTTCACGACGTACGCGACGCCGACGATCGTCGGTGAAATAAAACGCTACTTCCGCGACAAGGGTTGGGCGGTCAAAGTGCCGCGCCGGCTTCAGGAACGCAATCTCGCCGTGCACCGCGCGCGGGAGCGCCTGACGGCCTCGCTCGATCGCAGCCCGACCGCCGGGGAAATCGCCGATTACTTGGGGCTCAGCGCCGAGGCCGTGCTCGAAGCCCAGGAACTCGGCCGCGCCTACAACGTCGTCTCGCTCGACAACGCGGTGGAGGGGGACGCCGGCGACGGGCCCGCACAGCGCCTTGCCGACGTGATCGGCGCGGTCGACGGCGAACTCGACCTGCTCGAGGATCGTGCGGCGCTCGAGCGCGCCATTGGGGTGCTGGCCGGACGAGAGCGCGCGGTCGTCTACCTGCGTTTTTTCGAGTCGATTTCGCAGACCGAGATCGCGCGCCGGCTGAACGTCTCGCAGATGCACGTCTCGCGTACCCAGGCCAAGGCGCTCGCGAAGATGCGCGCGTTCCTGGAACGCTAGCCGGCCGCCGACGACGGGAGTAGGAGCCGGCTGGGACTTTCTGCTATCATTCCGGGTTGAAACCTATGAAAAGCCAAGAACTTCGCCGTGCGTTCGTCGACTTTTTCGTCTCGAAGGGGCACAAGCCCGTACCCTCGGCCACGCTCATTCCCGACGAGATGTCCACCACGCTCTTCACCATCGCGGGCATGGAGCAGTTCGTCCCGATGTTTTTGGGCGAGCAGCCGCCGCCGGCGCCACGGGCCGTGACCGTGCAGCGCTGCCTGCGCGTGGCCGGAGCGAAGAGCGACATCGAAAACGTAGGCCGCACCGGCCGCCACGGCACGTTCCTCGAGATGCTCGGGAATTTCAGCTTCGGCGACTACTACAAACGCGAGGCGTTGCAGTGGGCTTGGGAGTTCGTAACCCAGATCATGAAGGTGGACCCCGCTAAGCTCTACGTCACGGTTCACACCGGCGACGACGAAGCCGAGCGTATCTGGGTGGACGAGATCGGCTTGGATCCCGCGCGCATCACGCGCTTCGACGAAGACAATTTTTGGACCATGGGTTCGACCGGACCCTGCGGTCCGTGCAGCGAGATCTTCTACGACAGCGGACCCGAGAACGCGAGCGGTCCCGGCGACACGGGACCGAACTTCGGCGATCGTTTCGTCGAGATCTGGAACGTCGTCTTCCAGCAGTACAATCGAGGCTCCGACGGAACGCTCTCGGAACTTCCTCGCAAGGCGATCGACACGGGCGCGGGCCTCGAGCGAATGCTTGCCGTCTGCAACGGCCGCGCTTCGATGTACGATACCGATCTTTTTACGGACCTTATCGCCGCGCAGCCCAAGCCCGGGCAAACGTCTCTCGATCCCGCCGAGCAGCGCGTCCGGCAGAACATCATCGCCGATCACGCGCGCGCGGTCACGTTTCTCGTCAACGACGGCGTCTATCCGTCGAACACCGATCGCGGGTACGTGCTGCGGTTTTTGATCCGGCGCGCCATTCGAAACGGCAAACTGCTCGGCTATCCGAACGGCTTTCTTACCGCGCTGGTGCCCGCCGTGGTCGCGTCGCTCGAGTCCGGATACCCGGAACTGCGGACGAACGCCGCTCGCATCGAGCGGACGCTCGCGCTCGAAGAAGAGATCTTCGACCGGACGCTCGAACGCGGGCTCGCGATGCTCGACCGGCTCGTGGATCGCGCGGTGGACGACTGCACGCAGCTGATTGACGGAACCGATGCGTTCGCGCTGCACGACACGTACGGATTTCCCATCGAGCTCACGCGCGAAATCGCGGGCGAACGGGGCGTGGCGGTGGATACGGCGGCGTTCGAGAGCGAGATGAACGCCCAGCGCGAGCGCGCCCGGCGCGATGCCGCATCCAAACGCGCGGTCGTGACGCTGGCCGAACTGCCGGCGATGAAGACGGCGTTCACCGGATACGAGGGCTTGGAGAGCGATGGCGAGATCGTCGCGCTGCTTAAAGACGGGCGGCCGGTCGGCCGGCTGGAAGCGGGCGAGCGCGGCGCCGTCGTGCTCGACCGTACGTCGTTTTACGCCGAACGCGGCGGACAGATCGGCGATCGCGGCTTGCTCTCGAACGACGGCGCGGCCTTCGACGTGGACGACGCGCAATACATGGGCGAGGCCGTTGCGCATCACGGCGTCGTGCGCGGCGGCGCACTGGTCGTGGGCGAGCGGCTGAAAACCGCGGTGCACGATCGCTGGCGGCGCGAGATTCGCCGGCACCATACGTCGGCGCATCTGCTCCAGCGCGCGCTCAAGGACGTGCTTGGGGACGACGTGACGCAAGCCGGATCCTGGGTCGGCATCGATCGCATGCGCTTCGATTTCCGCTGGCCGGAGGGCGCACTGTCGGTCGAGCAAAAGCATCGCGTCGCCCGCCGCGTCAACGAGATGATTCGCGAAGACGCGCATTTGATCACGCGCGAGCTTCCGCTCGACGAAGCCAAGGCCACCGGCGCCATCTGGATGGCGGGCGAGAAATACGGGGACCGCATACGGGTCGTGCAAGCGGGGCCGTCCATCGAGTTCTGCGGCGGAACGCACTCGGAGACGACGGGCGAGCTCGGCCTGTTCGTCATTCTCTCGGAGTCCTCGATCGGCAGCGGCATTCGCCGGATCGAGTCCTGCGTCTCCGAAGCGGCCGAAGATCTCGTCGAACGGCAGAGCGACCTGGTCGGGACGCTGGCCGCGTCGCTGGCTGCATCGCCCGACGAACTCGACGACCGCATCGGAAAATTGCAGCGCGAAGTCAAGGATCTGCAAGGCGGGATCGCACGCCTCACGGCGCGGCTGGCGTCGGCCGATGCGGAGAGCTACGTGGCCGCGGCGGAGCGATCGGGCGAGCGTACCTTCGTCGGCGCGGTCGTTCCGGAAGCGAGCGCCGACGCGCTCCGCCATCTCGGCAACGCGATTCGCAGCCGGTTGCACAGCGGCGTCGTCGCGTTGGCCGGCGTTGACGACGGCAGCGTGAGTTTGCTCGTGCTTGCAAGCGACGACATGGTCAAGGCGGGCGTCCGCGCTGGAGACCTCGTGAAGCTGGCGGCCCCGCTGGTCGGCGGAAAAGGCGGCGGCCAGCCGGGCCAGGCGCAAGGCGGCGGCAAGAATCCCGCCGGCGCGCAAGCCGCGGTGCAAGCTATGCGCGAAGCCGTGCTCGCTCCGGCGTGATGGTCCCGGCGCGTTTGGCCGCGCTCGTTCTCGGACTGTGCGCGTTCGCTATTCCCGCATCCGCGATTGCCCAGCAGATGGATTCGCAGCTCGTTCTGCAAAACTACGCGCGCGCGCTCGATACGCTCAAGACGCCGCCGGCGCTGATCTTTCAATACGCGGTGTCGCAAGAGGGCCCGAGCAATCTCGATCAGCGCCACCAAGTGTACCGCCGGGGCGTCGAAGTCCGCGACGAAACCCTCGCGGCGGATGGGGCTCCGCTCAAACCGAAGCTCGTGCGCTTCGGCGAGCGCGAGGACCGTTACGCCGTCGGCCGCGTCGCGCCGCGTGCTGCGAACTACGCGTTCATTTTCTTAAAGGCCGTCAAGAACGGCGCGCGCACCGACTACCTCTACGAGACGCAACCGCTCGAACCGGTCGGCTCGGGATTCGCCGTCACGGGCGTGGCGATCGACAGCCGGACTTTTCTTCCGCACGTCGTGCGCTTCAAAGCGGGGTCCGGCACAGTGGCCGGGACCGGAGCGATCGAATACGCGCCGCTCGGCGGATACGTGGTTCCGGTCGCGGCGAGCGTCGCGGCAACGCTCGACGGCAAACCGGCTCGCGAACACATCTCGTTCGGCGCGTACCGCTTCCCGCCGACGCTGCCGTCCTCGACGTTTGCGCCGCCGCAGCCGTTGCTGCACGCGACGCCGCCGCAGATCTAATCCGCGGCATCGTGACGCCCGCACCGGCCGGCCGGCTCGCATCGTTGCTGGCCTTCGCGGTTCCGCTCGGCGTCTTTGCGGCCAGCGCCTATCGCGATGCCGGCTTTTGGGACGTCGGAGAGATGGACACCGTCCCCTGGATTCTGGGAATCGCACATCCGACGGGCTTTCCCGCGTACGTCCTGATCGGCTGGGCGTGGTCGCACGCGCTGCCGTTCGGGAGCGTGGCGTTTCGCATGAGCTTGCTCAGCGCGGTCGCCGCGAGCGTAGCAGCCTGGTGCGTGAGCCGCATCGTCGCCGACGCCTGGCCCGAAGACGCGTGGCTCGCGGCGGGATGCGCCTGGTTTTTTGCCTTCGGCCTCGTCGTATGGACGCGCGCCACGCGCGCCGAGGTGCACGCACTCGCGATCTGCGCGATCGCGCTGACGTTGCTCTTCGGCTTACGCTGGTATCGCGACGGTCGCGAGCGCAACGCGCTCGGGTCGGCGCTCGCGTGCGGCGTTGGCGTCGCCGTGCATCCGATCGTCGCGCTCACGATTCCCGGCACGCTGCTGCTCGTCGTCGCCCGACGGCGCGAAACCGCGCCGCGCACGGTCGCCGCATGTCTCGTCGCGTTCGCCCTTTCGGGCGGAATCTGGTTTGCGTATCTTCCGCTGCGCAGCGCGTACGTCACCGCGCACGCGCTCGATCCGACGCGCGCGCTCGGTAAGCCGCCGGGAATGCCGTTTTGGGACTACGACCATCCGGCCGGCTTCGACGGATTCCTCGCGCTCGCGACCGGTACGCAGTTCGACGTCTTGCGCGGACCCGGCTCGATGCCGGCGCCGGCGTACCGCAGCCGCATTGCCGGTTTTGCGAGCGCCGCTGCCGCCGAGTTCACCTGGCCCGGGCTGCTCGTCGTCCTGGCCGGCGCGATCGTCGCGTGGCGGCGCGATTGGGTCCGATGTGCGTACCTCGCGTCTTGCGGGCTCCTGGCCGCTCCGTTCGCGCTCGGCTTTGCGGCCGAGGCAGACACGGAGCGGTATCTCTTGCCGCTGTTCTTTGCCGGCGCGATCTTTGCCGGCGATTTCTGCGGGGTCGCGGGGCGCCGCCTCCCTCGCTTTCGCGACGCGATCGCGGCCGTACCCGTGTTGCTCGCGGCCGCGTTGATGCTGCAGCAGCAGGCGCTGTTCGCGCAGCCGCGCGACGTTCTTGCGCGCGCGGCCATCGACGAGGTGCAGTCCCTCACGCCGCCCAACGCAATCCTCATCGCGACGTGGACGTACGCGCCGCCGCTGGCGTACGCGACGTACGTGGAAGGCTCGATGGGAGCGCGAACGCTCGATGCCGCGTGGCTTGGGGACGACGCGCGACACGTTCCGTCGTGGATCAAGACGCGCCCGGTCTACGTGGTCGGCGCGCCTGCCGGAACGATTCCGGGCTTTCGTCTGGAGCGCAGGTCGAATCGCGAGATGCTCTTCCAAGTGGTGCCCGACAAGTGAAGCGCGTCAATCCTGCGCTGCTGGCCGGACTTGCCGCCGCCGTCGTAACGTGGATCGTCTCGCACGGGCGAGTGACGCCGTACGACAACTACGTCCTCTTGGCGCGTGCGCTTCTTCACGGTCACGTCTGGATCGATTGGCCCGGCGCGTACATCGACGCGCTCGGGTACAACGGGCAGCATTTCCTGATCGAAGCGCCGATGCCGGCCCTGCTCTTGCTGCCGCTCGTCGCCTTCGGATTTGCCAATCAGACGGCGCTTGCGATCGTTCTCGCGGGCGTCGGCGTCGGCGCAGCGTGGGAGCTCGGTGAGAGATTTGGTCTGGACGCTAGAAGCAACGCGTGGATCTGCGCGTGCTTGTTGGCCGGAACGGATTTGCTATGGTGCGCGATGCTCGGCGACGTTTGGATGATCGCGCACGTGAGCGCGGTCTGCTTTACGTTTCTCGCGCTCGCCGAACTGGCGGGAAAGCGGCGCGGCTGGCTGGTCGCGCTCTGGGCGGCGTGCGCGTTCGAGTCGCGGTTCACGCTCGTGCTCGCCCTTCCCATCTACGCCTGTTTGCTGGCGTGCGATCCGGACGAACTGCGCCTGGGTTCCGATTGGCGCGCCCGCGTGGGAAGTTTCGCCGCGGTGCTCGTTCCCGTTGCCGTCTTTTGGGTCTGGTACGATCTCGCGCGCTGGGGAACGTGGTACGACATCGGATACACGACGTGGTATCACCAGGACCAAGCGGGTCTCAAGTACGGATCGCCGTTCAAACTCCAGTACCTGCCCTATCAGGCTTGGTCGTTCTTCGTGCAGTATCCCGACCGCTTGCCGGCGTTCCCGTACTTGAATCCGTCGCTCTCGGGCGTGGCGCTCACGTGGACCAGCCCGGCGCTCCTGCTGGCGATCTTCGCGCGCCGTCCGCGCGGCTGGGTGCTCGCCTTGTGGGCCCTGGTGCTGGTCAACGCGATTCCGAACTTCCTGTACTACGTGAACGGCTTCGCGCAATTCGGCATGCGCCACGCGCTCGACTTCGAACCGTTCTTGATCGCGCTCATGATGCTCGCCGTTCGCGACCGGTTCCCGCGTTGGGGCTACGTGCTGGTCGCGTACTCAGCGCTCGTCGGATTTTGGGGATCCTGGTACTGGAACGTGTACGTTCGTCCCTCGTAGTTCGTCGAGCGCGCCCGCGAGCGCGCTCGGATCGAAAACCGGCGCGGCGCAAGCCGTTCCAACGCACGCGTAGGCGGCCGGATGCGGATCGGCGGGTAAGCCCACGTCCGCGGCGCGTTCCGGCGAGAGGGTGCGCACGTTTACGAACGGCGGGCGCAGGCTCGTGACCGCGTCGCGGAGCGGCCGCGCAGGCTCGAGTTCGCCGACGATCTTGACGACCGTTTCCGGTTCGACATAGCGAAGCAGCGCGCGCGCGTAATTCGCGGCAAAGCTTCCGGCCACGCCGAACGTTGCGGAAAACAGGTGCAAGGCGGCTTCCGCCGCTCCGCGATATCGTCCGTCGCCCGAGATCGCGGAGAGTCGCAGGAAGGCGTCCGTCACCAAGCCGTCTTGATCGATCGGACGGTCGCGCGCGTCCAACCGTCCGAGCGTGACCTCCGAATGCTCGGGAGCGCGGTCGAAAAAGCCGCCGTCCTCGGCGCTGAAGTCGACTAGGACTGCATCCGCCAACGCGAGCGCGCGCTCGAGAAAACGTGGTTCGCCCGAGGTTTCGTGCGCGTCGATCAGCGCGCGAAGGTATGCGGCTTGGTCGGTCAGCAGGCCGCGGACTTCCGGAGATCCGCCGGGGACGACGTAATGATAGAGCAGCCCGCGTTCGTCGCGCAGGTTTTCGTGCAAGGCGTCGAGTGTAGCGATTCCCTCGGCGAGCAGCGCGGGATCGTCGAGCGCTCGCGACGCCCAAATCCACGCATCGGCTAGACCCGCCGTCCAGTTCGAATACGACGTCCGGTCCACGTAAGGTGCGTCGAGTTTCTCGCGTTCCTCGCGCGGCAATGAGAAATAGCGCTCGTCGGCATCTTGGCTGCCGGCGAACAGATGGGTTTTCGGATCGCGCAAGGTCGTGCGCACGTAGCCGAGGGCGTCCGCGAGCGTGGCGCGCAGGTCGTCCGCGCCGGCCCATAGGACGAGCTGGGAGAGCACGCGCAGCAGTCCGGCGTGATCCTCCGCCATCTTCTCGAAGTGCGGCACCGACCAGTCGCGCGTCGTCGAATAGCGGAAGAACCCGCCTTCGACGCGATCGTACGTGCCGCCGCCCGCCATCGCGCGCAGCGTTCGGTCCACGATCTCGAGCAGCCGTTCGTCGCCGTTCGTTCGCCAGCGCGCGAGCAGCAGCTCGTGTACGTCCGTCTGCGGAAATTTCTGATCTTCCCCGAAACCGCCGTATTCCGCGTCGTAGCCGGCGGCGATGCCCGCGATCAGCTCGTCCGCCATGGCGAGATCGAGTTCGGCGTGCTCGCGCAGTGCCGGGGCGCGCGGGCGCGCGCGCATCTCGGCGGCACGCTGCGCGACTTCACCCTTGTTCTCGGCGTAAAAGCGCGCGACGTCGTCGAGCGCACGGCGCATTTGCTCGGGCGGAATGTACGTTCCGCCGGTGAGCAGGGTACCGTCCGGTGCGAGAAAGGCGGTCGTCGGCCAGCCGCCCATGTTGTAGCGAACGTTCACGTCCGGGCGGCGGTCGTTGTCCACGCGTACCGGCACGTAGCTCCGCGCGATGGCATCGAGCACGCCCGCGTCGGAATACGACGTCTCGTCCATCACGTGGCACCAGTGGCACCAGACTGCGGAGATGGCCAGGAGGATCGGCTTGTCCTCGCGCGCCGCGCGTTCGAACGCGTCGGGCCCCCAAGGCAGCCACCCGATTTCGCCGGCGCGATTGGGTCGCGGCGAGAAATGAAAATCAGACATCTTGATCGGAGAAACCCCGTAAGAACGACGTTGCGTACAGAATCGAGAGGAGCGCGAACGGCGCGAGCGCGACGGCGGCGAACGCGTTTTGGTGCGCGAGCGCCAGCCCGAGAAAGAGCGCGAAGAACCCGGCGCTCGCGATCGCGTAATTTCGGTGCGTGGCAGGCGTCATACCGTAGGCCTCGGCATAGTACGAGGTGCCGGTGCGCCGCGAGCGCAGATACGAGAACGTCGCGAGCGCGCCCGAGCCGGCCATTCCAATCGCCGTATAGATCATCGGGTTCTATGACCCGCGCACCGGCCGCTTGGTTTAGCTCGGTCCGGCCCGTTTTGGCGGGGGACGGCGCCACGCGAGTCCAATCGGCTCTTTCCTATGCCGCTGGATGAGTATCGCCGCAAGCGGGACTTCAAGAAGACCTCCGAGCCGAGCGGCGCGCGCGACCGCTCGAAGGCCAAACAGCTGCGGTTCGTGGTGCAGATGCACGACGCGACGCGGCTGCATTACGATTTTCGCCTGGAGACCGACGAAGGCGTCCTGGCCTCGTGGGCCGTACCGAAGGGGCCGACGCAAGCGGTGGGCGAGCGGCGTCTCGCCATGCACGTCGAGGACCATCCGCTCGACTACCGCGACTTCGAGGGCGTGATCCCAAAGGGCGAGTACGG
>PMFP01000018.1:0-3350 GCA_003155175.1 Vulcanimicrobiota bacterium
TTCCCCGACATCCGCATCCCGCGCAAAGTTCTCAAAGGCGGTTCGTTCTTGTGCGCTCCCAACTACTGTCTGCGCTTTCGCCCGGCCGCGCGTTCGCCGCAGATGATCGACTCGGGCATGTCGCACGTCGGCTTCCGTTGCGTTACGAGCTGACGGGCATCGCTTAAGGCGAACCTCCGAGCAGCGCGGCGGCGGAGGTCAGCGCCTTCAGCCACGCCCCATGGTGCGCCGCATAACTTGCGTACGCGGAATCGTCGGCGGTGAGCCAATCTTGCGGATAGAGCTCGAAGATTTGCGCGTGATTGGTGATGCCGTAGGGAAGCAGCGCGGGCAGCTGCGGGATGTTCGGCAGCGAGGGATCGAGCGTGTACGAGATCGTTTGGAATTGTAACGGCACTTTTGCGGCGTGTGCGGCAAACGCGGCGCACCAGTACGGAACAGGCGAAACGTCCGCGCAGGGCGTGGAGCTCCTCACGAACGATCCCGAGCCGAGATTCTCGGTTCCAAACCCGATGCCGGCCGCGGCCGCCGCCGAGGCCACGGCGTCCGGAACGTCGTACGGTTGCGCGACGTCGTCGAACGTATTGAGGGCGACGAGCTGCTGCGCCTTCGAATGCAAACTCGCGACGTAGTTCACCTGCGCGATGCTGTACGTTGCCCAAGAACGCGCCGACAATCCATATGCTTGCCATTTTGCCAAGCACGCGCCGTCGGCGCCGTGCGCGACGAAGTCCTCCGCGCCCGGACCGACGCCGAAACGCATGTACCCGATGCGGGGATCGCCGCCGTACGCTGCGATGACGGCTTTGACGAACGCGCGATACGGCTTCTCGAATCCCGTCTCCCAGTAGACGGGCGTAGGCGGTCCCGCATTCTGTCCGGGGCCGGGATCGGGACAGGCAACGCTATTGACTTTGTTCGCGCCCGTCTGCGCGAGCACCCAAGCCGGCGTCGCCGTGTCGCTCGTACCGGTCTCGTTGACGTTGGCGAACAGCAGGTTGACGAGCTTGCCCGCCGACGCCCACGGTTTGATCGCCGATTCGACCGCCGCGAAATCGTACTGCGGCGAAGCGGCGGGTCCGCGATCGACCGCGCTCCAGAACACGACGATGCTCGCGCCGCACAGATTCGCGTCCTTTGGGAGATACTGGAGGATCGCGGGCTGATTCTTGGTCTGCTCGAGGCTGTCGATCCACACGTACAGTCCGTGCGGCGCTTGCGGGTCGGGTACGGTTTTGAGAGCCGAACGGCATGCCGGCCGTGGCGTCGGAGCTCCGCCTCCGACGGGAGCCGGAACGCCCCCGGACGACCCTTGCGGAATCGGGCCGAAACCGTAGCCGCCGCGTGCGCAGCCGCTTACGCCCGCACCGATGAGGAGGAGCGCGGCCGTGGTTACGAGCTTCTGAAATCGCATTGAGGCCTCGCAGCGAAGATAGCGTCTCGTATCCTTATAAGGGCGCCGGCGGACGGCCTTCACCCCCGCCTGAAGGCGCGTCCGGCGCCGCGAGGAAACGTTTCGCGTCCTACATTTCCCGCGCGGAGGTCGCGACCGATGAGCCAACCCGAATGTACGCACCTCGACCACATCCACGACGTTACGCCGGGCTCGGAAGGCTGCGAGGAGTGCCTCAAGATCGGATCCACGTGGGTGCACTTGCGTGAATGCCTCGAATGCGGCCACGTCGGCTGCTGCGATTCGTCGCTGCACAAACACGCAACCAAACATTTCCGCGCGACGCACCACCCGGTCATGATGTCGGCGGAGCCCGGCGAAAACTGGAAATATTGCTACGTGGACGAGGTCATGTGGGAGTAAAACGGGCCGAAAGGCACGCCGAATCCGTGACCTTTGCACCGGATTCCACACGCCTGCGCGAAGGACTAAAATAGAGCCAAAGGCCGTGCACGGTTTTTGTGTCGCGGACGACTCGTCGGTGAAAGGCGAGATGATGAACGTTCGGCTCTACATTCCTTCCTCGTGTATCGGCGCGGCGTTTTTGCTTGCCGCATGCGGCGGCGCGAATTCCGGCGCCGCTCCGCAAAGCGCGATCCCTCAAGCGGGCGGATATAGTTCGCAATCCGGCGCGACGCAATCGAACGGAGCGCAGGCGTTTGCCGCGACGGGATCGTTCGCGGCGCCGCCCCTGCCGGACGTTCCGCTTGCGCTCGGCGTGCGTCCCGCGCTGACCTCGCCCATGCTAAACGACTCGGGCAGCTATCCGGGTGGGGCCATCATCGCCGGCAGCAATTCCGGCGCCGGCGGAACCGGCGTTGAAGGCATCGCCGGAACGGCGGGCGGTTACGGCTTGGTGGGTCTTAACGACGCCACGTCGGGCACCGGCGCGAATATCGGCGTCTACGGAAGGAGCACCGCGCCCGACGGGGACGGCGTCTACGGATATTCGAGCCGGCACCTCGCCGTCGTCGGCGTCTCTCCGCAAGGATACGGGGTCGACGGACAGACCTCGTTCCCGAGCAACAACGGCACGTACGTATTGCAGAAATCCGGCGTCCTCGGAGAGGATCTCTCCACCGACGGCGGCGCCTACGATGCCGGCGTGGCCGGCACGAGCACTAGCGGCTACGGAATCTACGGACGCTCGAACGCCGGCGTCGCCGTCGCCGGACAAGCGATGACGACCGGCGCCGGCGTCGAGGGCTACGTTCTGGCCGGCGCGTCCGGCGGCGTCGCCGTTGCCGCCGACAACTTCGGCGCCGGCACGGGCCAGAACGGGAGCGGCGACGGCATCTCGGCCATGAGCCGGAACGCTAGCGCGATCGTTGCCGAGGGTTTGTCCACGTCGCCGTCGACACCGGTCGAGCTCTTGCAATCTAACGGCGGGCAGCCGCTGCTGATCGGCAAGAACGCCGTGACGAACGCTGCCGTCATGTCGCTCGACAAGAATGGGACGATGATCCTGGCCGGAAACCTCGTCGTTGACGGATCCATCACCGCGCCAACCTACTATGCGTGCGGAACCTGCGCCGGACCGCTCGCCCGGCGCGGCGCGCCGATCGAAGACACGGGCGAAGGGCAGCTCTCCGGCGGCCGCGCGTACGTCCGGCTCGACCCGGGTTACGCGGCGCAGCTCGACCCCGCGCAGCACTATCTGGTCTTCATTACGCCCGAGGGCGACACCAAGGGGCTTTACGTGGCCGACCGCTCGCCGTCGGGATTTGCCGTTCGTGAAAGTCAGAACGGGGGGTCGTCGGTGGCGTTTGCCTACCGGATCGTCGGTCCGTCCCGGAGCGGCCGCGTAAACGGTTCGCAACCGCTCCAGACCGCGGCCTCACCGCTCGTGCCGGGCTCCCGGCCCTAGTCCCGCCGGAAGCGGGAACTCACCGCGGCG
>PMFP01000018.1:3398-15460 GCA_003155175.1 Vulcanimicrobiota bacterium
ACCGACCTGCCGCTCTACCCCGGCGCGACCAAGTCCGCGTTCGCGGGCACGGGCATCACGCTCAAGAAATGCGGATACGTCATCAAGACGACGATGTACGACGTGACCGGCGCCGATGCGGGGACCGTCACGAACTGGTACGTCGCTCGCATCCCCGGCGGCGCTCGCGTGGACAGCAAGACGAACATGGGAAGCGGAGCGTCGGTGACGTACACGGAAATCTTCGAGCCGAGCGGCGCGGGCGGCGCCGGCGTTTCGTACACCAATATGGGCAACATCCCGGTTCCGAAAACGGGCCCCCTCAAGAACGCTGCGGGCGTTCACGTCGTTCTCGTCAGCTACAACCCGGCGCTTTCTCCCGATCTGATGCAAGAGATGCACGACGCGATGGGCAGCGACGCGACGGCGAAGGCCGCCGCGATCGCCAAAATCAAGGCGAAGTGCGGTCCCGACAGCGTTCCGGTCGGGCAGTAGGGGCGGGCTACCTTCATGCCCCTCCACCACAACAAACGGCGCGCCGATTCAGAAAACGGCGACCTCTACGCGGCGCGCGCCATGCACGCGAGCATTCCGAAGTACAAGATCCCGCGCGAGGGCTTGCGCCCGGACATCGCGTTCCACGTCATCAACGACGAGTTGATGCTCGACGGCAACGCCCGGCAGAATCTCGCGACCTTCTGCCAGACGTGGTTCGACGACGAGATCCACAAATTGATGGATCTGAGCATCGACAAGAACATGATCGACAAAGACGAATATCCGGCAACGGCGGAAATCGAAGACCGCTGCGTGCACATCATCGCCGATCTTTGGAATGCGCCGTCGGCAGGCGACACGATCGGCTGCTCGACGACGGGCTCGAGCGAGGCGGCGATGCTCGGGGGCCTCGCGCTGAAGTGGAAGTGGCGCGAACGCCAAGCCAAACTCGGCAAACCCGCCGACCGTCCGAACATCGTGACCGGGCCGGTCCAAGTCTGCTGGCACAAGTTTGCGCGTTACTTCGACGTGGAAATTCGCGAGATTCCGCTCGAACGCGATCGCCTCGGACTCACGCCCGAACAAGTGCTGGCCCACGTTGACGAAAACACGATCGGCGTCGTGCCGACGTTCGGCGTCACGTTCACCTGCCAGTACGAACCGGTCGCGGAGATCGCCGCCGCACTCGACAAACTGCAAGCCGAAACGGGGCTCGACATTCCCATCCACGTCGACGGCGCATCGGGCGGCTTCATCGCGCCGTTCGTGCATCCCGAGCTCGTCTGGGACTTCCGCATTCCGCGCGTCCATTCGATCAACGCCTCGGGACACAAGTTCGGCTTGGCGCCTCTGGGCGTCGGCTGGATCGTCTGGCGCGAGAAAGCCGACCTGCCCGAAGGCTTGATCTTCCGCGTCAACTATCTCGGCGGCGACATGCCCACGTTCGCGCTGAATTTTTCGCGGCCGGGCGGCCAGATCGTCTGCCAGTACTACCTTCTGCTCCGCCTGGGACGGGAAGGCTACCGCGCCGTGCACGAGATTTGTTACGACGTCGCCGAGCACATCGCCAAGCAGCTCCCGAAGATCGGGCCGTTCGAACTGCTCTTCGACGGCGACAGCAACAACGGCATTCCCGCCGTGTCGTGGACGTTGCGGCCCGGCGCGAACGCGCCCTACTCGCTCTTCGATCTCTCCGATCGTTTACGCTCGCGCGGCTGGCAAGTCGCGGCGTACACGATGGTGCCCAACATCCAAGACATGGCCGTCATGCGCATTCTCGTCCGCCACGGATTCAGCCGCGACATGGCCGACGCATTGCTCGACGATCTGCGCCGCAGCGTGGAATACTTCGACACGCACCCGGTCGCACACAAGATGACCGCCGACGAGGGCGTCGCCTACACGCACTAGTCTCTAGGAGGTTTCCGTACTGATGCAAACGGCATTCACGATCACTGGCATGGACCTCAGTGGATACATGGTCAAAGACGCCCCGCGCGCCATCGCGTTCTATCGCGACGTCCTCGGTCTCGAGCCGGCCTTCGTCTATCCCGGGGACCGCGGCGCCGAATACGCGTTACCGGACGGAACGACGTTCGGCCTGTGGGGCGGAAACGAGTCGGTCATGCCGTTTCAGCCAAGCAACGGCATCCTGTTTGCCGTTGACGATCTCGCCGCAGCAAAATCCGCGCTCGCGTCGCTTGGAATTCCGATCGTGATGGAAACCGAGACCCCCGTTTGCACCATGGCAATGGTGCACGACAGCGAGGGCAACCTGGTCGTCTTGCATAAGCGCAAGACCTAAATCGTCGCCGGCGCCTCCAGACAGGTCTTGCAGCGGCCGTCGAAGGTGAGCGTTTCGCCGGTGATCGCGACGTGATGGCGCTCGGCCAGCGATCCGAGGACGCCCTCGGGCAGCCGGTAATCCACGTCTTCGATCGAGCCGCAGCCGGTGCAGTAGAAATGCGCGTGCGGCGGACCCATCGGTTCGTACGTCGAGTAGGCGGCGCCCGGAACGCGGACCTCGCGAACGAGATCCATCTCGCAGAGACGGTCGAGCGCGCGGTAGATCGTGGTGTGGCCGATTCCGGGGCGCCGGCGCCGCGACTCGGCAAAAATCTCACCGACGGTCCGGTGGCGCCCAAGCCCGCTCTCGCGGAGGACCTCCAGCACGAATCGGTGGTTTTTTGGAAGCACGCCTACCCTCATTGACGGCACCGCTCCGGCGCTCCTACGAGTATATCAGAAAGTGAAATCGGTTTCCAATTTGCAAACGGCAGCGCCGCACGCGCCCATTTTTATAACGCCAAAACCATCCGGAAGCGGGCCTTGCCGCTCATCATGCGGTCGAAGGCTTCCGTCGCACGTTCGAGCGGCATCGTCTCCGACATCGCCCGCACGCCGGTCAGCACGGCGAACTTCATCGCGTCTTCGGAGTCAACGCACGTTCCCGACGGCCACGCTCCGATGGAGGTGCGCGCGCCGATCATCGGCAGCGTCGCGAGCGCGATCGGATCCATCGAGGCGCCGACCACGATCACCTTGCCGTCGATCGCCAGGCCGTTGACCGCGGGCTCGATCGCGTTTGCGGCGGTGACGGTCGAGAGCACGACTTTCGCGCCGCCGAGCTTCTGCAGCGCCGCGCCCACGTCGCCGCTTTGGCTGTCGATGTAATGGCGCGCGCCGAGCTTTAGCGCGAGTTCTTCTTTGTCCGCGCCGCGCGCGATCGCGACGGTGTCGAATCCCATCTTCGCCGCGTATTGAACGCCAAGGTGACCCAGTCCGCCGATGCCGAGAATCGCGACCACGTCGCCCGGACCCGCCGGGCCGTGACGCAGCGCGTTGAACGTCGTGACGCCCGCGCACATGAGCGGCGCGGCTTCGACGGCCGTCAGACCGTCGGGAATTCGTGCCAGCGCCACTTCCGGAACGATCGTGTAGTCGGCGTACCCGCCGTCGTACGCCATACCGGGAACTTGCAGGTTGCGGCACGTGATGAAGTCGCCCCGCCGGCAGCGATCGCAATGCCCGCAATTTCCGCCGTGCCAACCGACGCCGACGCGATCGCCTTTTGAGAATCCGACGACCTCGTCGCCGATTGCGTCCACCGTTCCCGCAATCTCGTGACCGGGAACGCGCGGGTAGGTGATGCCCGGAAACCCGGCATGCACGACGAACGCGTCGCTATGGCAGATGCCGCAGGCCTCGACGCGCACGCGAACGTGACCTCGGCCCGGCTCCTCCACGGGGACGTCTACGAGCTCTAAACGAGGCTCGGTTGCAGATGGTACGCGGACCGCGCGCGCGCGCCCCGGAGATGAAGTCGTCATGCCCCCGCCAACCCCAGCCCGGACCGCCAAGTTTCAGCCCGCGCGTTGAGCGGCGTAGCGAAACTCGCCGGGCTTCCACGCGCAGACGCTGCCGTCGTTCATCACGAACGACTCGCAGCCGTCCACGTCGGGATTGAAGTCCTCGTTGCGCGCTTTGGTCGCGGGCCAGTTGACCGCCGGCTCGGCCCGCGCCGCGGCGCGAGCCTTGCTGTTGGAGAATTGCGGTCCTTTGACCAGCGCGTTGAGCGCGACGGCCAAGCGCTTTGCGTCGTCCAAACTGCGTCCTTTAGCTAGATGTGGTGATCCGTCATTGGCGGGCCGCCCCAACCCATCATGCCCATGCGGCCTCCGCCGGCCGGACCCATCGCGGTCATGAGCAGAATGAATCCGGCGTCGGGCGTATGCGCGTCGTGTTCGCGCCCTTGCCGGTCGCCGGGTCCGCCGCCGGACCGTGGCGGGCGCGGCGGCATTGCGGGCATGACGCTCGCCATCTGCGCGCGCATCTGAGCGCGAAGCGCCTTCTCGCCGTCGCGCAAACTTGCCGCGGCGGCTAGGATGGATTGCTTCTCGCTCGGCGACAACGCCGCATCGAGCTGCGAGGCGGCGGCGCGCGGATCGGGTTGCGGCGCGACCGCCAACTGCGAAACGACCGATCCGAGCAGCGTCGTATTGGCGGGCGTCAGCGCGCCCAGGATTTGCGTCCGGGCTTGCCGATGCAGCGCCATGGACTTATCGCGGTAGGATTTCATCGCGGCGCCAAGGGCGTCGCGCTGNNCGGCAATGGCCAGGGCCAGGAAGAGTGCGTTGGTATTCATAGCTCCGTTGTAGGCCGTCCGTCCGGGAAAGCGCTGTGAGACTTCCAGAAGCGCAGGCGTTTGTTCGCGACTTTCTTCCAAGCGCGGCCCCAGGCTTTGCGCGCCCGCTCGCGCGCGACGACGTCCAGCCCGGCGAGTTCGCCGGCCACGAACGCCGCCGAATCGTTCGTCATCGCGTTGCGCAGCCGCGCGCGCTCGACGCTCACGTCGTGCAACTCGCCCAAAATGTCCTGAAGCCGGGCGACCCGCCGCAAGAACCGGCGCGCGCGGCGCTTGGCGAACGGTTGGATGGCTTCGACCGCATAGCGGCAGCGTTTGGCCGAGATCCGCACGCGGTGGAGCTCTTCGTCTTTCGGATTCGGGCCGAGGTCGTCAACGCGGCGCTCGAGTTTGCGCCACGCTTGCCGGACGCACTCGTAGACCGCGGCGCCCGGGGTCCGCTCGGCGCGCGGGGTGAAGCGCGGTGCGTGTGAGGCTTCCAGGATCTGCGCGCGCAATGCGCCGTAGCGCTCGCCTTCCATCGTCGCAACCAGGCGCCCATACGCCGCCGCGCGCGCGACCCCTAACGGCCGGAGAACGAGATCGAACGCTTCGCGGTCGTCGTCGGGAAGGCGAACGGAGAGATCGTCCATGCGCACCATTAAGACGTCCGAATCGCGCACCGCGCCGAGCGCTTGCGCGAACCAGCCCAGTTCGGCGCGCAGGTCCTTAGCCCAGCCGGGGTCGAGAAATCGTTTGAAGACGCGAAGGTCGGAACGCAGCCGACGGATCGCCGCCCGGGCGTCGTGAATCCGGTTCGGGTCGCCGGTGGAGCGAATGTGGGGTTCCGCGGAGAGAAAAGCGTGCGTCGCGCTCGCGACGGAGGATCGGAGAACGTCGGCGACGGTCGTGGTGGACTTCATCGCCGCGCGAAAGAGAGCACGGAAGGATTTATTCCGCCTATGCGGCCGGCAGACCTACGGCTCGCGCAGGAAGCGCGGGCCCGCAAGGCTTACTTGGGCGCGTGGCTCAGTACGTGTATTCCATGTATCGCGTGGGCAAGACGGTCCCGCCCAAGCGCCAAATCCTCAAGGATATCTCGCTCAGTTTCTTGCCGGGGGCGAAGATCGGCATCCTCGGCCTCAACGGCGCGGGCAAGTCGTCCATCCTGCGCATCATGGCGGGCATGGACACCGAGATCGAAGGCGAGGCAACGCCCGCTCCCAACCTCACGATCGGCTTTCTCGAGCAAGAACCCAAACTCGATCCCGAAAAAACCGTGCGCGAAACCGTCGAGGAAGGGCTGGGAGAACTCGTCGCGGCGCGTAAGCGTCTGGACGAAATCTACGCCGCCTACGGCGAGCCCGACGCCGACTTCGAGAAACTCGCCGAAGAACAGTCGAAACTCGAGGCGCTGCTCCACGCGCAAGGCGACGACCTCGATCAGCAACTCGAGATCGCGGCCGACGCCCTGCGTCTTCCGCCGTGGGATTCACCGGTCGGTCCGCTCTCCGGCGGCGAAAAACGCCGCGTCGCGCTCTGCCGGTTGCTGCTCTCCAAACCGGACATGCTGCTCCTCGACGAACCCACCAACCATCTCGACGCCGAAAGCGTCGAGTGGCTCGAACAGTACCTGCAGCGCTTCCCCGGCACCGTCGTTGCCGTCACGCACGACCGCTACTTCTTGGACAACGCGGCCGAATGGATTCTCGAGCTCGATCGCGGCCGCGGCATTCCGTGGCGCGGCAACTACAGCTCGTGGCTGGATCAAAAGCAAGAGCGTCTCGCTCAAGAGGAAGCCACGGAATCGGCCCGCCAAAAAGCGCTCAAACGCGAGCTCGAGTGGAGCCGCCAAGGGGCGAAGGGCCGCCAATCCAAGAGCAAGAGCCGGCTTCTCCGATTCGAAGAGATGTCGAGCTACGAATATCAGAAGCGCAACGAGACGCAAGAGATCTTCATCCCCGTCGCCGATCGCCTCGGCGACAAAGTCATCGCGTTCGATGGCGTTCGGAAAGCCTACGGCGAGCGCTTGCTGATGGACGACGTCTCGTTCACGATTCCACCCGGAGCGATCGTCGGCATCATCGGCCCCAACGGCGCCGGAAAGACGACGCTGTTCCGCATGATCGCCGGCAAGGAAAAGCCCGACGCGGGAACGATCTCCATCGGCGATTCGGTCAAGCTCGGCGTCGTGGATCAGAGCCGCGAAGCGCTCGACGATGTCAAGACGGTGTGGGAGGACGTCAGCGGCGGCCTCGACGTCTTGCAAGTCGGCCGTTTCGAAATGCCGTCGCGCGCCTACCTCGGACGCTTCAACTTCAAGGGCGGCGACCAGCAGAAACCGGTCGGCGCGCTCTCGGGCGGCGAACGCGGCCGGCTTCACCTTGCCAAGACCCTGATGAGCGGCGCGAACGTGCTGCTGATGGACGAGCCGTCCAACGACCTCGACGTCGAAACGCTGCGCGCGCTCGAAGACGCCTTAGGCGAATTTGCCGGGACGGTGATGGTCATCAGCCACGACCGCTGGTTCCTCGACCGCATCGCCACGCACATTCTCGCGTTCGAGGGCGACTCGCGCGTCTATCTCTTCGAAGGCAACTATCAGGAGTACGAAGCCGACAAGATCAAACGTTTGGGCGCGGAAGCCGCCAAGCCCAAGCGCATCCGCTACCGCCCGCTCTCGATTTCCTAGGCGCTACCGCAGCCGCCGGCGTTGCCGCGGCTGCTGGCGCTGCGGCTGTTGCGGCTGTGCGGGGGCGGCCGGCAGCGTTCCCCGCACCGCGAAGTTGATGTCCTGGATGATCGTGTCGTCGAAGATGCCGTGGATCAACCTGCGCGTGCTGCGCTCGCTGTCGATGTTGTGGTCGCCGTACGCCGTCACGCCGTCCGGCAGCGAGCTTTCGTCCAGGCGCAGCGCGTGCATGCCTGGGCGAACGCACGGGAAGTTGTACCGGCCGTGCGGATCGGTCTGCACCGACTCGCCGTCTTCCATGTAAATGCGCACGCCACCGATGCCGGCGTCGCCCGGCTGGAACGTTCCGGTTCCCGCCGTGTCGAGATAGACGCGGCCCGTAATCGGATAGCAGTTGCCGAACGTGTTGGCCGCGACCTGAACGCTCGCCGTCGCGATTCCGGTCAGCGGCCTGCCGCCACCGGGCGGAATGCCGGTCACCGTCACCGTGTTGGTCAGCGTGGTCGCATTTTGTGCGCCCGCCGCGATGGCCGTCGAATAGGTGATAACCAGTCCGCCGCCGAGGCTCGGGACCGTCCACGTCAGCGTGCGTCCGCTCACCACCGGTTCTTGCGGACGGGCGTTGATGCGTGCGGTTCCGGGCGCGTAGACTTCGAACTCGGGTAACTGATCCACGATCGTCGTCTCGCCGACCGGCACTCCGGCCGGGGCGGCGACCGTGATTGCGTAGTTGACCCGGTCGCCGGTGGTGACGACCTGTGCGGACGCCGTCTTGGTCACTTGCAGATCCGCTCCGGTGCTGTGCAGCGAAGCGGTCGCCGGATCCGGATTGCTGGCGCCTTGATTGGTGACGACGTTGCTGACGGGAATCGTATTGACGTACGTTCCCGGGGCCGTGACCGTCACGACCGCCGTGAAGCTGCAGCTCGCCCGCGCCGCCAAACTGCCGTCATTGAGGGCGATCTTCGCGCTGCCCGGTGTCGCGGTCACGGTACCCGCGCCGCACGTGGTGGAGGCGCCGGCAGGCGAAGCAACGACCATGCCCGCCGGCAGCGCGTCGGTCACGATGATGCCGGTGAGCGCCACCGAGTTCGGATCCAGGTTCGCGACCGTGATCGTGAGCCCGGCGCGCCCGTTCGGCGTGATGACGTTGGTCGAAAATGCTTTGGTCAACGTTACGGCGGCCGCGTTGCCGACCGTCAGCGTCGCCGCCGCAGGCTCGGCGTTCGTCGCGCCTTGCGCGCTGGTGAGCGCTCCGGCCGGAATCGTGTTGACGTACTGACCCGGCGTCACGCCCGTCACGTTCACCGCGATCGTGCACGTCGCGCCGGCGGACAGGCTCGCGCCGATCAGCGCCACCGACGTACCGCCGTCGGTCGCGCGCACCGAGCCCGCCGGACACGTCGTGGCGGCGTCCGGCGGTGCCGCGATCGTCACGCCGGCGGGCAGCGAGTCGGTCAACGCGACGCCCGTCAGCGACACGGCGCCGGATGCCGAATTGTTGAGCGCGATCGTCAAGCGTGAAACGCCGTGCGGAGAAATGTGCGCGGGCGAGAAGCTCTTGCTGATCGTCACCGGCGGCGCCGCCGTCACGGTCAGCGTCGCGTTCGTCGCGTTGGAATTCGTCGCGCCTTGCGTGGTCGTCAGCGCACCGGCGGGGATCGCGTTGAGGTACGATCCGGGCGATGCAGCCGTCACGTTGACCAAGATCGTGCAGGTTGCGCCCGCGCCGATGCTGCCGCCCGAGAGCGTCACCGACGCGCCGCCGGCCGTCGCCTGTACGTTGCCGCTTCCGCAAGTCGTGGACGCGTTGGGGGATGCCGCGATCGTCACGCCGCCGGGCAGCGTGTCCGTCAGCGCCATTCCGCTAAGCGCCTGAGCGCCGGAAGCCGTGTTCGAGATCGAAATCGCGAGTTGCGACGTGCCGTGCGCCGCGATCGTCGCAGGCGCGAACGTCTTGGCGATCGTCACGTTCGGGAGATTCACGACCGTGAGCGTCGCGGTCGCAGGTCCGGCGTTGGTCGACCCTTGCGTCGTCGAGAGCGCGCCGGTGGGAATCGTGTTTACGTACGCGCCCGCCACGTCGCTCGTGACGTTCACCGTCACCGTGCACGTTGCCCCGGCGCCCAGGCTGCCGCCCGAGAGCGCGACGTTCGTATCGCCCGCCCTTGCGTTAACCGTGCCAGCACCGCAGGTGGTGGATGCGTTCGGGGTCGGTGCGACGCTCACGCCGGCGGGGAGCGCGTCGGTCAACTGCATGCCCGAGAGCGCGATGGACCCGGGCGCCGTATTCGCAATCGTGATGGTCAGCGCCGAAGTCCCGTGCGGATGGATCGTTGCAGGCGAGAACGCCTTGCTGATGGTCACGCCGGGGGCGATGACCTTGAGGTCGGCCGTCGCCGCGCCCGCGTTGCTCGCGCCCTGATTGCTGGCCACGTTACCGGCCGGAATCGTGTTGACGTAATTCCCCGGCACCCCGCTGGTGACGTTTACCGAGATCGCGCAGGTCGCGGCGGCGCGGACGCTGCCGGCCGACAGCGCGACGCTCGTGCCGCCGGCGGTTGCGGAGACCGTGCCCGAGCCGCAGGTCGTGGACGCGTTCGGCGCCGCCGCGACCGTGACGCCGCCCGGCAGCGCGTCGCTCACCGTTAGACCCGTCAGCGCAACCGCACCGGCCGCCGTGTTCGCGACGGTAATCGTAAGCGTCGAGGTTCCGTTCGCCGAGATCGAGCCCGGCGCGAACGCCTTGGAGAGCGTGACGTTCGGCGCGCGCACGACGGTGAGCACCGCGCTCGCAGCGGCGCCGTTGGTCGCGCCTTGCGTGCTCGTGAGCGCGCCGGCCGGAATGGTGTTAGTGTACGCGCCGACGACCGAACTCGTCACGTTCACCGTAATCGTGCAGGTCGCGGACGCGCCTACGCTGCCCCCGCTCAGCGCAACGCTGGAACCGCCGGCCGTCGCGGAAACGCTACCGCTGCCGCACGTCGTCGAGGCATTCGGGGTCGCCGCAATGGCGACGTTTGCCGGCAGGGCGTCGGCGAGCGCGATGCCGAGAAGCGCGACCGCTCCGCTCGCCGTGTTGGCGACGGTGATCGTCAGCGTCGAAACGCCGGTCGGCGCGATCGTAGCCGGACTGAAGGCTTTGCTCAGCGTCACGTTCGGGACCGAAACCGTCAGCGTCGCCGTCGCCGGCGTCTTGTTGGTCGCGCCTTGCGCGCTCGTCACGGCATTTGCCGGGATCGTGTTGACGTGGCTGCCCGACGCGACGCCCCTCACCGTCACGCTCACGGTGCAGGTCGCACCCGCCGCGACCGCGCCGCCGGTCAGCGCGACGCTGGTCGCGCCGGAGGCTGCGGTGACAGAGCCGCTGCCGCACGTCGTGGAAGCATTCGGCGTCGCCGCTACTTCGACGCCGCTCGGTAACGCGTCGGTAACGGCCAGGCTCGTGAGCGCCGCCGCGCCCGTCGCCGTATTGGCGATCGTAATTTGCAGAACCGAGGTCCCGTCCAGCGAGATCGCCGCCGGCGTAAAGGCCTTGGTCAGCGTCACGGGCGGGGCGTCTTGCACGACCAGCGTCGCGGTCGCCGGTGCCGTGTTCGTCGCTCCCTCCGTGCTGGAGACGCCGCCGGCGGGAATCGAGTTGACGTAGGTTCCGGGCGAGGCGCTCGTCACGTTCACGGTGACGGTGCATGTGGCGGATGCCGCAACGCTGCCGGCCGCGAGCGAGATAGCGGTTGCGCCTGCCGCTGCGTTCACCGTCCCGCTCCCGCACGTCGTGGACGCGTTCGGCACTGCGGCAACCGTCACGCCGAGCGGCAGCGTGTCGGAGACGCCCAGGCCATGCAGCGCGGCCGCCCCCGGAGCCGTGTTGGCGATCGAGATCGTTAGCGTCGAAACGCCGCCCACGACGATCGGCGTCGGGCTAAAAGCCTTGCTCAGCGTGACGTTCGGAGCCGGAATCACCGTCAGCGTCGCGCTTGCAGGCGCCGAATTACTCGCGCCCTGCGTCGTCGAGAGCGCGCCGGCCGGAATCGTGTTCGCGTACGTGCCGGCGCTCCCGCTCGTAACGTTCACCGTGATGATGCACGTCGCGGCTGGTCCGAGGCTTCCCGCCGACAGAGCGAGGTTGCTGCCGCCGGCCGCAGCCGTCACCGTTCCGGTGCCGCACGTCGTGGACGCGTTGGGCGCCGCCGCGATCGCAACGCCCGGCGGCAGCGAGTCGGTCAGCGACATGCCGGTGAGCGCGATCGCTCCCGGGCCGGTATTCGCGACCGTCACGGTCAGCTGCGAAACGTCGTGCGGATGAATCGTGGACGGCGAGAACGCCTTGCTCAACGTCACGTTCGGCACCAGGACGGTCAACGCGGCCGTAGCCGGAGCGCTATTACTCGCGCCCTGCGTGCTCGTAACGTTGCCTGCCGGAATCGTATTGACGTAGCGGCCCGGAGCCGACGCGGTGACGTTCACGGTGACGGTACACGTCGCGCCTGCCCCGACGGCGCCTCCGGTCAGCGCAACGCTCGAGCCGCCGGCCGTCGCCGACGCCGTGCCGCTGCCGCACGTCGTCGCCGCGTTGGGCGTCGAGGCGATCTTGACGCCGCTCGGCAGCGAATCGGTTAAGGCAACGCCGGTCAGCGCCACCGCACTGGAAGCCGTGTTTGCGACGGTGATCGTCAGAACCGAGGTGCCGTCTACCGGGATCGAGGCCGGACCGAAGACCTTGGAGAGCGTCACGTTCGGCGCGTTGACCACGAGCGTAGCCGTCGCCGC
>PMFP01000023.1 GCA_003155175.1 Vulcanimicrobiota bacterium
CTGGCTGAGGTAGGGGTTGGAGATCTTGGCCACCTCGGCCAGCTGCCGCATGGATAGGTTCGCGAGCTCGCGCTGAGCCCGGATGAACTCCCCGAGGCTCCCCCACCCGGTCGTGTCCTTTTCGCTCACTTGGAAGCCTCCACTTTGAGTGCGAACGGGGCTGGGCTCTCGTTGCGGACGTAGCCGCCCGGCGCGGGCTCTCCGGCCGGCAGTTTGTACGGCGGCACCATCTCGCCCCCGTGCAAGATCGCCCACTTAGCCCAGTCGTGCCACCAGCTCCCCTCGACCCGCGACGCCGTCGCCAGCCACTGGTCGGCGCTCTCGCCGTGCACCGTACGCTCCTTGGTCCAGTGGAACGACTTGGCGCTGCCCGGCGGATTGACCATGCCGGCGATGTGCCCCGAATTGGTCAGCGTGTACGTTACGTCGTCGCCGCCGACCAGCTGCGTCGTCAGATACGTCCCGCGCCACGGCGTGATGTGATCCGCCTCCGCGCCGAGCACGTACAGCGGCGTCTTCACCTTGCCCAGGTCGATCGGCGTGTCGTCGATCACGAACGCATTCGGTTTGGCGATCGAATTGTGCAGATAGCACGAACGCAAATACTGCGAATGCATCGCGACCGGCATGCGCGTCGAGTCGCCGTTCCACGCCAGAATGTCGAACGCCGGCGGCTGCTTGCCTTTGAACCAGTTGTTGACGACGTAGCTCCAGATCAAGTCGTTGCCGCGCATCCAGTCGAACGTCTTGGCCATCTCCGTGGACTCCAGATACCCGCGCTTGGCCATCCGCGTCTCCAGCCGCGAGATCGTGGACTCGTCGGTAAACAGCCCCAGATCCCCCGGCAGCGAAAAATCCACCAGCGTGTTGGTCGTCGTCGTCGACGCGATGCGATCCGACTGACCGTGCGCCGCAAGATACGCAAGCCCGATCAGCGCCATCGTGCCGCCCAAACAGAGCGCCGCGACGTTGACCTGCGGCGCGCCGGTCACGTCCTGCACCGCGTCGAGCGCCGCCAAAAACCCGCGCCGCAAATAATCGTCCATCGTCAAGCCGGACATGTCGGCGTCGGGATTGCGATAGCTGATCATGAACGTCTGATGCCCGTGCCGCACCGCCCATTCGACGAACGAGCGCCCCGGCGCGAGGTCCATGATGTAGTACTTGTTGATCCACGGCGGGCTGCACAGGAGCGGAATCTTGTGCACGTCGGGCGTTTGCGGCTCGTACGCGATCAGTTCGATCAGATCGTTGCGCATGATCACGCGCCCCGGCGTGCACGCGACGTTCTCGCCCAGCACGAAGCCCGAGCTGTCCACCTGGCGCGGATATCCGCCGTTGTTCTTCACGTCGTCGAGAAAGTTTTGCATCCCGCGCGTGAGGCTCGCGCCGCCCGTTTCGGCGGCCTCTTTCACGACGCCGGGATTGAGCCACGGCACGTTGCTGGGCGACATCGCGTCGGTCATCAGCTGCATCGCAAAGCGCGCCTTCTTGCGCGTCGCCTCCGGCAGCCGCGACGAATCCACCAAACTCAACGCCGCCTGCGTGCGCACGCGAAAATCTTCAACGATCCCCGCCAGCATCGGATTGGCCGACCACGCCGGATCGGCAAAGCGCTTGTCGCCGGCCGCAGGCGCCACGACCGGATCGGGATTCTCGCCGCTCAGGCGCCGCAGCATGTTCATGCCGACCATCTGCTCGGACATCATGAAGCCCGTCATCCACGTGCTCATGCGCATCGGGTCCATCATCGCGTCGGCCATCACCGCGCGCAGCGCGTCGCCCAGCGAGGCCGGGTCCACGCCGGTCACGTCGATGCCGTAGGCGAGTTCGTCGGGCGAGATCGTCTCGCTCACATGTACCATCCGCCGTTGACGTTGTAGACCGCGCCGGTAATGTACGCCGCGTCGTCGTCCACCAAGAACCGCACCACCCGCGCAACCTCCTCGGGCCGTCCTAAACGTCCCCCGGGCGTCTTCGCGACGGCCGCCTCAATCGCCGCCATCGGCATCGCCTGCACCATCTCGGTCGCGATGAAGCCGGGCGCCACCGCGTTGACCGTGATCCCGCGACTGGCCGTCTCCAGCGCCACCGACTTCGTGAGCCCCAGCAGGCCGGCCTTAGCCGCCGCGTAGTTGGACTGCCCGAAGTTGCCGGTCTCGCCCACCACCGAACTGATGTTGACGATCCGCCCGTACTGGCGCTCGAGCATGTGCTCGATGACGGCTTTGGTCATAAAAAAAGGCCCCGACAGATTGACCTGTAGGACCGATTGCCATTCCTCGATCGTCATCTTCCGAATCGTGTGGTCGGCGGTGATGCCGGCGTTGTTGACTAGAAAGTCGATGCGCCCGTGCTGCTCGATGACCGTGCGAACCGCCTCCAGACATCGCTCGTACTCGCCGACGTTGCCCTCGACGAAGTGGACCCGGGAACCGCTGCCGTTGAGCCCGGCCCGCACCTTCTCGGTGCGCTCCCGGTCGGCGGGGAGACCTAAGATGACGACGGTCGCGCCGTCGTCGACGAGCATTTTGGTGATGGCCGCGCCGATGCCGCGCGCGCCGCCGGTGACGATTCCGACGCGATCCTTGAGCGAATTACTATTCATGCGCTAGGTTTACCTAGCGAATCCGCTCCAGTCCTGCACCCCCGCCCGGGGCGCGCTACATGTCCAGGCCGCCGTTGATGTCGTAGACCGCGCCCGTGATGTACGACGAATCGTCGTCGAGCAGAAACTTGACCACCCGCGCGACCTCCTCGGGCTGCCCGAGGCGCCGCTGCGGAATCCGCGCGATCACCTTGTCGAGCGCCTCTTTCGGAACCGCTTGCACCATCTCGGTCGCGATAAAGCCCGGCGCGACGCAATTGACGGTGATCCCGCGCTGCGCCATCTCCAGCGCGAGGCTCTTGGTCAGCCCGAAAAGCCCGGCCTTCGAGGCCGCGTAATTGGCCTGCCCGACGTTGCCGGTCTCGCCGATCACCGAACTGATGTTGACGATCCGCCCCGACCCGCGCTCGATCATGTGCTCGAGCACCGCCTTGGTCATGTTGAACGCGCCCGAGAGATTGACGTTCACGACCGCCTGCCAATCCTCGTAGGACATCCGCCGGACCGTTTTGTCCAGCGTAATGCCTGCGTTGTTTACCAAATAGTCCACGCGCCCGAATTCCTCGAGCACCTCGTGCACGACGCGTTCGCAGTCGCCCGGCGAGTCAACGCGGCCCTGATGGACCGACACGGTCGCGCCTTCTTTTTCAAGCTTCTCCTTGAATTTCGCGGCGCTCTCGGTGCCTTTGCTGTATCCCGCCGCGACCTTCACGCCGGCCAGCGCCAGCATCTCCGCGATCGCGGCGCCGATGCCGCGGGTGCCGCCGGTCACGAGGGCCACCCGGTCTTTGAATCCTTGTTCCGTCATGCTGCGGGGGGTTCGCGCACGCGCCGGAGCGCTCATGCCTAGCCGAAACGGCCGGTGATGTAATCTTCCGTGCGCGGATCGGTCGGCTTGGTAAACATCTGCCGCGTCTCGCTCATCTCGATCAAATGACCGATGCCGTCTTCGCCGCTGAGCATGAACGCGCTGTAATTCGACACGCGCGCGGCTTGCTGCATGTTGTGCGTGACGACGACGATCGTGTATTCCTTGGCGAGCGATTCCATCAGATCTTCGACGCTCGCCGTCGAGATCGGATCGAGCGACGACGTCGGCTCGTCCATCAGCAGCACTTCCGGCTCGACCGCGAGCGCGCGCGCGATGCACAGCCGCTGCTGCTGCCCGCCCGACAGCGACGTGCCCGGCTGATTGAGCTTGTCTTTGACTTCGTCCCAGAGCGCCGCACCACGCAGCGCCTTCTCGACGATTTGAGCGCGCGCCGAATTCGGAACGTCCGACAAAAGGCCCGCCGTCACGTTACCCGCGATGGACATCGTCGGAAACGGATTCGCGCGCTGGAACACCATGCCGACGCGCCGCCGCAGTTCGATCGCGCTGATGCCCGAATCGTACACGTCCTCGCCGTCGAGCGAGACTTTGCCTTCGACCCGCGCCTTCGGTAGAATCTCGTGAATCCGGTTCAGACAGCGAAGCAGCGTCGTCTTTCCGCAGCCCGACGGCCCCATCAGCGCCGTCACCGCGTGCGGAGCGAAATCCATCGTCACGCCGCCTATCGCTTGGCGGCTCCCGTAAAACGCGGCGAGATCGTCGACCCGGAACGAAGTCGCCTTGCGCGACGGCGCTGACGTCGTCATTGGCGGTTCTTCGGCGCGGCGAACACGAACCGCGCGGTAATGTTGAGCACGAGCACCGCCAAGATCAGAATCATCGCGCCGCCCCACGCTTGCCGGTGCCAGTCCTCGTAGGGCGAGATCGCGTAGTTGAAGATCTGCAGCGGCAGCTGCGCCATCGGCTGCGTCGGATTGACCGTCCAAAACGGACTGCCGAACGCGGTGAAGAGCAGCGGCGCCGTCTCGCCCGCGACGCGCGCGATGCTCAGCAGCAGCCCGGTGATGATGGCCGGCCGCGCCGCCGGAACGATGACCTGCATGGTCGAGCGATACACCGACATGCCCAGCGCCAGCGCGCCCTCGCGAATCGTCTGCGGAACGCTGCGCACCGCCTCTTCCGACGTGCGAATGATCAGCGGAAGCATCAGCACTGCGAACGCCACCGACGCCGACACGCCCGAAAAATGTTTGAACGGCGCCACGAGCAGCGTGTAGGCGAACAGACCGATCGCGATGCTCGGGATCCCCGAGAGCACGTCGGAAAGAAAGCGCACCGACTCGGCCACCATGCCGCGGCCGAACAGCGCGAGGAAAATCCCGGTCAGCACGCCCAGCGGCGTCGCGATCAGCGTCGCGAGCGCAACCGTGATGAGGCTGCCGACGATGCCGTTGGCGACGCCGCCGCCCGTCTCGCCGACCGGCTTGGGCAACTGCGTGAGGAACGCCGGATTCACGGCCCGCGCGCCCTGGTAGATGACGTAGCCCAGCACCGCCAGCAGCGCCAGCGCCGCGAGCGACGCGCACAGCCCGGTCAAGAACACGCCGATCGCGCTGCGCGTCTTGCGTCCGCCGCGGTTCTTGTCCCAGACGTCCTTATTTATCACGGAACACCGTCCACATCATGAGGCGCGCCATCGCGTTGATGAGGAAACTCACCACGAAGAGCAGCAGCCCCAGTTCGATCAGCGCCGACAGATACAGATCCGACGTCGCCTCGGTGAACTCGTTGGCGATGACGCTGGCCAGCGTGTACGACGGCGCGAACAGCGACGCCGAAATCACCGGCCGGTTGCCGATGACCATCGTCACCGCGATCGTCTCGCCGACCGCGCGGCCCAGCGCCAGAATCAGGGCGCCGAAGATGCCGGTGCGCGCCGCAGGCAGCACCACGCTGCGAATCGTCTCCCACTTGGTCGCGCCCAGCGACATTCCGGCCTCGCGTTGATCCTCCGGAATCGCCGCGATCACGTCGCGGCTGATCGCGGTGACCGTCGGCAGAATCATGATCGCCAGAATGATGCCGGCCGTCAGCAGCCCGACGCCGTAAATCGGGCCCTGGAACAGCGGCAAGAACCCGAGCGTCTTTTGCAAGGCCGGCCCGATGTAGCTGCGGATCAGCGGCGCGAGCACGAACAGCCCCCACAGACCGTACACGACCGACGGCACCGCCGCGAGCAGTTCGATGGTGAAGCTGAGCGGCCTCGCCATCCAGCGCGGCGCGAAGTCCGCCAAGAACGTCGCTGCCAAGATCCCGACTAAACCGGCCAGCACGATCGCGATCAGCGAGCTCACGACGGTGCCGAAGATCAGCGGCAGCGCGCCGAACGTGTTGTTGACCGGATTCCATTCGCTCGTCCACAGAAACTTCAATCCGAAGGTCTGCAGCGACAGCCACGAGCCCTTCGTGAGCATGACGAAGAGCGCGGCCACGATAACCACGAAAAACGCGGCCGCGGCGTACACGCAAAAGAGAAAGAACGCATCCGATCGCCGCGCGCTGTCCGCGCGCCGGCGCATCACACTCTGGTCCAACGCGACCTCAAGGAAAGTACCGGGCCGGGAACCACGTCCCCGGCCCGGCGGAGGAGTGGGTGTTCTAGAAGGTCATCGTCTTGAGCGTCGCCTGGGCCGTTTTCTGAACGCTGGACGGCAGCGGCACGTAGTCGAGCGCTCCGGCCATGGATTGCGCCGGTTGGCTCACCAGCCACGCGAACAGGTCGTGAAGGACCTTAGACTTGGCTCGATCCGAACCGTGCTGATACAGCATCACCCACGAATATCCCGCAATCGGGTACGAATTCGCGCCCGGCTGATTGACGATCGAGAAGTCGGTCGCACTGATGTTCGGCTTGGACGCCGCGGCTGCCGCCACGTTGCCCACCGAGCAGCTCACGAACTTGCCCGCCGCGTTCTGCAGAGCGGCCGTGTTCAGATGGTTCTGCAGCGCGTACGAGAGTTCGACGTAGCCGATCGAGCCGGCTGCGTTGGCCACCTGGCCCGCGAGGCCTTCGCTGCCCTTACCGCCGACGCTGCTGGCGGCCGGCCAGCTCACGCTCTTGCCGGTTCCGACCTTGCTCTTCCAATCGGGCGAAACTTTGCTCAGGAAATCCGTGAAGATGTACGTCGTTCCCGAGCCGTCCGAACGGTGAACGGCGATGATCGGAAGGTTGGGAAGTTTCACGCCCTTATTGAGGCGGGAGATCTGCGCGTCGTTCCAGTTCGTCACGTTTCCGAGGAAGATGTCGGCAACGAGTTTGCGCGTCAGGCGCAGACCGTTGGGAACTCCCGGCAAGTTGTACGTGATCGCGACGCCGCCCAGCGTGTCGGGGATCTGGATGACCGGATCGCCCGCGCGCTTGAGTTCGTCGGAGCTCATCGGTACGTCCGACGCGCCGAAGTCCACCGTCTTCTGCGTGAACTGCGCGATGCCGCCGCCGCTGCCGATCGACTGGTAGTTGACCGTCACGTCGGGATTCTTGGCGCTGTATTGATAGAAGGCTTTGGAAAAGAACGGATAGACGAAGGTCGAGCCGGCGCCCGTCAGCTGCGTCCCGGCGACGGCCGGCGCGGTGAGGGCGGCGATCAGGGCGCCGAGGGCGACGCGCTGCAGCAAAGACGTTTTCACGAACACTTCCTTTATGACATGGAGTCGCAGTGCGGGCGCAAGCACCCACACCAGCACTATAGAGGGGACGGCATTAACGTTGCTTTAAGGCTCCCCGCGAAGGCCCGCGCGCCCCGCAGTGCCGAAACGCCCGCGTCTATGCCCGAAACGCAGCCCACCCCGCTCCCCGAGCTCCGCCACACGGCGGCGCACGTGCTGGCCTATGCCGTGCAGGACCTCTTTCCCGAAGCCAAACCCACAATCGGGCCGGCCATCGAGAACGGCTTCTACTACGACTTCGATCGCAGTGAACCGTTCACGCCTGAAGACCTCGAGCGCATCGAGGCCCGCATGCGCGAGATCGTCGCGAGCAACTACGAGATGACCGGCCGGGAAGTCACCCGTGCCGAAGCCGTCGAGCGTTTCCACGGCAACCCGTACAAGGAAGAACTCGCCCTGGCAATTCCCGAGGGCGAGCCGATCACGCTCTACACCATCGGTGAGTTCACCGACCTCTGCCGCGGTGGCCACGCCCACTTCACCGGCGAAATCGCCGCGCTCAAACTGCAAAACGTCTCGGGCGCGTACTGGCACGGCGACGAGAACAACCCGATGCTGCAGCGCATCTACGGCACCGCCTGGCATTCGCAAGGCGAACTCGACGCGTATCTCGCGCGTCTCGAAGAAGCGCAAAAGCGCGACCACCGCAAACTCGGCGCCGAGCTCGACCTCTATTCCATCGAAGACGCCGCCGGCGGCGGCTTAGTCTTCTGGCATCCCAAAGGCGCCGTCATCCGCGGCATCGTCGAAAACTTCATCCGCGAAGGCCTGGCCGAGCGCGGCTACCAGCCCGTCGTCACGCCGCACGTCGTCAGCGAAAAGCTCTACGAAATCTCCGGCCATCTCGAGAACTTCGACGACAACATGTTCGGGCCGGTCGAAGTCGAGGAGCAGCGCTTCCGCCTCAAGCCGATGAACTGCCCCGGCCACATTCTCATCTACGCGAGCCGCCCGCGCAGCTATCGCGATCTGCCGATCCGCTACAGCGAGATGGGCACCGTCTATCGNNGAATTCGAACGCACGCTCGGCGAAGCGCGCCGCCTAATGGACGCGTTCGGTTTCTCGGTCGAATACACGCTCTCGACGCGCGAAGCGCGGTTGCGCGGCGACACCGACGCGGTCGCCGAAAAAGCGATCGCCGACGCACTGGCGCGCTACGACCTCCCGTACGACATCGACGACGGCGGCGGCGCGTTCTACGGCCCCAAACTCGACATTCACGTGCGCGACGCGATCGGCCGCAAGTGGCAGCTCGGCACGGTGCAAGTGGACTTCGTCATGCCGGTCCGTTTCGATCTGCGCTACCGCGGAAGCGACGGCCAAGACCACACGCCCGTCATGATCCACCGCGCGCTGGCCGGTTCGATGGAGCGCTTCTTCGGCATCCTCATCGAGCACTTCGCCGGCGCATTCCCCGCTTGGCTGGCGCCCGTGCAGGCCGTCGTCACGCCGATCTCCGAGCACCAGGTCGAGTACGCGCGCGCCATCGCCGAGCGGCTGCAGGGCATGGGGTTTCGCGTCGAGGTTGACGAAAGCAACGAGAAGCTCGGATACAAGATCCGTCACTGGAAGACGCAGAAGGTGCCGTATATTCTCGTGGTAGGCAAACAAGAAGCAGCCGACGGCACGGTTAACGTGAACCAGCGCGGCACCGAAGAGAAGCGCACGGTCTCCGTGGACGCTTTCGCGGAAGAGCTTCGCGCATGCGTAGCGGAGCGCGCGTGAAGCGCCTCGCACTCCCCGCGGCCGCCGCGCTCGCGCTTTTGCTGGCCGCCTGCCAAGGCAGCGGCTTAGGCAGCGGCGGCGGCTTCGGAAGCGGCGGAGGGCTCGAGCCGCCGGTGAACGGCAGCGGGCCGATGCCGGGCCAAGGCGGGAACGGCGCCGGGTATCCCGGCGAGCCGTCGCCCTTCGGAACCCCCACGCCCAGCCCCCCGCCGGGAGACGCCAACGCCTACCCCTTCGCCCAGGTCCAACAGGGTTGGACCTGTCCGGAAGTGAGCGGTTTCACGTGCACGCTGCGCTTCAATCTGCCCCCGGCCACGCCCACCCCCGCACCCGGAAAGCACACGCCCGCGCCCACGCCGTCTCCGACGCCGACCCCAACGCCTCCGCCCGACGACGGATCGGCCACGCCGACGCCCTCGCCGACCCCCGAAGGCGGTTTCGTCAACATTCTGCTCTCCGCGCTTCCCAAGACGGCGCCGGCGATGGTGAACCCGGATCCGCATGCGATCACGACGACGTCGCTGCTCTCGCTGCAACTGCGCTCCGACACGACGCAAACGTTGCAAGGCCGGGCGATTCTGGACTTCACGCTGCCCAAATCCGAGATCCCCGATCGCGGCTTCGCGCTGCAGCTCTTCCATCAGATGAACGTCAAGGGCAAGATCGTCAACACGTTCGTCGCGTCCTACTCCAAGTCGACCGTCAAAGACGCAACGCTTCGCTTCGACTTCACGCTGCCGGCCATCACCGTGGTCAAGAACGAGACCTGGCTGCTCGTGCTCTACGGCGACGATCTCCCCAAGAAGAGCGCCGCGCCGTCGCCGTCGCCGAGCGCTTCCGCCTCGCCGGCCTCGAGCTCCGTTCCCTCGTCTTCTCCCTCGGCCGCACCATAATCTAGCGCCCCGTGAACGCGACGGAGACGAAGACCTTCGTCGCGAGTTTTCTCGGGTGGACGCTCGACGCGTTCGACTTCTTTCTCGTCATCGTCGTCGTGCCGCACATCGCGGCCGACTTCAAGATGGGCGTCGCAGCCTTCGCGACCGCCATCACGCTCACGCTCGCGATGCGCCCCGTCGGCGCGCTGATCTTCGGCTGGTTCGCCGACCGCTACGGACGCCGCGTCCCGCTCATGGTGGACATCGGCCTCTACTCCGCGATCGAACTCGCGACCGCATTCGCGCCGAACTTCACGGTGTTCCTGATCCTGCGCGCGATCTTCGGCATCGCGATGGGCGGCGAATGGGGCCTGGGCTCCGCGCTCGCAATGGAAGCGCTGCCCGCGAATCGCCGGGGCCTCTTCAGCGGCATGCTGCAGCAGGGTTACGCCGTCGGCAATCTGCTCGCGGGACAAGCGCTCGTCTTTCTCTTCCCCGTCATCGGTTGGCGCGGCATGTTCGTCGTCGGCGCGCTCCCCGCGCTGCTCATCCTCTTCATCCGCTCCAACGTCCCCGAATCCGAAGTCTGGAAAGCCGGCCACGCCGAACGCTTAGCGTTATGCGGCGACGTGCTGCTCGCCGCGCTCAAACGCCACTGGCCGCTCTTCCTCTACGGCATGCTCTTCATGGCGACGCTCAACTTCATGTCACACGGCACGCAAGATCCGTACGCCACGTTCCTCACCAAGCAACACGGATTCTCCTCACGCGTCACCGGCAATCTCACGAGTTTCGCGGCACTCGGCGCGATCGCCGGCGGCATCTTCTTCGGCTGGCTTTCGCAGCGCTTCGGCCGCCGCAACACGATCGTCGTCTGCGCGATCTTGGGCGCGCTCGTGATTCCGCTCTGGGCCTTGAGTTCGACCGTCGCGATGCTCGCGCTCGGTGGCTTCGCGATGCAGTTCGCCGTGCAGGGCGCTTGGGGCGTGGTCCCCGCGCACCTCAACGAAATCGCCCCCGGCCTCGCGCGCGGAACGTATCCCGGCTTCGTCTACCAGCTCGGCAATCTCATCGCATCCGGCACGCTGCAAATCATCGCGCTGCTCGCCGTCACGCGTTTCGCCTTCCCCGGCGGCGCACCGAACTACGGAAAAGCCATGGCCGTCGTCGTCGCCATCGCCTTCCTCGCCACCATCATCGCCACCCTAACCGGCCGCCTCATAACCCCCGAAAACCGCCACGAAGCGTTCAGCTAACCGTGATGCGCGCAAGATGACGTTTATGGTGAAAGCACGCCCATGGTTCATAGCCATTTGGACGATCTTTGCGATCCTATGGCTCGCGCAGGGCGTTCTGTATCTTCAGCAACACGAGTCGAAGCCATGGCCCTACATCAGCGTCGCCGTCGGCGTGCTGACGTGCATCGGAGGCATCCTATTCCACCTCTCATTCCGCCCCCAAAAATAACCGACCCAAAACCCACCCCCCACTGTCATGCTCAGACACCACCATTTTTCATCCTGAGCCACCCCCCACTGTCATCCTGAGCCTGTCGAAGGACGCCTGCAACCTGCCGCCGTGCAATGCGGTCACGGAGGCTACCATGCCCAAAGCCGTTCAAATCTCCGCATACGGCGGACTCGACCAACTCCACATCATTGACGTGCCCAAGCCGGAACCCAAACCAGGCGAAGTGGTCGTGAGCGTCGTTGCCACGGGCACGAACCCGGGCGAAATCTCAATTCGCGAAGGCTATCTCAAGGATATCTTCCCGATGGACTTCCCGTTCGGAGAAGGCGCGGATTTCGCGGGCCGCGTCGATGCCGTCGGCGCAGGCGTCACCACATTCGCTTCAGGTGACGAGGTGATNNCCGCCGTCGCCGCCGTCCGCGCAGTTTCGCTCAAACCCGGCGATGTCGTAGCGATCAGCGGTGCCGCGGGCGGCGTCGGATCGCTCGCCGTCCAGCTCGCTCGGCGCACCGGCGCACGCGTGATCGGCATCGCGAGCAACGAGAGCGCGACCTTCCTGCGTTCCGTCGGCGTCGAGCCCGTCGCATACGGAGACGGCCTCGCGGAGCGTTTGAAAGCCGCAGCCCCGTCGGGAATCAACGCCTTCATCGATCTCTTCGG
>PMFP01000040.1 GCA_003155175.1 Vulcanimicrobiota bacterium
ACCTACGACCGCTCCGGGCTCTTTCTGCTCAATCGCGCCGGAACGATCGTGGTGTACGAAGCGCGCCCAGGAACGCCGGCGGCGCAAGCCGGGATCGTCAAGGGCGATACCATCACGTCGCTCGACGGCAAGCCGGTTGCCGGCATGACCCTCGGAGCCGTCCGGCAAACGTTCTTCCAGCCGGCGGGAACGGTCGTGCAGATCGGCCTGACGGCAAAAGACGGAACGACCCGCACGGTCGCGCTGACGCTCAAGGATTTCGTCTAGCGATGAGCGAGACGGCGATCGATCCGAAAACCGCGCTGGTACTCATCGACTTGCAGAAGGGCATCGCGGGAATGCCGACCGTGCATCCCGCGGCGGACGTGATCGCGAAGGCAGCCAAACTCGCGCGCGCGTTTCGGGAGCGCGGCCTCCCGGTCGTGCTCGTCAACGTGGATTTCGCGCCGGACTTCTCCGACGCGGTCAAGGTCCGGGCCGACGCGCAGGCCCCTGCGATGCAACGCGACGCGGATTTCTCCGACCTGGTGTCCGAGCTCGACGTGCAGCCGTCCGACATCCTCATCACCAAGCGCAATTGGGGCGCGTTCTACGGCACCGCCCTCGATTTGCAGCTGCGGCGGCGAGGGATTACCCAGATCGTCCTGGGCGGCATCGCGACGAGCATCGGCGTCGAGTCCACGGCCCGCGCCGCCAACGAGCACGCCTACCAGATTACGTTCGTCAGCGACGCCATGACCGATCGCAACGCAGCTTCGCACGACCACAGCGTCAACCACATCTTCACGCGCATCGGCCAAGTCCGCACGACGGACGAGGTGCTGGCGGCGCTCCACGCCTAGCCTCGGGAGAGGAATCGGCCGCTTTCTCGCGTCTTAATGCCGTAGTGCGCGCCGTCTACGCTTGCTGGCGCGCGGGAGGGTACGCGCCATGAGCGCAGCGATGCCGATCAATCTTGCCAACACGTCCTTTATGTTAATCTGCGCGAGCCTGGTCATGTTG
Source organism: Vulcanimicrobiota bacterium (assembly GCA_003155175.1). Taxonomy (GTDB): domain Bacteria; phylum Vulcanimicrobiota; class Vulcanimicrobiia; order Vulcanimicrobiales; family Vulcanimicrobiaceae; genus Hemerobacter; species Hemerobacter limicola. Next base: position 1,003 of record PMFP01000040.1, read on the forward strand.
ATGACCCCGGGGCTCGCGTTTTTTTATGGGGGGTTGGTAGGCAGCCGGAACGTCCTTACGATCATGATCCAGAGCTTCGTCTCTCTCGGTTGGACGACGGTTCTCTGGTTCGCCTTCGGTTACTCGCTGTGCTTCGGACCGACGTGGCACGGGATCGTCGGGAATCCGACGACGTACGCGTTCCTGCGAGGCGTCACGCTGCACACGATGTTCACCGGCAACAACGCGGGCATTCCGCTGATCGTGCACATCGCGTATCAAATGATGTTCGCCATCATCACGCCGGCACTGATCACCGGAGCGTTCGCCAACCGCGTAACGTTCAAAGCCTACTTCTTGTTTCTGACGGCGTGGCTCATCTTCGTCTACTTCCCGTTCGTGCACATGATTTGGAGTCCGAACGGCATCCTCGCGCAGTGGGGCGTCCTCGACTTTGCCGGCGGTCTGGTGGTCCACGCGTCGGCCGGTTTTGCCGCGCTCGCGTCGGTCATGTACGTCGGGCGGCGCGCGGTCGTTGAAAACCGGCCGCACAACGTGCCNNTTTCTCAATACCGATCTGGCGGCGTCGTTCGCCGCGGTCGCGTGGCTGCTCATCGAGTGGGCCAACGGTAGACAGCCCAAGTTCGTCGGCCTGCTCACGGGCGCGGTCGCCGGACTTGCGACGATAACGCCGGCCGCCGGATACGTCTCGCCGGGAACGGCCGTGGTCATCGGCATCGCCGCCGGTGCGGTCTGCTACTATGCCGTCGCGATGAAGAACCGCCTGGGGTGGGACGACGCGCTCGACGTTTGGGGCGTGCACGGCGTCGGCGGCTGCTTGGGCGTCGTTCTGCTCGGCGTGTTTGCGTCGAAGGCGTGGAATCCGAGCGGTGCGGACGGACTGTTGCTCGGCGGCACCGGCTTCTTTTTCAAGCAAGTCGTCGCGGTCGCGATCTGCAGCGTCTGGGCCTTCGCCTTCACCTACGGGATGTTGTGGCTCATCAACCTCGTGACTCCGGCCAAGGTCGGTCCCGAGGCCGAAGAACGGGGACTCGACATCGCGCTCCACGGAGAAGAAGCGTATCCAAGCGGCGCGTAGCTACGAGCCGTGGATGAAATGTTTCGCGAACTCCGTCGTGGCGAAGAGCTCGGTGAGACCCGAAACGAGAAACTGCATCGAGAGCGAGACGAGAATGATGCCGGAAACGCGCGTCAGCAGATCCATCGAGACCGGCTTGAGTTTGGACTGAACGCCGCCCGCGAGCATCACCGTCAGCCAAACGCTTACGGCGACGAGCGCGCTGATGCCCGTCATGATCAGCAGATCGATCAGCGTGGAGTAGCGGCCGCTCAGCGCGACGGCGAACGCGACGGTCGCGCCGCCGATCGTCAGCGGAAACGTCAACGGGACGAAGGCGAGGCTGTCCCAGTCGTCGCTCCCCTCGGTCGCCGCGATGTGGTGCTCGGCCTGTTCGGACTTGTTTCCGTGCGACATGAGCGGGAGCCCCGAGATGAACAAGGCGACGCCGCCCGTCGCCGTCAGCGCCCCGGGCTCGATCCCGAGCAGTTTGAGCACGTAGTGGCCGACCCAGAGCGAGGCCGCCATGATGACGAAATACAGGAGCGCGACGCGAAAGGCGATGTGCCGCCGCTCCGCGCTCGATGCCGCGGCCGTGACGGTCGCGATCGGCCCGATCGCCGCCGTCGGGCTGAACAGCGAGAGAAGGCTGAGCAAAATGACGACCGCTTCGGACAGGTCGAGCGTCACGTTTGAACTTAGAGTCGGCAACGCGGCCTCCGCTGTAGGAAAGTTCTAAGACGAGCTCCGGCGTATGGTAGCAACCTTGCTATGATATCAACCTTCCTCGACGACCTGCAAATATGACTCGCGAGCACCTGGGACGAGCCGAATTCGAGCGCGTGGTGGACGAAGCGCTCGAATCGCTGCCCGAGAGGTTTGCCGCCATGGTTCAAAACGTAGCGGTCGCCGTCGAGGACGAACCCGGCGACGACGACCTCGGAAACGTCGAAGGCGGTTCGGAACTGCTGGGCATTTACCGCGGCGTCGCGCTCACGGAACGTTCGCACGATCCGCCGTTGATGCCCGACGAGATCGTCATTTTCCGCGGACCCATCAACCGCGTCACCCGCACGCGTGAAGAGGCCTTGCACCAGGTGCGCGAGACCGTGATTCACGAGCTCGGGCACTATTTCGGGCTTGCCGACGACGAGATGCCGCACTGAATCNNTGGCCTTGACCTGGCACGACGTGGATGCGCTGGGAACCGTTCCGTACCGCGCGACGCTCGTCTACGTGGCTGCAGCGATCCTCAGTCTCGGGGGCATCGCCATCCAATGGCCCCGCTCGGCCCGGACCGGCGCCGTCGCGCTGGGCGCCGTCTACCTCGCCTTCGCCTTGCTCGGGATACCGGTCATCATCGCGCACCCGCTCGTCTACAACGGCTACGGCAACTTTTTCGAGCAATTGTCGCTGGCGACCGGAGCGTGCATCGTCTATGCGAGCTTCGCGCCGATCGCTTCGATACGGGCGGCGCGATTGGCGCGGACCGGATACTACGCGTTCGCCCTCTGCGTCCTCTCGTTCGCGCTCGAGCAACTGTTCTATCTCTCGGCAACGGCAAGTCTGGTTCCCAAATGGATTCCGCCCGGACAAACGTTCTGGGCGGTCGCAACCAGCGTCGCGTTCGTACTTGCGGCCTTCGCTCTCCTCACGGGGTTCATGGCTCCGCTCGCAGCTCGACTGACCACGGCGATGATCCTGGGTTTCGGCGCGTTGGTTTGGCTTCCGGCGCTCGTCGCCAACCCGCATAGCTTCGAGAACTGGTCGGAAACCGTCGAGACGCTCGCGATCGCCGCATGCGCGTGGATCGTCGCGGGCTTCCTAGAGCAACGGCGCTCGACCG
>PMFP01000084.1 GCA_003155175.1 Vulcanimicrobiota bacterium
CGTTCTGGTCGATCCAGGCCGGAACGGTAAGATACTGATGGAGCGCGGAGATCGGGTTGAGCGGCTCGCCGGTAGTGACGCTCATGAACAGGTGATTGTCGCCCGGGAACACGTGCCACGTCACGTCGCGATTCGCCGATTTTGCTGCCGCCGTCAGGCGCGGCAGATCCGTCGGGAGCACCTGGACGTCGGATGCGCCTTGCAAGATCAGAATGGGGCTCTTCACCCGCTTGATTTCGACGACGGGGTCCACGTCCATTGACGAACGATACCAAATCATGCCCGAGGCGTGATTCGATCCGTTGCGGATCGCATCGAGCGCTGCAAGTTCCTGCGCTTTGGCCGCGCGCAAGTTCGCGGGCGGCACGCCTTCCGTCGCTTGTTGCATCGAAACCTGCCAGAGCGGCACGGCCGGCGGTGCCATCAGAATGATTCCGGCGACCGACGGATGATCGGCGGCAACCGACGGCACGAGTTCTCCGCCTTCGCTGTGCCCGAGAATGAAGACGTGCCGCGCATCTACCTCGGGCTGCGCGCGAAGGAAATCGAATGCGGCGGCGACGTCGGCGATCAGCGCGCTGCGCGGACTGTCCGCCGCGCCTCCGCTCGCGCCGATGCCGCGCTTGTCGTACCGCAGCACGATATAGCCCGCGTTCGAGAGCGCGTTGCTGAGTTGCAGAAAGACCGGATTGGGCCCGATCGTCTCGTTGCGGTCCTCCGGGCCGCTTCCGTGAACGAAGATGATGCCGGGCATGCGCGCCGAAACGCCGTCGGGGACCGTGAGCGTGCCGGCTAGTTTCACGCCGTCCGCCGATGCGAACGTCACGTCGCGGCTCGTGAAGTGCGGAGCCGGGGTCGGAACCGGACTCGGCGCGGGGGCGGCGGCGGGAAGCTGCGTCGCCGCTTCCCGCGACGTGAGACGGACGTCGAGGTCCGCGTCGGGCACGTGGACGTCGTCCACGACGAACGAAACCGGATCGAACCAGAAGATTTCGTCCAGGCCGGCGACCGACACCGTTATGCTCCGGTCGCCTTCGGGAACGCCGGTGGGCCGCGCCTGGTCGTTCGCCGCCGTCACCTTTGCAACGACGGGTTTCCCGCCTTGCAGCGCGGCGAGCGTGAACGACGTTGCTCCGGCTGCGTTGAGAATCGCCGGCGTCATGGCCAGCGTTCCGACGAGATTGTCGCCCACGATCATCAGCGGCGCCGACGGGTCGGCCTTGATGTCGACGGATTGGCCCGGTACCGAAGCGGTAAGCACGCCCGGCTTTATCGCCAACGCCATGTGTTGCGCGCCGCGCGGCGTCGTGAAATCGGCCGAATACGAGGCCAGTGCGAGGCCGGGCGTGGAGTATTGCGCCTTTGCGGTCGCGGTAATGGGCGCTTGTTGCAATTGCTCGCTGACGGNNCGAGCCGTTGCCGCAAAGAGCAAGATCGCCGCCGCGCCAAAGACGCGTCCGTACGTCCTCGTCACGCGCTCGCGATGCGGACGAAGCCGTCGGCGCTCCACTCCTCCGATCCGACCCCGTGATGCACGAAGAAGAGGCCGGCCGGATCGTATTTCTTCTTTACTGCGGCCAGTTTCGGATAGTGCTCTCCCCAAAACGCCTGCTGCCAGTCCGCGTTGAAGTAGTTGCTTTCCGAGACGTACGAGCCCGTTGCTCCGATTTTTCGCAGCTCGGCGGTAGCCGCTGCAACGTCGGCGGCGCGACGCCGCGCAAGGTCGCGGTCGGGCCCCGGGCCGGGCATTCCCGGATACGCGGGGTCGCCGGCGTCGCCGATGATGGCGAGAGCGAACGCGTCGAGAACCGCCGGATTCATTGCGGTATCCGCCGCGGCCGCGACGGCGGTTGCGGGCGCGCCGCCCAGGCCTTTGTTGCAGTGCAGCGCGACGTCCCAGTGCCGGCTGCTCGCAAACAGCGCTTCGGCGAGCGTCTCTTGCGAACTCGCGCGCAACAGCGACGCGGGAAGCCATGTCGAATCGTACCCGTAGAGATAGAAGCCGACTTGTCCGCCGTCACCCGCCCACCACGCATGCGCGCCGGGCGCGCCGGGTCGCAAGTCGGGTACCATGATCGCACCGGGAGCGACCTGAGCCCAGAACCCCGCGTTCCACCAGTCGCGTGCCGGAACGGCGCCGATCAGCGGCGGCGACGCGAGCGCATAGTCGGCCGGCGAGGCCGCAAGCCAATCGAAGAACGGCTTCCACGCATCGTTCGCTTGCTGTTTGTCGAGGTCGAAAAAGACCATGCTAATCTCGAAGGTGTTATCTCGGCCGAAGTGGACGCTTTCGCCCCAGTGCGCGTTGAACAAACTCTCGCCGTAAAAGGCGACGAAGCGATCGATCAACTTGCGAAACGCGGCGTCGGAGCTCGCCTTCACGGTAGCTTTGACGCCCCCGAAATACGCCGGCAGCTCGCGCGTTCGCAGCGTGAGCTTCGTAACGACGCCGAGGCTTCCGCCGCCGCCGCCTTTGATGCCCCAGAACAAGTCCTCGTGCGTGCAGGCGTTCGCGGTTCGCACGATGCCGTCCGCGGTGACGATCTCGGCTTCGAGCAGTCCGGCGGCCGCCGTACCGAAATTCTTCGAAAAGCTTCCGAACCCGCCGCTTTGAATGAGGCCTGCGACGCCGACCGTGGCGCAACCGCCGCCTTGCACGTAGCGTCCGCCTTTGGTCGTCACCGCGTCGTAGGCGTCGATCCACATCGCGCCCGCTTCGATCGTCACCGCGGGTTGCGGCGCCCGCACTCCGGCACATCCCGTCGGGACGAAGGCGTCGTGCAGAACGATCGCGTTCATCTTGCGCGTCCAGATCAACAGCGAGTCGCCGGAGTCCGA
>PMFP01000168.1 GCA_003155175.1 Vulcanimicrobiota bacterium
TTGAGGGCTTTGTGCCAATTGGCGTCGATCCAGTTTTCGAGCCGGTAGAGCGCGTCGCGCAACGCATCCATCGCGGGCACGGCGTCCTCGTTGGCGGGCAGCGGATAGCGTTCGCCCTCCACCCGCGCGAGCGCGGATTCCAGGCCGCGCAGCCCCTCGTCGAACTCGACGTCGAAATGCGCCGGCACGTGGTAACTGCGGTGCAATTTTCGCAGCATCCGGTTGATGGTCGAGCGCGAGACGGTCGCCGTGAGCGCGTCCGTGGCCCAGCGCTCGCATTGATGCGCTTCGTCCAGCACGGCGACGTCGTATGCGGGCAACAACCCCCCGCCGATCGCTAAGTCGAGAAAGAACAGCGCGTGATTGACGACGACGATGTCGGCGTACTTGGCCTCGTCGCGCTTTTTGAAGAACCAGCAATCGCGGAAATGCTCGCAGAACTCGCCGACGCAGTCGTCGGCGTCCGCGTCGAGCGACTCCCACTCGTCGGCCTGCGGCACGAACGGCAGCTCGCCGCGATCGCCGGTCTGCGTCGCGGCCGCCCACGCCCAGATCGCCTGCATCGAGCGCGACGGCGGAATGAGGCGATCTGCGCGCATGCGCTCGTACTTCTGCTTGCACAGGTAGTGATTGCGGCCTTTGACCAGCGTCACGCGCAGCTCGACGTCGAGCGCCCGCTGGAGCAGCGGGATGTCTTTCTGCACGAGCTGCTCCTGAAGCGCGATCGTGCCGGTCGAGAGCACGATCTTCTTCCCGCTGCGAACCGCCGGGACCAGATAGGCGAGCGATTTTCCGACGCCGGTTCCGGCCTCGACGATCGTGTGCACGCCTTCGAGAATGCCGCGTTCGATCAGCTGCGCCATCTGCACTTGACCGGGCCGCGACTCGAACCCGGGGAGCGCGCGCGCGATCGCGCCGCCGGGCGCGAATAGGCTCTCGATCGTCGAGATCGCGGTCATGCTACCGGCCCGAAGGCGATTCGATCGTAGATTCGAGCTCTTGCCCGCTCTGCGCGTCCACGACGTAGGCGCGCACCGGTTTGGGCGGATAGTAGATTGCCAGCGTGATCAGAAATCCGGCCAGCAAGCCCGCGACGTGCGCGGCTTTCGAAATGCCGGGAACGAAAAACGTAAACGCCAGATTGAGAACCAGGATGCCGATGTTGGCCTTGACGAGCTGCATCCCGCGTTCCCCGAGCTTGAGCCCGAGTGCGAACAGCGCGCCGAACAGCCCGAAGATCGCGCCGCTTGCGCCGACGGTCACGTCGAGCGGATTGCTGAAGTGGACGACGCCCCAGCCCGAGGCCAGCAGCGAGACGGCATAAACGAACAGCATGCGCCACGACCCCATGGCCGACTCGAGAAAGCGGCCGAGGAACCAGAGCGAGAACATGTTGACGGCGATGTGCACGAGCGATGCATGCATGAACGCGCCCGTGACGAGGCGCCAGTACTCGTGGTCTTGCGTGACCGCGAGCGGCACGAGCGCGCCGGCGGCGTAGAGCGCCTGCACGCTGACGTTGCCTCCGATGATGCCCGGGCCGATTTTGAAGAATTCGTAGACGAACGTCAGCGCGTTGAGGCCGATGAGGACGCGGGTGATCACTTAGCGGAGACCATCACCATCCGCGCCAGCTCCAGCGAAATAGCATGCCGTTCGTCGCCTACCTGGACCGTCACGGGGCCGCCCATCGGCGCCTTCTCGAGCACGCGAACGCGAGCGCCGGGACGCAGCCCGATCTCGCCGAGGTAGCGCAGAATCTCCTGCGCCTCGTATGCGACGCCGCTCACCATCACGGACGCGCCCGCTTCTTCTTGCGAGAGCGGCGCTCCGTCGCGCGGCGGATCGCTCAAATCGCGCGGCGGGATCGGATGGCCGTGCGGGCAGGTCGCCGGATGCCCGAGCAATTCGAGAATGCGCTCCTCGACGCGCTCGGAGATTGCGTGTTCGAGCATGCACGCTTCGCCGTGCACTTCGTCCCACGGCATGCCGAGAACGTCGGTCAACAGGCGCTCGGCCAGCCGGTGGCGCCGGATGACGCGGACGGCCACCTCGAGGCCCTTGCGCGTCAAACGCACCTCGCCGCGAGCCACCGGCTCGACGTAGCCTTCCTTGGACAGTTTCTTCAACATCCCCGAAACCGAGGCGGGCGCGACGCCCAAAGAGGCGGCCAGGCCCGACGTGGTAACGCCCGGACCTTCCCGTTCGAGCCGGTAGACGGCTTCGAGATACTCCTCGATGGACTCGGCGAAATGACTATGTCCCGACATTGCGGTTTGCAGTTCGACGCGCGGCGGCGAGTTCCGCGCCGACCCGCCGCACCAGCTCCCGCTTTTGCTCCGGCGGGAGAAACGTCGCGTTGGCCGCGCTCGTGACGAACCGCTCGAGCGTCTCGAGGCCGGCCCGTTCCAAGACGTAGCCGTATTCCGCGGTGATGCTCGTCTCGAACAGGGCCGGGTCGTCGGCATCGATCGCGATCGCCACGCCCGCGCGGTCGAGTTCCAGGAAAGGATGGGGCCGGCTCCGGTCGGCGGCACCGGTGAGAAAGTTCGAGGTCGGGCAGATCTCCAGCGCGACGCCGCGATCGACGAGCAATTCCACGACCGCCGGGTCTTCGACCGCGCGGACGCCGTGGCCGATGCGTTCGGCACCGAGCGCTTCGATCGCGCCCCGCACGCTGCTCGCGTCGGCGGCCTCGCCCGCGTGCGCCACGCAATGCAAGCCGTACGAACGCGCGAAGGCAAACGCGTCGCAAAAGAGCTCGGGCGGGAAGCGGGCTTCGTCACCGCCCAGGCCGATCCCGATCACGTCGAGATCGATCAGGGAGACCGCCAGTTCTGCGGTTTGCATGGCCTTGTCGATGCCGAAGTTGCGGGTGAGGTCCACGAT
>PMFP01000144.1 GCA_003155175.1 Vulcanimicrobiota bacterium
CGTGGCACGCGCCGCTCCCATGCGGGCGGGCGTTGCCGCGCGGCGTTGTGCCGCGCAAGCGCGTTCATCCTTGAGCGCCTCCCGAGAGCGTTACCTTGGCGGCGGAATCCGACGAATAGCCGAACGTTCCGGTAACGAGGTGCTTGGGCTCTTCGTGGCTCGCGAGCGGTTTGAAGGTGCGCGCTCCCGCGAATGCTTGCTGCCGGCCCCCGCGTTCGCTCGGGTTGCGTCCGCTGGCGGTCGCGCCTTCGGTGCCGGTGACGTTGGGATGCTCGCTCCACGCGATGCCGGTGACGCGGCTTCCTGCGGTGCTGCCTTCGCCGGTGACGGCCGTGCGCGCCGGAGCTTCGTCGCTGCGGTTCTTGCGCGGCGCGTACGCAAACTCGAGATTTCCGGTCACTTTCTCGTGCGCGATCGCGAACGAGCCGGTGATGCGCGGTCCGGCGTTTTCGGCGTCTCTCGATCGAGCGGAAATCTGCGCGCTTCGCTGGGGCGAACCGACCGAGAACCGGGCGGCCACCGCCGCGACGGGATCGGCGATGGTCTCCGCTACGGCCGCGGCTTCTCGATAATACGGCGTTCCCGTGACCTCGCGTTCGGCTCCTCGCGCGGTTCCCGTGACGGCGTTCGCGTTGACGGGCGCGTCGCCGGTAATCGTGGTTCCCGAAACGCGCGCGCGGCCGCTCTCGCCGCCGGATTGGCGTTGGTAGGGCGTGCCTGTGATCTCGCGCGCCGAGCCCCGGGACGTTCCCGTGACGACGCCGTCGCGAACCGGCGAATCGCCGGTTACGTGAGGGATCGGCGCCGTTGCCGTTTCGGACGCGCCGCTCGCGGCGACTTCGTCGAACGCAGGCAACGCTTCGGACACGACCGTCTGAGGCGCGGCCGACAGCGCGGCCTTGCCGGCCGAGAGCGCGCGCCGGCGGGCGATCGAGGCCGCGCGTCCGTCTATTGCGGAAGTTGGCACGACGGGCATCACGCGTTCCCGTTCGCGCCGGCACGGTAGACGATGAACGCCGTACCTTGCGATTGCGCGAAGTTGTCGTATCCGAGCAGGCGCACGTGGTTGCCGGGGTTGGCGCGATGGCAGGCTTCGAGCTCCTCCAGGATACGCTCGATGGACGTCTCGCCGAACATCGGCAGCTTCCAGAGATACCAAAAGCTGGAGAACGCCTTCTCCGGTTCGGTGTGCTCGATCGCCGGAGCCCAACCTTGCGCGACCAGGTAGGCGATTTGCTTGCGCAAGCGGTCGGGCGTCATCGGCGGCAGATACGAGAAGGTCTCGCCGCGCCGCTGCGTGGCTTCGTACGGAAGAATCTCGGACATGTTCGGCGCTCCCTTAGACGGATGCGAGTTGTGGCGACGGTGCGGGCGCGTCGAGTTTGTCCACCGTGTCGAACTCGAACTTGATCTCTTTCCAGGTCTCCATCGCGATCGCCAGCTCGGGTGAATGCTTGGCGGCTTCGGTAAGGATTTCGCGGCCCTCGCGTTCGACGGGCCGGCCCTGGTTGCGAGCTTCGACGCAGGCTTCCAGCGCCACGCGATTGGCGTGCGCGCCCGCCGCGTTGCCCCACGGATGCCCGAGCGTTCCGCCGCCGAACTGGAAGCAGGCGTCGTCGCCGAAGATCGCCGTTAATGCCGGCATGTGCCACACGTGAATGCCGCCCGAGGCCACGGGCATCACGCCGGGCATCGCGCCCCAATCCTGATCGAAGAAGATGCCGCGCGTCCGGTTTTCGGGCACGAACGACTCGCGCATCATGTCCACCCAGCCGATCGTTGCCTCGCGGTCGCCCTCGAGTTTGCCGACGACGGTACCGGAGTGGAGATGGTCTCCGCCGGAGAGCCGAAGGCACTTGGTCAAGACGCGGAAGTGAATGCCGTGATATGGATTGCGGTCGAGGACCGCGTGCATCGCGCGATGGATGTGCAACAGCATGCCGTTCTCGCGGCACCAGTTCGCGAGTCCCGTATTCGCGGTGAAGCCCGCCGTGAGAAAGTCGTGCATGATGATCGGCGCACCGAGCGACTTGGCGAATTCCGCGCGCTTGTACATCTCCTCCGGAGTCGGCGCGGTGACGTTGAGATAGTGGCCTTTTCGTTCGCCGGTTTCGGCTTCGGCTTTTTGCACGGCTTCCATGACGAACTCGAACCGATGCTGCCAGCGCATGAACGGCTGGCTGTTGATGTTCTCGTCGTCTTTGGTAAAGTCGAGTCCGCCGCGCAGGCATTCGTAGACGGCGCGGCCGTAGTTCTTGGCCGACAGACCGAGTTTGGGTTTGATCGTGCACCCGAGCAGCGGGCGTCCGTACTTGTTCAAGCGATCGCGCTCGAGAGCGATGCCGTTGGGCGGACCGCCGCACGTCTTGACGTAGGCTAGGGGAAAACGAAGATCTTCCAGACGCAGACTGCGAACGGCCTTGAACCCGAATACGTTGCCGACCAGCGAGGTCAAGACGTTGACGACCGAGCCTTCTTCGAATAGATCGATCGGATAGGCGATGAATGCGTAAAACGCCGTCGCGTCGCCGGGAACGGGCTCGATGCGATACGCGCGGCCGCGGTAATAGTCCAGATCGGTGAGCAGGTCCGTCCAGACCGTCGTCCACGTTCCGGTGGACGACTCGGCGGCGACGGCGGCGGCGGCCTCTTCGCGCGGAACGCCCGCCTGCGGGACGATCTTGAAGACCGCCAACAGATCGCTATCGAGCGGAACGTAGTCCGGGGTCCAGTACGTTGCGCGATAATCCTTGACGCCGGCTTCGAAAGACGCTTTCGCCACAGCCTACTCCTCATAAAAAAACGGGGACGTGCCTTCCACGGTAGTGTGCGTCCGAATATCATAAAGGTCAAATACAAATTTTTAGATAATAAATAAGTCCTTACTTATGTTATCGCTCTATCAGATTCGCGCGTTTCTCGAAGTCGCGCGCTGCGGTTCGGTCCAGGAGGCGGCCGACGCGCTCGTCGTGTCGCAGCCCGCGGTATCCGCCGCGCTGGCGTCGCTGCAACGCGCGGCGGGCGTAAAACTTACCGAGCGCGACGGACGCAAGATTCGGTTGACGCCCGCCGGACGCGCGTTCGAGGACTACGGCCGTCGCATCTTTGCCTTGCTCGACGAAGCGCAACGCCGCGCGCACGAACTGGCGGAGACGTCGGACGAACGCATCGCAATCGCGGCGGTAACGACCGCCGCCGAGCATCTCGTTCCGCAATTGCTCGAACCGTTTCGCCGGCAGTGGCCGGCCATCGGCGTCGAGCTCGATGTCGGAAATCACGTACACGTTTGGGATCGTCTCAAGCATTGGGAGGTGGATCTCGTCATCGCGGGCCGTCCGCCCGAAGATCAGCCGTTGCGGACGCTAGCCACGCGCGCGCACGAGATGATCGTGATCGCCCCGGCGAGCGATCCGTTTGCGGGTGCGCCGCTCGGTTCGGCGACGTGGCTGGTGCGCGAGCCCGGATCGGGAACGCGAGCGGTGACCGAGGAGTGCTTTGCCTTTCTCGGCATCGACCCGCCCAGGCTGTCGATTGCCTCCAACGGCGCGATCGGGGCGTGCGTGCGAGCGGGCTTGGGCTACTCGCTCGTTTCGCGCGATGCGGTCGAAGGCGAGCTGCGCGGCGGTGCGGTCGTGCAGATCGCGACGCCGTTCACGCCGCTCGACCGTAAATGGCATCTCGTCGCCGCGCGCGATCGCGATCTTCCGCCCGCCGTCGAACGTTTCGTCGCCTTTGCGCTCGAGCACGGGGGATTTGCGGACGCTGATGGGCCGGCCTCGGGAGGGTCGTCCCCGGGGCCGGCCCCGTCGCGCCGGAAGAAAAAGTCGCATTTAGGGGGGGCCAGCAAGGACTCGTTTCTCGGCTAGGCCGAAAGACCCGAGCCTACGTTTTACGGGGGTCGCGTCCTTATGCGACGTTTCAGTGCCACGGTTTTGTTATCTGCCCTGGCGCTCTCCGGATGTGGAGGGGGCGGCGGAAGCTCGCCTGTGCCCGCCGGAGGTGGCGGTGCGAGCTCGACGGCCGCGTTCGTCATTCATATCCCCGGGGGCCAGAGCCCCGCGAGTTCCGCCGCGGCCAGGCGCGCCGGTCGCCCTGCGTACGTCTCACCGGCCACCCAGTCGATCTCGATTTCCGTCAGTGGAGAATCCGCGCCCGTCGTCGCCAACCTGACGCCGAATTCGCCGAATTGCACGCCGGCTTCCGGTTCGACGCCGCTCACGTGCACGGTCTCCGTTGCGGCGCCCGTCGGGAACGACACCTTCAGCGTGACGTTGTTCCAGCAGCAAAACGCGGCCGGCACGCCGCTGAGCACGGGATCGGTTACGGCGCAGATCACCGCAAATCAAACCACGCCGGTCAACGTCGTGACGAACGGCGTGGTCGCGTCCATTCAACTCTATCTGGCGAACTCGGCCCCGCCGATCGGAAAGGCCGCGACCATCCCGCTCACCGTGGATGCCAAGGATGCAGCCGGAAACGTGATCATCGGGCCGGGCAACTACAACGTGACGATCTCGCTGAGCGATAGCGATTCGAAATACACGAGTTTGTCGACGAGCTCGGTGAGCGCGCCCGGCGCGTCCGCAACGCTGAGCTATAACGGCGGTCCCCTCGCAAGCGCGACCATCTCGGCCTCGGCCACCGGCATTCCGGCGACGCGATCCTATCCCGCCGTGTTGAAACCGGGAACCAGCGGTTTTCGCGAGTACGGCGTGCCGACCGCGGGCAGTTTCCCCGCGCTTATGGCGGCGGGTTCGGACGGAAATTTGTGGTTCGCGGAAAGCTCCGCAGACAAAGTCTCACGCGTCACGACCTCCGGGGCGTTCACCGAATTCAACGTGCCGACGTCGACGGCCGGTCCGTTTGGCATCACGTCCGCGCCGGACGGGAACTTGTGGGTAACCGAATCCGGCGCCAGCAAGATTGCGAAGGTTTCGACGGCGGGGGCGATCACCGAGTATGCGGTTCCGACGGCCAATAGCGATCCAACCGGGATCGTCGCGGGCCCGGACGGCAACCTGTGGTACGCCGAAACGAACGCAAACAAGATCGCCCGCATTACTCCGTCGGGCGTTACGACCGAGTTCGTGATCCCGACGGCCAACAGCCGTCCGGACGACGTAGCATACGGCTCGGACGGGAACGTGTGGTTCACCGAGCAGATCGGAAACAAAATCGGCCGGATTACGACCGGCGGGACGTTCACCGAGTTCCCCGTGCCGACCGCGGCGTGCCAGCCGCAGGGAGTCGCGTCGGGTCCCGACGGCAACATCTGGTTCACCGAGCAAACGGGCAGTAAGATCGGCCGCATCACCACCGGCGGAAAGATCACCGAGTTTGCGCTGCCTACGCCGAATAGCGGGCCGCGCGTCATCGCGACGGGTGCGGACGGGAATCTGTGGTTCGCCGAAGACGCCGGCAACAACATCGGCCGTATCACGCCTGCCGGGGCGATCACCGAATTTCCGGTCCCGACGCCGGGGGCCGGACCCTTCGGACTCACGCTCGGTCCGGACGGCAATATCTGGTTCACCGAATCGAGTGCGAATAAGATTGGCGTCTATGTCCCCTAGCGTATGCGAGAAAATCGCACCGCCGAGCATTCCCAACAACGAGAGGAGCCTCCGATGCGCCGTGCGCTTGTAGCAATCTTGAGTCTTTGCATCGCCGCGGCAACGTTGCCCGCGGCTGCCGCTCCCGACAAAACCCTCGAGAACGTCAAGGGTAGCGTCTCGTACCAAGTCACCGCCAACGCCGCGCAAGAGGCGATCGCTCCGCAGGCGACGATCTCGCTGGCGGACAACGCGTTCGCCGTAACGGGTCCGAACTCGATGGGCGCGATCGGATTGCCGGACAGCTCGCGCGTCCTCATCGGTCAATCGTCCAAAGTGCAGCTCGTCTCGTTCACGCAGACGAACACGGCCAACGCGACGTTCGTGCTCGTTCCGCCCAGCCGGACGCGCTTTACGGTTCAGCATCCGAACGGCGCTCGCGCCAACTACACGTTCCAAACGCCGCTGGGTCAAATCGCCGTGCGCGGGACCGTCGGCGACATCTACGGATCGGACACGCAGCTTCAGGTCAACGTCTACAACGTGAGCGACCCGACGCTGCCGGTGGTCGTCACGCTCAAGGACGGAAAGGTCTTCATCCTGGGCAAGGGCGACGTGCTCAACGCAACGCTCGGCGCCGCCGGCGTCATCGAAGTGCAGCAGCTGCACGTCAACAATCCGACCTTCCAACAGTTCCAAGAATTCGGCATGCCGCAAAACGCCCAAGAGCTCGGCCTGATCACGAATTCGGCGGTTGCGGGAGCCGCGACGGGCACGGTGGCGGCTGCCAATCCGATCTGGGCGCTCGCCCTGCCGATCATCGCGGCTCCGATCATCATTAGCGCCAACCACGCGACGCAAAGCAGCCCGGTCGAGGCGGGGCCGGTCAAGGTCCCGGTGACGACGTCGAGCGGTTCCCGGCATCGCCAGCGGCTGCAGATTCGTTTCTTCATCCCGATCCGGATACCGTAACCGATGCCGGACCGGGAAGAGGGTTGACCGATGCCGCGGCTGCGTGGTATCGTTCCCGCAATGTCTTCACGCGATTTCGCAATGATGCCCGCCATGTGCTGGATGCAAATGCATTCGGCGAAGGGCGTCACGCACCGCGTTAGGTAACTCGAACGACTCAAGAGAACCGCTAAACGCAGCACAAACGCCCTTCGCCTTCGCCGGCGAGGGGCGTTTTTCGTTCCTCGCTCTCGCTTTTATCGCTCGGGAGACTTGGAACGTCGTGAAACTTTCGGTCAACATCGCGCTCTTAGGTTGTGGAACGGTCGGCAGCAGCGTCGCCGAACGTCTCGTTCACGATGCCGCGACCCTCGAACGCCGCGCGGGCGTCCGCTACGAGCTGCGCGCCATCGCCATTGCCGACGCGCGCAAGGCACGCCCGGCTTCGATTCCGGCGCATCTCTTCACCGCCGACGCACGACGCGTGCTCGACGATCCGGGCGTGGATCTGGTCATCGAGTGCGTCGGCGGTACGACCGACGCCGCCGAGTTCGTCGAACGCTCGCTCGCGCGCGGCCGGCACGTCGTTACCGCGAACAAAGATCTGCTGGCTACCCAAGGGCCCCGCTTGCACGCCATCGCCGCAGGGCGCGGCGTGACGCTGCGCTTCGAGGGCGCCGTCGGCGGGGCTATTCCGGTCGTCCGGGCGCTGGCCGAGTCGCTAGCCGGCGACGACGTCCGGGCGGTCGCGGGCGTATTCAACGGGACGTGCACCTCCGTGCTCTCCGCGATGGAAGACGGCCAAGACTACGGCGAGGCCTTGCGCGACGCGCAGCGGCGCGGCTTCGCCGAAGCCGATCCGTCGGGCGACGTTGACGGCGTGGACGCCGCGCACAAGCTCGCCCTGCTCGTGCAACTCGCGTTCGGCCTGGCCGTGATTTCGCCGCGCATCCCGCGCCGCGGGATCGGCGGCGTCTCGCGCGCCGACGTCGAGCGCGCCCGCGAACTGGGCTTTCGGATTCGTCTGGTCGGCGCCGCGGTACGCGCCGACGGTGGGGCCGCGGCCGAGGTCGCGCCGTTGCTCGTGCCCGATCGCCACAGTTTCGCCCAGACGCGCGGCGTGGACAACGTCGCCCGCATCGTCGCGCGCGACGCCGGAACGCTCGAGCTGCGCGGCCCCGGCGCCGGCGGCGCCGCAACCGCGTCCGCGGTACTCGGCGACGTCGTGAGCGCGCTGCGCGTCGTCGCCGTAGAACCGTCTGGCCAGTGCGAGTAGCTGCGCCTCCGTTAGGTCCTCACCGTCGGACTCGATCGATCCGACGATGCGCTTCATCAATTCATGGTCGTGCTCTGCTAGGTAGCGCGTGAATTGCAGTATGCCGTTGCTGTGCCCCTTGCCGCTGCCGACGATCAGTATCTGTGTCGCGGGCTTGAGCGCCTCGGCCAGCTCGGCGTACCACGATTTCTCGATGTTGCCGTACCAGCCCTTTGGGTCGTTTGCCTTGTGGTGCATTTTGCGCAACCTGCCGCTGGGATCCTCCGGCGCGATTCTCGTCGGCCCGCCGTTGCCCGTTGCATCGGTCAGGTAGATGTCGGCACCGTGGTAGCCAATGAGCAGAATCGCGTGGTCGGTAAGCGGTACGTCCGCCGGCGGTCCGCTGACCCGNNGAAATTGCCGTTGTGCTCCTGCTCCACCTCGGCCGTTGCGTCAAGCAGCGAGAGCACGTCTCGCCACTCGATGTTGTGGCTCACAGGGTGGGAGAGAATGGCCTCGGCGGTGCGCCGGTGATGATTGTCGAGGTGGGTGGTGTCGAGTTGGCTCATGGCCCTCACTATCCGCTAATCGATGACGCGAAATCGTCGCGCCCTGAATGTCGGGTGGTCTCAGGTCGCCGCCGTGCTGTCGTACGGCTCGACGGAGCCTGAGTCCTTGCTCCTCGGCGCTACGCACACGTCGCGCCGAAGCGTCAGCAGATGCCCAGTCACCAGCGATCAGGTCGCCGGGGACGCGGAACGGTGCCGGGAACTACGGCGTGATGAGAATCTCGTTCTTCACGTCCGTTACGCCCGGAGCCGAGGCGGCCGCCCGGTCCGCGATACGCCGCTCGGCAAGCGAGTGCACGTGACCGTGAAGGTGAACGGTTCCGTTGGTTGCGGTCACCCAAATCGACCGCGCATCGACGTTGGCCATCCTCGTGATCGCCTCGGACACTCGCGTCTCTACGTCCTGGATTTTCGCCGCACTCGGCTGGAGCGCGATCAGATTCGTCAGGCCGTGAACGCCCTCGAGGTAGCGGAGCGTTCGCGCTGCCTCATCGCGCTGATAGCCCCAGTGGACGGTGCCGCGCAGTGTCACGTGTCCGTTGCTCACGTCGGCCTTGACGGTCTCGGGAATCGCGTTGTTCCAACTCATGTCGCGCACGATGGCATCCGCGATGTCGGAGTCGGTGCGAATGCTGGCGTTGGGTAGCTTGACCTCAATCTCGTCAGCGACCGCCTTCACGCCGTACACGCGCTCGGCCGCGCGGACAGCGGCCATCTTGTCCCAATAGGCCGGTGTTTCACCGGAGAGGGTAATCGCGCCGTCGTGTGCAGAGATGCCGATGTGGGAAGCGTTGACACGCGGATCCCAGTCCAGCTCCTGCTTGACGCTGTCCATCAACCTGCTGTCGGTGCTCGGGGTATTCATTAATTCCTCCTCTAGCTGCGATGGCACCATGGCTCTGTGACGAGTGGAACGCACCTGTGACCCTGTTTGTGCGGGACACGCTCGTCGTGGCCCTGGCATATTCAAGCCGGCAGCGGAACGCGGACATCCTCACCGCGAGTTGGTACACACCGTGACTCCCCGTTCCGTTTCCTGCGTGGGAAGTCAGGTCGCGCTCCCGATACTGATGTAACGGAATCGCGGGGTATGCCCTCGTCCAGGACTCTACCACCTCGCGCAGCGACGGCCGCGAGGCAGCGCCTCCGGTGCGGGCTGCGCGGGAGCGCCGTCATACTCCAGCGGCATGTGGGTGATCAGGCGACGCCATCCGCGGAACAGCGGCGCGTCGGCCATCGCCCCGCATACGGGCCGGGCTCCTGCGGGCCGGCCGGCTCGAGGACGCGTAACCTGGCCTGCGCTGGCGATGATGACGGTGGGATCGGTTGGCTACTTGGGGTCGGCTCCAGCGACGGCGGTGCTTGGGCTTGC
>PMFP01000034.1 GCA_003155175.1 Vulcanimicrobiota bacterium
GGGTCGCGGATTCGATCGCCCTGGCGGGGTTCGTTGCCTACGCGTGGGTCGCGTTCACGCGATGGCCGTTGCGCGAGCCCCTGTACCATCTCATGGTGCTCGTCCCGCCGATCGCCGTCGTCGCGATCGCCGGTCTCATCTACGTGCGCAGCCGCGGGTCGCAGCGCGCGCGCATCGCCATCGTGCTCGCAGCGCTCGTGGTTTACGAAGCCGCCTACTTTCTNNTCCGAAATCAGCGGCCCGCTGTGGAACCCGCACAACACGTTCTACTTCTTCGACATGGCCGTGGACGCGCTGGTGTTGCCGGCGGCAGTTGCGTACGCCGCGCTGCGGCACCGGCTGCTCGACGTCGGTTTCGTGCTGAATCGAACCGCCGTCATCGGGATTACGTCGGCGCTGCTCGTGCCCGTCTTCGGCGTGCTGGAAAGTCTGGTCGAACGCTATCTCAGCGAGGCGGGGCACGTCGAGGGGCTCTTCGCGGAGCTCGGCATCGTGGTCGTGCTGGTATCGCTATTCCGCATCGTTCACGCGAAGGTGGACGTCTGGGTGGACGCCTTCGTGTTTCGCGAACGGCACGCCGACGAAGTCGCGCTCAACGACTTTACGCGCGCCGCCGCATTCTATACCAAGAGGGCCGCGGTCGTGAACGAAGCGCTGGAACTGATCAAGGCGCGCGCTCGCGTCAAGGACGCCGGCCTGTACCTGGACGCGGGCGGCGCTTATACGGCCGAAGGCACCACGCGGGCGCAGGCGCTTCCCGATCTTGACGTCGACGATGCGGTCGCGGTGGCGTTGCGGGCCGACGCGCGTCCGCTCGACGTTTCGAACTTCAAAACCTCGTTGGCGGGCGAGCGCGCCTACCCGCTGACGCTCGCCGGCAAACTGCAGGGCTTCCTGGTCGTAGGACCGCGCGTCAACGAGGAGCAAATGCCTCCCGACATCGATGCCGCGGTCGAACGCGTCGCCGAAGCCGTGGGCAAGTCGCTCGAGTCGATCGAAAAGGAGCGGCTACGCCAAGAGATCGCGGAGGCGAGATTGGACGCAGCGCGATCGCGACGCGACGCCGCGGCCGCGTGGCGCGCGGTCGAGATGCTGCGCGGAGCCGAAGGGAAGTGACCGGACGCTAACGCCCGGAGAGAACGGAGTCGTACCAGCGTTCGAGGTCGTCGTGAAACTTCGCCAGCGCGTCCGGATTGATGTAGACCATGTGACCCGACTCGTAGAAGCCGTAGGTAATGTGGCTCTGAATCTGCGGCGGCACGTTCAGATGGTTGAGCGTGTACACCGTTGCGAAGAACGGCGTGGCGAGATCGTAGTAGCCGTTGGCTGAAAACACACGCATGTTCGGATTGTAGACCATCGCGCGCGCGAGGTCTTGAGCGGTATTGGTCGGCAGGTTTCCGTCGCGCTTCCAATCCCAACTCCGATTGATCTCGCCCAGTTCGACGCGATATTCCTGATCGGTGTTGTACCCGAGAACCTGGCGCACGAAGTAATTGCCGGCGCCGACGAACGCCGAGTCGATCGCCGAGTCGGTCGCGTCGAAATCGGGCTGGTCCGAGATCGGGTCCACCGAGTAGGCCGAGTAGCGCGCGTCGTAGCGGCCGACCGCCCGGCCGTCGTTGCGCATGAGCTCGGTCATGTAGCGCACGTACGGTATGCGAAGGTTCGAGTTGCGGATGTACTGCTCCGGAAGTCCGGTGTACTGGTGCAGCTTCGCAACGACGTCGTTGTACGTCGAAGGCGGAAGACGCGAACCCTGGGCGAGCGCGTTGAGATACTCGTTCATCGCGAACCGTTCGACCTGCGGAAGAAAGACGTCCAGCGAGGCCGGATGCTGTCCCCCGGGCAGCCGGTTGTGATACCACGACGTGGCCGCCTCGGTCGGCAGGTAGAGCGGGTACGCCCAATCGCCGCCGCCGATCGCCGTTGCCGAGAAATTGGTATCCCAATCGAGGCTGAAGTCCAGGATCGACGAGAGGAGCACGACGCCGTTGATGCCGATGCCTTGGTCTTGCAGATAGTTCGACAAAACCGCCGAACGCGGCGTGCCGTAGGATTCGCCGAAAAGAAACTTCGGTGAGTTCCAGCGTCCGTACGTCGAGACGTAACGCGAGACGAACTGGCCGAACGCGCGCATATCTTGATCCACGCCGTAGAAGTCGTCGGGTTTCCCCGCCCCGACGAGCCGTCCGAAGCCCGTGCCCGGCGCGTCCACGAACACCATGTCGGTCTTGTCCAGCAAGGTGTATTGGTTGGGAACGAGGTTAAACGGAGCGTTCGGCGTCGAGGTGCCGTTGCCGACGATCACGCGCATCGGGCCGAACGAGCCCATGCGAAGCCAGATGGTCGAGCTGCCCGGGCCGCCGTTGTAGAAGAACGTCACGGGCCGGCGCGCGCTCGCGTCGTCGAGCGTGAATGCCGTGAAGAACATCCGGCACGTCGGTTGGCCCGCCTGGTTTTGCAGCGTGATCGTTCCGGCGCGCGCCGTATAGGCCAACGTTCGTCCGCCCACCGAGATGCTCTGGTGCGTCACGGCGTCGGGCGGAGCCGGCGGAATCGCCGGCGCGGCTGAGGGAGCCGGTGCCGACGCATCGGCGGCAAAAGTGGGTGCGTACGACAGCGCCGGCAGCGCGGCCAGCGCGCAGAACAGGACTGCCTTGAACACGATCGTCTTTCTACGCATCAGCGATTTGCCAGAACCTGGGCGTACCAGCGCTCTAAGTCGTCGTGGAATCTCGCCAGCGCCCCCGGGTGCAGATAGACCATGTGCCCCGCTTGGTAGTAGCCGTACGTGATGTTCTTCTGCAGCGCGGGATCGAGATACAGGTGCTCGAGCACGTATTGCGTGGCGAAAAACGGCGTTGCGAAATCGAAGTATCCGTTGGCCGAGAAGATCTTGAGCTGCGGATTGTAGGTCATCGCCTTGGCGAGATCCGGTGCGACGTTCAGGGTCTGCACGTCGTCGCCGTGCTTGAAGTCCCACGTGTTGCCGTCGGCATAGATCAGATCGTAGATCTCCGCTCGGTAGAGCAGTCCGGTGTTATAGCCGAGCGTGCGGCGCATGTATTCGTTGCCGCTGGAAATAAACGCCGAGCCGATCGCCGCTTCGGTCGGATCCCAATCCGCGGAGTCGGCCTGGCGGTCGAGCACGTACGACTGGAATCGCGAGTCGAGCCGTCCGAACGCAAGGCCGCGATCGCGAGCGAGTTCGTTCGAGAACCGGTCGTAGGGAATCCGAAGGTTCGAATTGCGGATGTACTGCTCCGACAACCCGGTGTACCGGTGCAGCTTCGATACGATGTCGTTGAAGCGTTCGCCCGAAATCTGCGCGCCCTGCGCGAGTCCGTCGAGATATTCGTTTAGCGCGAAGCTCTCCACCTCGGGAAGCAAGACGCTCAGCGGCGGCGAGCCCGGAAGCGCCCGATGGAACCATGCGGTCGCGGTCTCCGTCGGCAGATTGAACACGTATCCCCAGTCGCCGCCGCCGCTCGGCGCGCCGTCGTTGTAATCGAGGTTCGAATTGAGGAACGACGAGAGCAGAACGATGCCGTTGAGGCCGACGCCGCGGTCTTGAAGGTAGCTCGAGAGCGCCGCCGACCGCGTCGTTCCGTACGATTCGCCAAAGAGAAACCGCGGGGAGTTCCAGCGCCCGAACGTCGTGATGTAACGTTGGATGAACTGGCCGAACGCGGCCACGTCTTCGTCCACGCCCCAGAAATCCTTGGGCTGGCCGTTGCCGATGAAACGGCCGAAGCCGCTTCCGGGCATGTCGATGAAGACGAGGTCGGTCTTGTCGAGCAGGCTGTACTGGTTGTCGACGATCCGGTACGGGGGCGGCCCGGTCGGGCCGCCGTTCGCGGTTTGAACGCGAACGGGACCAAACGATCCCATGCGAAGCCAAATCGTGGAGCTTCCGGGTCCGCCGTTATAGAGAAACGTCACCGCGCGGTGCGACGGATCGGCGCCGTCGAGCGTGAAAGCCGTATAGAACACGCGAGCCGTCGGCTGCTCGTCTCCATCGCGCAGGGTGATCGTCCCAGCCCGGGCCGTGTACGAGAGCCGCCGTCCGCCAAGCACGAGCGTATGATGCGAAATCCCGTCGGGCGTCGCGGGTGGAATCGGCTTAGCCGGGGCGGCGAAGGCGGGAACTGCCGACAGCGACAGCACCGCCGCAACCAAGAGCGTGAAGCGTCGAAAACGCAAACGGGCCTCCGGAGAAAGATAACTCGGGCGCTTTTTCTCGCCGGGCGGAGCGCCCCTGCGACTCACGCCGGGATACGTGCTCAAATCTTTCTCAAAACGTCCTTGCCCGACTCGAGCTTGGCGGAAAGCAGCCGGGCGTCTCGCCCGATCGGCACGCCGCCGGACGTGGAGAGCACGTCTTCGGCCGAAATTTCGTTCGGGACGAAGAACTGCCGTGAGTGGCCGTCGTCGCAGACGATCTCACAGACCATTTCGTAGGGCAGATCCTCCGCGTCGAACGCGGCGGCGTCGCCCGCGGGGTCTACGACGAACGACCGCTCGCCGGGGCGAGCGAGCACTTGACCGCAGACCCCGCAACGCGCTTCGCGGAGATGGACGAGCAACAGACGCATCATTCGTAGAGCGATTTCCGCAAACGCCCGGCCGCTCGTTCGACCGAGTCCAAGTAGGGCAGCATCGCTTCTTTGATGCGCGCCAGGCGTTCGATCCCCTCCGGCGTGATCGAATAAATGCGTCGCGAACGTTTGGTCGGGTGGTCCCACGTCGCCGTGACGAAACCGCGCTCCTCGAGCCGCCGCAGGAGCGGGTAGATCTTGTTCGTGTTCACCGCCAGCAGATCGCCGCAGATGTCGTCGATGCGTTGCATCAAGCCGTAACCGTGATCGGCTCGCTGCGAGATCAAGTTGAGCAGCAGGACCGGAAAGACCGTCTTACTCTTGATCGGCCCGCGCAGCACTTCTTCCATGCGACGGGGCGGCGTCACGTGTTTTTCGGGCAGCGCTTTCAACGCAGCGCCGTCCGCCCCGGGATCGCGATATCGAGCAACCGCGTCGCGAGTTGCAGGCGAAACTGCGTCTCGGGATCGCGCACGTCCATGCCGGTTATCTCGGTCGCGCGGTCGAGCCGGTATCGCAACGTGTTCGGATGGACGCCGAGCGTCCGGGCGCACGCGCGAAACTGGAATCCATGACGCGCCAGCTCGACGAGCGCTTCTACCAGCGGCTCGCCGTTGCGCTGAGCGCGAAGCCGTCCAAACAATTCCTCGAGAAATACGTCGCGCGCGCGAACGTCGCCGGTGAGCACGCGCGGCACGAGCACGTCGTCGAAGTAGCAGACCGGCGGCCGCTGATGGTAGTCCAGCAGCGAACGCGCTTCGTGGTAGCTGGCTCGCGCCCCATCGGCGCCCGCGTGCTCGCGCCCGAAGACCAGGCTGCGAGCCGGCCGGTCCACGATTGCGGCGAGTTCGGCGAGCGGAAACCCCGAAGGAACGAGAAACGGCACGCGATCGAGCGTAACGGTCACCAGGCTGGGAGCGCCCAGGCGCGCGAGCGCGAAACGAACCGACTCGGCGGCGCCGTCCCGTTCGTCGAGTTCCTCGCGCCCCAGCGGAATGCGCAGATCCAGCGCGACGATTCCCGCAACGTGCGACGCGTCCGGATCGAATCCGAGCAATCGCAAGCGCTCCTCGGCCACCGGCGCCGAACTATCCGATTCGAGAAACGAGAGGAAGGACGCATACCCCAAACGCGATTCCAGCGACTCGAGTTCGCGCTCGTGCGCGATTCGAATCGCCGCTACCAGCGCGGCGTGTTCGGCCGCGCGCTGGTCTAATTCGTTCAGCGGCGTCTTGCCCTCGAGAATCCAAACGACGCCGACGACTTCCTTGCCGAGCCGGATCGGACACGCCAGGCGCGCTCCCATCCCCAGTCCTTCGATCGCGGGAACGCGCACGTGGCGCTGCGCCGTGCGAATCTGCTGCGCCACGCCGCGCCGTTCGAACTCGGCGTGGAGCGCACGGGGACTCTGCGACCGCGCGAGCGTCTCNNGGATCCTCGAACGTTACCGATCGTCCCACCAGGCGAGCCAACAACTCGGCGAGCGCGTCCAGCGAAGAGCCGTCCCCCGCGGCGCGCGTGAGCGCACGATGGATCGCCTCGGAACGTTCGATCGCGCGAAGCGGTTCGGCCATGATCTTGCGGTGCAGTTCCTCCATGATGCCGGCAAACGGAACCGCCCACGGAATCTCTAACAGCGGCAAGCCGGAACGATCCGCCTCGTCGCACGCCGCATCGGAAAACGCTTCGACGAAGCGCGGAACGGCCAGCGCGATCGCGCTCACGCCCGCGGCCGCCAGCTGGCGCACCAAGCGCCGCTCCTCGAGCGCCTCTTTCGGCCAGCTATAGCCGGTGGTCAGCAACAGATCGCCCGGCCGCACCCACGGCAACGGTTCGGGCAAATCCACGACGTGCGACCACTTGACCTCAGCCTCCAGACCGTCGCGGCCGGCTACGATTCGGGCCGACGCCAAGGAATCGGCCTCGAGGATTTCGCTGAGCTTCAAGAAGCGTGCGCGCGCTGCGGCGCGGGGTCGCGTTGGTACGCGAATTCGATTTGCGCCGCGTAGCGCTGTTCGACGACGCGGCGCTTTACTTTCATCGCCGGAGAAAGCTCGCCGCTCTCGACGCTAAACTCGCGCGCGACGACCACGACGCGGCGGACGCGTTCGTAGGAAGCGAGGTCGTGGGTGCGCTTCTCCATCTCGTGGCGCAGGAACGCGTCGACGTCTTCGCGCTCGGCGAGATCCGCGGGCGGATCGTCGGGAAGCGTGAGTTCGACGCGCAGGAGGTCCCAGTTCGGGCAGACGAGTGCGATCGGGAACGGCCGGTTGTCGCCGACGACCAAAACCTGCGAGACGAAGACGGAGCGTTTGATCGAAGACTCGACGCGCGCGGGCGAAACCCACTTGCCGGTGGACGTCTTGAAGACTTCCTTCTTGCGATCCGTGATGAGCAAAAAGCCGTCCGAGTCCACGTGCCCGACGTCGCCGGTGTGAAACCATCCGTCTTCGATGGCGGCCGCGGTCGCCTCGGCGTCGTGGTAGTAGCCGAGCATCACGTGCCGTCCCCGCGTGAGGATTTCGCCATCGTCGGCGATGCGAACCTCGACGCCGGGAATCGGTTTCCCGACGGTTCCGTACCGGTTTACCGGTACGGAGTTCACGCTGATGACGGGCGACGTCTCGGTCAATCCGTAGCCTTGCATGATCGGCGTCCCCAACGCCAAGAACGTGAGTGCCGAGTCGATGTGCAGCGCGGCGCTCCCGCTCATGAAGTACTTGATGCGATCGATGCCCAGCCGCTCGCGAACCCGCTCGATGACGAGTCTGCGCGCGACGGCGTACGAAAGCGAAAGCGAAGCCGACGGAGGCGGTCCGAACGTCTTGGCGCGCATGTATTCGCGCCCGACCGCAAGCGCCCACGGCACGAGCCGCCCCTGCAGTCCTCCCGCTTTCATCGCTTGACCCTTGATGCCCGCGACGACGCGATCGAAGATTCGAGGTACGCACGTGACGCCCGCCGGGCGCACCTCGCGCAGATCCGTCATCAGCTCGTCGGGATCGTGACAGATGAAGTACCGGACGCGCGCCACGAGATAGATGTAGACCATCGTGTGTTCGTAAATGTGCGAGAACGGAAGGACCGATAGCACGTCGTCGTTCGCAGTGATGCTCGACAGACCGTATTCGACCGTGGATTGGGCGTCGAACGCGATGTTGTCGTGCGAGAGCATCACGCCTTTCGGGTCGCCGGTCGTGCCGCTCGTATAGATCAGCACGGCCAAGTCGTCCGGGGCGGCTTCCCGCTCGTAGGCCTGCGGCAATTCGGAGTGGTCGGCGCGTATGGCGGCGCCGCGCGTCTCGAACGCGCGCAGCGAGCCGGGCCCGTCGGAATCGAACACGACGATCGTGGCGATCGAGCGGGTCGCGGACTCAATGCGTTCGAGCGTCGCGACGCGGTCGACGAAAAGCAGTTTCGCTTCGCAATGCCGCAGGATGTAGTCGACCTGATCGAGCGCCTGCGTCGGATAGATCGGCACCACGACGCAGCCGGCAAAGAACGTCGCGAAATCGCAGGCGATCCAGTCCACGCAGTCGTGACTGACCAGCGCGACGCGGTCTCCACGTTCCAAACCGCTGTCGCGTATCGCGCACGCGATGTCTTGGGCGCGTTCGAGGATCCGGGCGCTCGAGGTGGCCGTGAACCGCCCCGCCACGCGCTCGAGCAGTGCCTCGTCGCGCGGCTCGGCGAGCACCCGGCGAATGAGGCTTGTCAGCGTCTCCTTTTCAGGTAGCGTCGGCGACATATCGCGCGTTTCGCTCAGGGCCCGCGGTGGCCCCCTCGTACATTAGTCCGAAATATAAACGTACGGCCGGGCCTGTTCGAGGCGGCGCGGCGTCATGCCGGCGACGTCGAGCAGCTCGTCCAGCGAGGCGAACGCGCCCTCCTGCGCTCGAATCGCGACGATGCGCTCGGCGATCGCGGGCCCGATCCCCGGGACCGCGCCGAGCTCGCCGGCGCCGGCCGCGTTGAGGTCCACGTGCCCGGAGAGCGCCCCGGCCGCATCCGCCCCGCGCCGGTGTCCGCGAGCCCGCCCGCTCCGCCGCGACCGGACCCGGCGTGCGCGGGGACTCTCGCCCGCCGGCGGGACGTAGATCTCGTCGCCGTCGGCCACGCGCTCGGCAAGATTCACGCCGGACGCGTCGGCCTGCGGTATCATGCCGCCGGCCAATCTGACGGCGTCGTCGGCGCGGGCGCCGTTCTCGACGCGATAGAGGCCCGGGCGCCGCACCGCGCCGGCAACGTAGACGACGCTCCCTTGCGACGGCGGCGGCCGGTCCCCGCGGAGGCCGCCGCGTTGCTGGCCGGCGTGGGCGGAAGCCTCCGGCGCGAGCCGGTCGGGCGGCCTGGGAGCGTTCGGATGCAACACCATGAAAGCGATTGCGGGGACGGCGATGAGGACCGGTAGATAGCGGCGCACGCGCGACCTTCCCGCGCCCGGGTCCGACCGGAAAGGTAGCCGGACCCGGTGCGAGCGATTATCATGCTTTAGATGGCGGAGCAATACGATTTTCGAACGGTCGAGCGCGCGTGGCAGCAGCGTTGGCACGACGAGGGCCTCTACCGCGCCGCGCGCGACGACGCGCGAACGAAGTACTACACGCTCGTCATGCTGCCGTATCCGTCGGGCGACCTTCACGTCGGGCACGCGAAGAACTATACGCTCGGCGACGCCGTCGCTCGCATGATGCGCATGCTCGGCTACAACGTCGTCAACCCGATGGGCTGGGACGCNNGTGGACCGAATCGAACGTGGCCAACATGGAGCGGCAAGTACGCCTCATGGGAACCAGCTACGACTGGAGCCGGGAGATCGCGACGTGCAAACCGGAGTACTATCGCTGGAACCAGTGGCTGTTTTCGCGCCTGCACGAAGCGGGTCTCGCCTATAAGCGCGCGGCGCCCGTCAACTGGTGTCCGCACGACGCGACCGTCCTGGCGAACGAGCAAGTTATCGACGGCAAGTGCTGGCGCTGCGGAAACGCGGTGGAACGCCGCAACCTCTCGCAATGGTTCTTGAAGATTACCGACTTCGCGGATCGTCTGCTCGACGATCTCGCCGAACTGCCCGGCTGGCCGGAGCGCACCAAAGCGATGCAGCGCAATTGGATCGGGCGCAGCGAGGGCGTCGAGCTCGCGTTCGGCGTCGAGGGACTCGACCGGAAGATCGAGGTCTTCACGACGCGCGTGGATACGCTGTACGGCGCGACGTTCTTAGCCATCGCCGCCGACCATCCGATTGCGAGCGAGCTGGCGAAGCTCGTTCCGCCCGAAAAAGCACGGGCGATCGCGGCCTTCGCCGACGGCCTCAAGAGCAAATCGGAGCTCGAGCGCACGAGCTTGATGGAGAAGCAGGGGCTCTTCACCGGAGCCTACGCGATCAATCCGCTCTCTCACGAACGCGTCCCGATCTGGGTCACCAACTACGTGTTGGCCGAGTACGGCACCGGTGCGGTCATGGGCGTTCCCGCCCACGACCAGCGCGACTTCGAATTTGCCAAAGGGTACGGCTTGCCGATCGCGACCGTGGTCGCCCCGGAAGGCGGAGCGATCGAGGAGCCGCCGGCATGCGCGTTCGTCGAAGACGGCCGCCTCGTCTCCAGCGGCGACTTCACCGGAATGACGAGCGAGCGCGCGCGCGACGCGATCGCACGGCGCCTCGAAGCCGAGGGGCTCGGTCGCAAGTCCGTCAATTTCCGGTTGCGCGATTGGCTGGTGTCGCGCCAGCGGTATTGGGGCACGCCCATCCCGATCGTCTACTGCGAGACGTGCGGCGAGGTTCGCGTACCGGACGAAGACCTTCCCATCTTGCTCCCCCCGAACGCGCATTTGCATGGCGAGGGATCGCCGCTGGCACGCATGCCCGACTTCGTCAACACGGTTTGCCCGTCGTGCGGCGGACCGGCGCGCCGCGAGACCGACACGATGGACACGTTCTTCGAATCGTCCTGGTACTATCTGCGATACCTCGATCCCCACAATAGCGAGCAACCGTGGTCCACGGACGTCGCGTCGTACTGGATGAACGTGGACCAGTACATCGGCGGAGCCGAGCACGCGGTGCTGCATCTGCTCTACTCGCGCTTCTTCTATAAGTTCTTTCACGATCGCGGCTGGGTAACCGGCGCGAACGAACCGTTCGAGCGTCTGTTCCACCAGGGAATGGTGCTCTACAACGGCGAGAAGATGTCCAAGTCGCGCGGCAACGTGATCGGCATAGACGAAACGGCGCAGACCAACGGCGTGGACGCGATGCGGCTGTTCTTACTCTACGTCACTCCCCCCGAAGAGACGAGCGACTGGAGCGACGAAGGCATCTCCGGCCGCGTGCGTTTCGTCAATAGGGTCTGGCGCGCGTGCGAACCGTATTTCGAAACGGCGCGGGCGACGTCGGCGCGCTTACTCCCGGCGGCGAGCTCGGACGACGAGCGGAATCTGCTGCGCGCCGTGCACGTGGCGGCGAAATCCGCGATTGACGAGACGCTCACGCGCCGNNGATTCGGAAACGATGCGCTACGCGGCCCACGCGATGCCGATCGTCATCGCGCCGTTCGCTCCGCATATCGCCGAAGAGATGTGGCACCGCCTCGGCCACGACTCCTCGGTCCATCTCGAGCCGTATCTCCGGGTCGAGCCTGCAGCCCTCGCGGTGGACGCGCTCACGCTCGTGGTTCAAGTCAACGGGAAGATTCGCGCGCGCGTCACGATGGCGCCCGGAACGTCCGAGGACGACGCGATTGCCCTAGCGCTCGCCGAGCCGAACGTCAAGGCGCAACTCGACGGGAAGCAGGTGCGCAAGCGTATTTTCGTACCGGATAAACTGCTGAATCTCGTCGTCGGGTAGGACGCGCGAAGCGCGCGACGTCACGCGGACGTTACGGCTGGGGCGTGAAGACCTTACGGTACGAACGCAGGCCGTTGGAGAAGTCTACGACGATGCCTTTGGCGGGCGTGCCGAAGAGGGCGTGCCCGCCGGTTGCGATCGCGAGATCGAAGACGGATCCGGGCGGCGCGCTCGTGATGGCGATCTCGGGAAACGCCTTGGCATCCCAGGTGATCTCGAAGCGGCCCGCGCGGTCGCGGAAGACGTCGGCGTGGGGATCGGTTGCGTGCGTTCCGACGATCGTGCGTTGGAAATCGCGGTCGCGAACGCGCAGCGACGCCAGCGCATCGAGCTGTTTTTGCGACAGCGCGACTTTGACGGCAAACGGACGAGGAGCCTTCGTGGTTCCGTAGCGGCCGATGACGTTGAAATGCGTTCGAACCAGCTCCTTGCCGGTTGCGTCGAAGGCGGTGATTTCGTAAGGGCCTTCGTCGGTGGCTTCATTCGAGCGGAGCGAATAGACGGGATCGACCGCGATCGCGTTTCGAGGTCCGATGGTCCCCGACACGGCGAGGATCGGACCGGCCGTGAGGTCGGACGACTTCTCGTCTATCTGCGATGAGAACGCCAGCAGATGCGCCGCGTTTCGCATCGCGGAAGGGGGGGCCGGCGGCGTTTCGTCAGGTGATGGGCCCGGCGCCGGCGCGGAGTGCGCGCACGATCCGAGGACTACGAGACTTGCAAGCGCGACGGCGAGCGCGAGATTATGCCGGAGCACGCGCTACGAGATTTCGAAAATACTCGTACGTGGCTCGCATGCCGTCGGGAAGGCTCGTCGTAGCCGTCCAACCGAGCTCGCGCGCCGCTAAGGATGCGTCGAACTGCGCGTCGCGCGCGTCGCCGGGACGGCGCGGTCCGGGCGTGACGGGTGCTTCGAACCCGGTGATGTCCACGAGCGTCCGGTAGATCGTGTTGACGCTCGTCTTCGTATTCGTTCCGATGCAGTAGCACGAGCCCGATCCACGCTCGAGCGCCTTGAGGTTGAGGTCCGCAATGTCTTTGACGAAGATGTAATCGCGCGTCTGCTCGCCGTCCCAGTCGATGCGGACGCCTTCGTGCTTGAGAAACTTGCCGATGAAGATCGAGACCACGCCGGCCTCTCCGTTCGGGTCCTGGCGCGGTCCGTAGACGTTGCCGTAGCGCAACGCCGTAAAGTCCAAGCCCTTTTCGTCGCGGTAGAACCGGAGGTAATGCTCGGCCACCATCTTGGTGATGCCGTAGGGCGACGTGGGCCGCTGCGGCGTGCTCTCGTCGATCGGAAAGCGATCGGGCGTTCCGAAGGTGGCGCCGCTCGAAGCGAAGATGACCTTTTTCGCGCCGACCTTTACCGCGCTGTCGAGCACGTTGAGTAGCCCGACGACGTTGACTTCGGCATCGTAGCGCGGATCGCGTGACGAGATCGCGACCGAATGCTGCGCCGCGTGATGGTTGACGATATCGGGCTTGAACTCGGTGAAGATGCGTCCGAGCTCGCCGTTGCGGATGTCCATGTGCAAGAACGAGACGCGGTCGGGGATGTAGGAGCGCTGCCCGCCGCCGTGCTCCCAAAGGGAGTCGATGACGAGAACGTCGTGACCGGAAGCAAGATATGCGTCGACCACGTGTGATCCAATGAATCCGGCGCCGCCGGTAACGATGATACGCACGAGGCGCTAATGGTTCGCTTGGACTATAGGCCAGCCCTCGTCGCGCCAAAACCGTTCGAAAGAAGCCGGTAACGTGTCATCCCGAGCCCGTCGAAGGACGAGCCTGCCGTGGCGCCGCGCTCAGGGTGACACGGGAGTCTAGCGATTCGCTTGCACCGTCGCACGGGGGGAGCCGATGTCGCCCTACGCGTTCGGCGCGGTCTGCGTCGCTGCTGTGCTCGGTACGCTTTCCGTCGAGCCCCTCGATCCGGGAATCCGCGTAGTAGTCGCCGCGGGCGCCGCGCTCCTTGGCTGCGTTGCGATCGTACGCGCGGACTTTGCGTTCGCTCGCGCGGCGCTCGCCGTCGCATTTGCGATCGGCGCGCTGAACGCGCAGTGGCGGCACGACCTCGCCCAGCCGGTTTTCGAGCGCCGCACCGCACGCTACGAAGGCGCCGCATTGCAGGCCCGCGCGGGCGACGATGGTTCGAGTGCGTTTACGTTCGCGATTTCCGGCGGCCCGGCCGTCGAGGTTCAGGTGCGCGGAACGCCGCCGCCGCTTGGCGTACCGCTCGTCGTTCGCGGACGGCTCGAGCCGTTCGACGACGCGCGCAATCCCGGCGAGACGAGCGAGCGCGAGATTCAAAGCGAACGNNTGGCTCGCGCGCATGCATGGGCGATGGAACGGCTGCGCGAGCGACTCGGGGACACCGATGCAGCCATTCTCGCCGGAGAACTCTGGGGCGAACGCGGCGCCGTACCGCCGGATCTGCGCGCGGAGTTTCAGGAGACGGGAACCATCCACGTCCTGGTGACCGCGGGCTTGCATCTCGGCGTCGTCGCCGCCATCGCGTTCTGGATCCTATCGTTCGCAGGTTTGCCGCGCGCGTGGACGTGCGCGGTGGTAACCGCGATCGTGTGGGCGTTCGTCGCGTGGAGCGGCGCGCAGCTGCCGGCCGTGCGAGCCGCGACCATGCTGACCGCCGCGCTGGCCGCGCGTGCTTGCGGCCGTCCGGCGCTCTCGTGGAACGTGCTGGCGTTTGCCGCTGCGGCGATCGCGCTCGCACGGCCGCCTTCGGTTGCAGGCGCCTCGTTCGCGCTCTCGTTCTCGTGCGTAGCCGCGATCTTCGTCTGCGCGCGGCCGCTCGAACGTCTGTTGTCCGGGTGGATCGCGCTACCCAACCGCGTGCGCGAAGCCGCGGTGCTCACGCTCGCGACGCAGCTGGGCACTTGGCCGCTTACCGCGGCCGTCTTCTTGCAGTTTTCGCCGTACGCACTCGTCGCGAACTTCTGCATCGTGCCCTTCGTCGGCGTTACGATGATCCTGGGCGCCCTGCAGCTCGCGCTGGCGTGGTGCGCACCCCTCGCGCAAGCGGCCGCGAACCTCACGAGTTGGTCGCTCGCCTGGACGCTGGCCGTCGTGCGCGCGCTCTCGGCGGCGAACGCTTCGACGATCCCCATGACGCCGGCGCCAGCGTGGTGCATCGCCGCGTACGACGTCGCCGTGTACTGCGCGGTGCGCGCCTGGCAACGCGGCGCGTGGCAATTCGCCGCCATCGCTCTTCTCGCCGGCGTCGTGCTGACCGTCGCGCCGCCGCGCTTACCTGACGGGCGGCTGCGCATCACGGTGCTCGACGTCGGACAGGCGGACTCGATCGCCGTGCAAACGCCCGGCGGCGAGGCGCTCCTGATCGACGGCGGCGGACGTCTGGAACGCGGCGCGAGCCCGGGCTCCGATTCGCAAGCCGAGTTGGTCGGCGAGCGGACGGTCGTGCCGTTCCTATTGCGATGCGGAATCCACCGGCTCGACGCCCTCATCTTGACGCATCCGCACGGCGACCACGCAGGCGGCGTCGCGCCGGTTCTGCGCAAGCTTTCCGTGGGCGAGATCGCCGACGGCGGCCAGCGGTACGGGGGGCACGCGTACCGCGACGCGATCGATCTGGCGCGCGCTCAGCGCGTGCCGATCGTGACGCCGCGCGCGGGCGACGTCTGGCGAACGCCCGACGGCGTGACGTTGCGCTTCGTGGGTCCATCGCTGCCGCTCGTGGCCGGATCCCGCAACGACATCAACGAGAACTCGATCGCGTTCCTGTTGGAGTACCGCAGCTTCCGGATGCTCTTTACCGGCGACGCCGGTGCCGCGGCCGAGCAGCGCTTTCTCGCCGAAGGCGTGGACCTGCGCGCGGACGTGCTCAAAGTCGGCCATCACGGCTCGGCGTACGGTTCGACCCCGGCGTTTCTCGCCGCCGTACATCCACGCTACGCCGTCATTTCGGTCGGCCGCCACAATTTGTTCGGGCATCCCGCGCCTGTCACGCTGGACGCGCTCCAAAACGCGGGCGCACGGATCTATCGCACCGACGAAGACGGCGCCGTCGTCATAGCGACCGACGGTACCGGCGTCGGCATCACGTCGATGATCGGAGACGGAGGCCGTTGAGGTACGCGAGGTCCACGATGCCGGCAGGCGGCGCCGGACCGCGAAGCGTTCGCGCCGGCGCGTCCCGCTCGCCCAGATCCGACAGCACGGCGGCCGCACCCGTGAAATCCTCGCCGGCGGTGAAATCGCTCACGGTGACGAGCGTCGTCAGTCCGGCGGCAAGCGCCGCGCGCAGGCCGACGTTCGAATCCTCGACGGCAACGCAGCCGCCGGCGCCCAGTCCGAGGCGATCCATCGCCCAGCGGTAGACGTCGGGTGCGGGTTTCTTGCGCTCGACGTCCTCCGACGCTGCGATGAGATCGATCGCACCGCGCACGGAATCGTCCTGCGCGAGCAGCGCCTCGACGCCCGTCCGCGACGCGGTCGTCGCGATCGCGACCTTCACGCCCGCCGAGCGCGCTTCGTGCACGAGGCGCCGGACGCCCGGACGTAGTGGCACGTGCGGCGCCATCGAGGCGAAGTTTCGAATCTTCGCTTCGTACACTTCAGCGATCAGACGATGCTTGGCGGCATCGTCCCCGTCGCCAAGTTCGGGTCGATAGCGATCGAGGTAGTACCTGAGGCGTTCTTTGCCGCCCGCGACGCTCAACAGTTGGGCGTAGAGCGCCTCGTCCCACGTCCAGTGCAAGCCGAGCTGCGCGAACGCCTGGTTGTAGGCCACGCGGTGGCCGAGGCGTTCGGTTTCCGCGACGGTGCCGTCGAAATCCAAGAGCAAGCCGAGCAGCTCGCCGCGGTCGTTAAGGGAACCGGTCAATTGCGCCATTCGCACCCTGAAATCGGGAGAAGGACTTTCATTTCCCCTGTTACCATGGAGCAGCGATGCCCGTCAATCCGCAGCCGTTCGCCGCCATCGTCGGCGCAGAAAACGTCGTCGGCGCGCCGAGCGAACTACGCACGTACGAGTGCGACGGTTTGACCGGAACGCGCGTGACGCCGGCGCTCGTCGTGCTGCCCGCCACGACCCGCGAGGTTTCGCGCTGCGTGAAACTCGCGCGCGACCTGGGCATGCCGATCGTCGCGCGCGGCGCGGGAACCGGCCTTTCGGGCGGCGCGGTGCCGAGCGCGGGCTGCCTGGTCGTCGGCCTCTCGCGCATGAAAGCCATCCTCGAAATAGACGTTGCGAACGAGCGCGTGCGCGTTCAGCCCGGCGTCGTCAACCTCGACGTCAGCCGCGCGCTCGCTCCGCTTGGATATTATTACGCTCCCGATCCGTCTTCTCAGAGCGTCTGCTCGATCGGCGGCAACGTGGCGGAGAACGCCGGCGGCGCGCATTGTCTCAAGTACGG
This sequence comes from Vulcanimicrobiota bacterium, assembly GCA_003155175.1. Lineage (GTDB taxonomy): Bacteria > Vulcanimicrobiota > Vulcanimicrobiia > Vulcanimicrobiales > Vulcanimicrobiaceae > Hemerobacter > Hemerobacter limicola. The sequence continues at coordinate 16,842 of PMFP01000034.1, forward strand.
CTTCACCGTCAACCACGCACTCGGCGCGACGCTCGTTCTTGCCGACGGCAGCGTGACCGAGATCGGCGGTCCCGTCCTCGACTGCCTCGGGTACGACCTGATGGCGGCCGTCGTCGGCAGCGAAGGCATGCTCGGCATCGTCACCGAGGTTTGGTTGCGCGTGCTGCGCCTTCCCGAAAAAACGCGAACGATCTTTGCGACGTTTGCGACTACCGGCCAGGCCGGCGACGCGGTATCGGCGATCGTCGCGCGCGGGATCGTCCCGGCGGCCGTCGAGATGATGGACGGGCTCGCGATCGAAGCGATCGTTTCCGCAACGGGCGTGGACTGGCCGCTCGACGCCGGGGCCGCGCTGCTGATCGACGTGGACGGCATCGCCGCCGAAGTAGAGGAGACGGCGCACGAGACGATCGCGCTGATGACGGCGTGCGGAGCGATCGAGGTTCGCAGCCCGCACGACGACGAGCAGCGCGCGCTCATGTGGAAGGGCCGCAAGGGCGCGTTCGCCGCCATGGGGCGCATCAGTCCGAACTACTACGTGCAAGACGGCGTCATCCCGCGCAAAGAGATCGCCGCGGTGCTGCGCGAGATCGCCGAGCTCGCCTCCACGTCGGGATTGCGCGTCGCGAACGTCTTTCACGCCGGCGACGGTAACCTTCACCCACTGGTACTCTACGACGCCCGCGTCGCCGGCGAGGAAGAGCTCGCCGAGCGCGTCGGCGGGGAGATTCTGCGCATCTGCATCGATCATGGGGGTTCCATCACGGGCGAGCACGGCGTCGGTCTGGACAAAGCCGTCTACATGAGCGAACTCTTTACCGACGACGATCTCGAAACCATGAATATGCTGCGCTGCGCGTTCGATCCGGAGCGCGCGCTCAACCCGGGCAAAGTCTTTCCGACGCCGCGTCTTTGCGGCGACCGTCCGGGTCCGTTCGCGCTCACGTCCTTCGAACGCGACGGCGTCGCGGGGCGCGGATGACGGATCGAACGCTCGTGCCGCAGACGGCGGCCGAAGCGGCGGCATCGCTTCAAGCCTGCGCGAACGAGCGGACCTCGCTCGCGTTCGAGGGCGGCGGAACGCACACGATCGGACGGCGCGATCGCGACGGCGTCGTGCTTTCGACTCGCGGCTTGCGCCGCATCGTCGAGTACGTGCCCGAGGATCAAACCGTCACCGTTGAGGCCGGCGTCACGTTCGCGGAATTATCCCGCGTTTTGGCCGAGCGGGGCCAGCGCCTCGCCGTCGACGTCGCGGAACCGGATCGTTCGACGATCGGCGGCGCGATCGCGGCCAACGCCTTCGGCCCGCGCCGGATGCGCTTCGGCTCGTTTAAGGATCTCATTCTCGGCGTCGGATTGGTTCGCGCCGACGGCGTTCCGGTGCGCGCCGGAGGCAAGGTCGTCAAGAACGTCGCCGGATTCGACCTGTCCAAACTCATGGTCGGATCGCACGGTACGCTCGCCCTCGTTACGTCGGCAACGTTGCGCGTGCATCCGCTGCCGCAAGCCACGCGCGCGGTGCGGCTTACCGGCCTCGCACCCGATGCGGTGTGGGAACTCGTCCTGGAGATGCGAAGCAGACACCTCGAGCCGGTAGCGGTGAGCGCGCTGGGACGGGCGAGCGCATCGTCGCGTTACGACGCGGACGTCGCGTTCGAAGGCTTCCCGGCGGGCGTCGATTCGCAGACGGCCTGCGTCTTCGAGATCGCGCGCGAGCGTGGATGGTCCGTGGAGGCCGTCGATCCGGCGAGCGCGCGAGACGGCGACGCGCGCGCTCGCACCGCCGGGCCGCTTCGCGTGCGCGGCACCGTCCTTCCCTCGGACTTCGCCGCAATCGATGCGCTCGCGATCGCGCCGCTCGCCGCGTGCCTCGACGATCCTTCAGTCTGCGCATATCCGGCGCTCGGCATCTTCTTCGTCGCGGGAAAGCCTAAGATGCCGCAACGCGCGTTCGACGCCGTGGCGAACGCTCGCGCGTGCATCGAAAGCGGCGGCGGCTCGCTCGTCGTCGAGGACGCTCCCCGAATGCCGGCCGAGATCGAGCCGTGGGGGACGCCTCCGCCGTCGATACGCTTGATGCGGGAGATCAAAGCGCGCTTCGATCCGGAGGGGCGCATACGCTCGGGCGCATTCGTGGGCGGGCTCTGATGCCGGCGCCGCACGAATCGTCCGCGGATGCGCGATCGACGGTGGACCTCATCGCGGACTGCGTGCATTGCGGCTTCTGTCTCCCGGCGTGTCCGACGTACGCGTCGTGGGGACGCGAGACGGACTCTCCGCGCGGCCGCATCGATCTCATGAAGGGCCTCTCGGACGGGACGCTCGCGCTCGAGGAGACGGTCGTCTCGCATTTCGACGCGTGTCTCGGCTGCATGGCCTGCGTCACCGCCTGCCCGTCGGGCGTCCGCTACGACGTGTTGATCGAAACGACGCGCGCTCGCATCGAGGAAGGCTACCGCCGGGCGCCCGGCGACTCGCTATTCCGTACCGCGATCTTCTCGCTCTTTCCGTACCCCGGGCGCCTGCGCGCGGCGGCGCTTCCGCTCTCGCTCTACGTCCGCAGCGGACTGCAACGCATCGCGCGTGCCTCCGGCCTGCTCCGGCTTTTGCCTGCGCGCATCGCGCAGCTGGACGAGCTCGCGCCGCCGGTCGCTCGCGAGAAGCGACTCCTAGGGTTCTATCCGGCGCGCACGGCGAGCGCGCGCCGGCGCGTCGCTCTGGTCGCCGGCTGCGTGCAGCGCGTCTTCTTTCCGAACGTGAACGATGCGACGATCCGCGTGCTCAACGCCGAAGGCTGCGACGTCGTCGTGCCGCCCGCACAGGGCTGTTGCGGGGCGCTCTCGTTCCACGGCGGCCGGGAAGCCGAAGCCAAGGGCTTCGCCCGGCGGCTGATCTCCGAATTCGACGCCGGCGGCCTCGACGCGATCCTCGTCAACGCGGCCGGCTGCGGTTCGACGTTAAAGGAATACGGCCGGCTTTTCTCCGGCGACGAAAGCATGCGCGAACCGGCGGCGCGATTCGCGGCGAAGGTGCGCGACGTCAGCGAGTTTCTAGCCGGACTCGATCCGATCGCGACGCGTCACCGGATCGACGCTCGCATCGCCTATCACGACGCCTGTCATCTCTCCCACGCGCAAGGCATCCGCGCTCAGCCAAGAGCGCTGCTCCGGTCCATTCCCGGCGTAACGCTGTGCGAGATTCCCGACGGCGACCAGTGCTGCGGCAGCGCCGGCACGTACAACCTGTTCGAACCTGCGAGCGCGAACGAGATCGGCGAACGCAAGGTGGACAACGTGCTCTCGACTCAAGCCGACATCATCGCGAGCGCCAACCCCGGCTGTACGCTGCAGATGCTCTCGCTCTTGCAAAAGCGCGGTCGCTCGCTGCGCGCCGCACATCCCGTCGAGATCCTCGACGCTTCGATTGCGGGGCGCGCCGTCGCCGGCTAGATCCGGTTCGACGCAGGCTCGGCCCGAGCGGCGAGCAGAGGCGCGAAGTTCGCGCGCAGCGGCGACGCGACCAAGAACCAGAGCGCCGTCGCAACGAGACCCGGCAGAATCGTGGCCGGCATCATCGTGACGTGGAACGCGAGGATGTTGGCCAGCACGGCGGCGATCGTGACGAGCGCCAGCGGGACGTAGCGGTTTGCCAAGAGTGCCAAACCCGCGAGCAACTGGACCGCGCCGACAAACGCCATATAATGTGAGGCGAACATGACCTCGTTGAAGCTAGCCGCCATCGCGGGGATGCCGGGGGGAACGGGTATGAACCGGAAAATACCGTTCAAACCAAAGACGACGAACATCACGCCGAGCAGAACTCGCGCGATGAGACTTGCGATTTTCAAAACGAAACCTCTTCGTTACGGCGGGCGTCCGCGTGCATGCGGGCGATGAATTCCTTGGAAAGTTTTGCCGCGACGGTCGCGGTCATGTCTTGGATGTCGCGTTCGGGATTGAGTTCGACGACGTCGCAACCGACGACGTTGCCCGGGATCTTCGCCAACACGTCGAGCACGTCGCGCACCGAAAGGCCACCCGGCTCGCGGTGCGAGACGCCCGGCGCGAACGCCGGGTCCAATCCGTCGAGATCCACCGAAAGGTAGACGGGGCCGCCGGGCAGCCTCGAGCATGCCTCTTGCAGCTGCGACGGTCCGAAGACGCGCACGCCATGCCGGTCCGCCATTTCTCGCTGAGGCGACGACATCGTGCGAATGCCGATCTGCGTGAGGCTCTCGACTCCCGCGTCCTCAAGGATTCTGGCGAACGGACAGGCGTGCGAGTACCGGTTTCCGCCGAATTCCGGGTAGAGGTCGGGATGCGCGTCCACGTGCACGACGCACAAACCGGGATAGCGCAAGGCATACGCGCGGACGACGGGATACGTGATCGAGTGGTCGCCTCCGAGCGAGAGCACGCGTCGCCCGAGCGCCAGTTGCGCTTCAATCGCGGCTTCGATGGTCTCAAGATCGCTCTCGTCCTCGCGCAGCGCGACGTCGCCGAGATCTTCGAAGACGCCGGGCGTCGCGAGGTCGAGCTCGGACTCCGCAAACGAATTCGAGCCGTCGTCGTTCATCGCTAGGCGAATGCGCGCCGGCGCCTTGGCGGGGCCACGCAGATGCGACGAATTCGAATCCGTCGGGAAACCAAGCACGGCGACCGTAACGGCCGCCGCCCGTTGCGGTGGGCTAGATGCCGTGTTCGTCGACATAGTCGAGGAAGTCGATCGAATAGACCAGCTCCGGATGATCGGCCAGCCACGGATTGTCGGCGATCGCCTCGGCACGGTCGCCGTTGTAGATTTCGCGGCGCGTCACGAAGCCGTTCCAGGCCTCGATCCCACCGGGCTTCGCGTGGGCGCGGACGTACGCAGCGACGTCGGCGTCGGACGTCGCGCCTCGCACGGCCTCGGTAAAGTCCGCAACGCTGATCCCCATCTCGTCGAGCATCTTCGTCGTGAATCCCTCGACCTTGAAATCGTGGACGTTGCCGCCGGGTAGCGAGGCGCGGACTTTATCGATCGAACGAGGCAGAAAGGTGATGCCGTCCAGTTCGGCCCGCGCGCGGCGCGGCAAGTTCGTCCGAAGATCGAGCGGTTCCATTGACGTCCTCCTGGACTAGCGGGAAGAGTGCATGGGCCTAAACACTTCCGGGGCGGCTTTGGTGGCGCGCGGCCAGCGCGTTCATCTCCGCGTACGGCACGGCGCCTCCCGAGAAGAGCGCCGCGCTTTCGCCTCCCAGGAAAGCGGTCGCGGCCGCGCGAGCGTCGCCGTATGCGAGCTTGGCAAGGCCGGAGCCGGCGCTGATGCGTCGCACGCCCAACCCGTACAACTCCGCGAACGCCGGCAGTCCGGGTTCGGCCAACACGGCGAGGGGCAGCGGCGTTGCCTGCGCCAGCGTCGCGATCGCCTCCGGCGCGATGCCGGGAACGAAAATGCCGTCCGCGCCGGCGAGCGCGTAGCGCTTCGCGCGAGCGACCGACTCCGCGACGGCGTCGTCGCCGTGCGCCAACTCGCGCAGATAGACGTCGGCACGCGCGTTCACGAAGATGCCGGTCCTTCGCTTCACCGCTTCGATCTTTGCCGCCAGCAATTCGGGGTTCCCGTCACCGTCCTCGAGATTGATTCCGGCTGCGCCCATAGTCGCGAGTTGCGAGGCGAGGATCGCGACCTCGCCTGGGTCGCCGGAATATCCGCCTTCGAGGTCCACCGAGACCGGCACGCTCGGGCATGCGCGAAGGATTGCCGCGACGGCCAAGAGCAGCGCCTCGCGCGGCAGGGCGTCGCCGTCGGGGAACCCGCAGGACCACGCGAGACCCGCACTCGTCGTCGCGATCGCGGTCGCGCCGGCGGAGACGAACAGTATTGCCGACGCGGCATCCCACGCGTTGGGAAGAACGAGCACGCGCGTCTGCGCGTGCAGGGCTCGAAACGTTGCGACGTGCTCCACGGCTAGCTCCTCTCTATCCACGAGGCGGCGGTACGCCCGTCGCTCGCGTCTCGCGCTCGCGGTCGATAAGCGTACGCTTGCGGCCCAAACCCCAGCGATAGCCGCCCAGTTCTCCCGTTCCGCGAATCACGCGGTGGCACGGGATCAGGACGGCGACTTCGTTGGCCGCGCACGCGCGCGCCACGGCGCGAGCCGCCTTGGGCTTCCCGATTGCGGCCGCGACTTCCGCGTACGATCGTACTTCGCCGTACGGAATCGACTGCAAGTAGGTCCAGACGACGAGCTGAAACGCCGTCGCGCGCACGTCGAGCGGCAAGTCCACGTGCGGTTGCCGGCCGGCCAGGTGGCGGCGCAATGCCGCTATCCACGTTTCGAAATCGGCGTGGTGCGGCGAGCGCATCTCGTCAACGGCCGCACTCGGATATTCCCGGCGCAATTCGTTGGCGAGCGCGTCGGCCGAATCGCCGAAACGCACGAAGCAGATGCCGCGATCCGTGGCGCCGACGACCATCAAGCCGAGCGTCGTCTCGGCGACCGCATACGTGATCGCGACGCCGCGGCCGCCGCGACGGTACTGGTTCGGCGTCATGCCGAGCTGCGTACCGGCGCGTTCGTACACGTTACTCGACGACGCGTAGCCGGCATCGTAAACGGCTTGCGTCACGTCGTGCGAATCGCGAAGTTCCGATTTGAGTCTCTTGACGCGAGCCGCGTCGACGTACTGTTTCGGCGTTACCCCCGCGACCGCGCGAAAACTGCGTTGCAGGTGAAACGGGCTGAGTCCGGCACGGGCTGCCAGATCGGCCAGGAGCAAGCGCTCGTCCAGGTGCGTTTCGATGTAACGGCAGAGTTCGCGCACGCGCTCGGCATTTCGATCCACGCTCTTCATGTCTTTTAGTCTAGCGGGCGAAGCGGTGCGAATCCATCGGAATCTTGCGGCCGCAAGCCGATTCGGCCGTCAGTACGTGAAGTCCACGCGCGTCGTGGAGCACAGGTCCACGTCGCGCAGGATCTCACGATGGCCGCCCTGATACGTCGCGAGAACGTCGAAGGCGCATTGCGACGGAGCCAGCCCCAGCGGAACTTCCTTGCCGCTGCTCACGTCGATGACCGTGGCAAAGCCGAGCAGATCCCCGCTCCACGATTGCGCGGCGTCGTGCCCGACGCGAACCTCGAAGATCGGGTGGTTCCCCCGGTTCACGACCAGCAGCACGCGTTGCGAGCGCGCTGTCGGAACCGGCGCCGGATCGGCGTGCGCCGGCAGCGCGCTTGCCAAGGGTGCCAGGAGGGCGGCGCACAGCGCGAGAGCCCGGGCGACGCGCGGCATCGTCATTCGACCACGACCGCGGGAGCCGCGGCGCCGTGTCCGAGCTTGACGCCTTCGCGCTCGAAAGCGGCCAGCACGCGCGCGTTGAGCTCCCGTTCCACGCCGAACTGCCGCAACGGCTTGGTTCGGATCGGGGCGCGCACGACGATGGAACCGCGCGCGACCGACTGAATCCCCACCCACTCGGGCGGCCCTAAGATCGCGTCGCTCCAGGCCTCGTCCTTCGCGAGCTCCTCCGCGGCGCTCGCGACGATGCGGATGGCGGCGCCGAGATCGGCATCGGCGGCGATAGGTACGCGATAGTCGACGCGCGACCAATTCCGCGACTGGTTCGCGACTTGCACGACCGCGCTGTGCGGAATGGTGACCAAGCTTCCGTTCGCGTCGCGCACTTGGACCATCCTCACGTTGAGATGCTCGACGACGCCGCTCCAGGAACCGATCGTGACGAAATCGCCGACGACGTATTGATCCTCGGCCAAAACCAGAAAGCCGTTGAGCACGTCGCGCACGATGTTCTGGGCGGCGAACGAGGCTGCGATCGCGATCAGACCGCCGATCGTGATCACGGAGGCCACCGGAATGCCGATCTGGCTCATCGTGGCGAGCAGCGCCACGAACAGGATGACGCCCAGCTTGAAATCGCTCAGGGCGCGCAGCACCGTCGGCACGCGCAGCTCCGACCGCACCGCATCGGCGTCGTTCCCGGCGATCGCGCCCAGCATCGGGGTTTGAATCATGCGCGCGCGAACGACGTACGGAAGCAGCGCGTCCACGATGCGATTGGTCGCCCAAGCGGCGAGCCAAATGAACGCGACGCCGGTCGCACTGCGCATCAGGGACTGACCGAGCGCCGCCGTCTGCGGAAAGAGCGAGAGGCCGTAGACGAGCGTCGCGTACCACGCGACGCCGACGATCCACGGGATGAAGACCGCAACCCCTTCGGCCCACGGACGTCGCGTCCGCCGCAAGAACGCCGCCATGATCAACGCGAAGAGCGTGCCTACGACGAGCCAAATCGCTACCGCCACGACGTCGCGGATGCTGCGCTGCTGTTCGGCGGGTTGACGCTTCTTCAACGCGGTGGTCAGCGCGCTCTGCAGCGTCGCCTGCCACGTCGCCGCGAGCGCGTCTACCGTCGTTCCGCGATACTTGGCGTCCGAAGCGGTGACCGTGACGATGTTGAGCGGCGCCTGGTTGTCGCCGTTCGCGACCAGCACGACTTGATCGCCGTCGTGTACGATGGAAACGTGCAGGTTATCGGGCGAGTACAGCGTCCTGCGTTTGGCCGCGTCGAACGCCACGATTTGGGCGAGCGCTTCGTTGACGTAGTCGGCTCGCACGTCAACCGGCATCTCGTCCGGCGTCGAGAGCAGCGGCGTCGCGACGCGAAAGAGCGTCGCGCCGTCCAAGACGACGGGCGCCGTGAGGTACACGCCTTCGCGCAGTACGCCCGGGGGCAGAACGGCTTCGCCGGGCGTCGGGACGGCCAGCGAGGGAAGCGACTGTGCGNNGGGGGTACGCGGAGCATCGAGCTGACTTGCTCCAAGCAGGGTCCCCGGCCCTCCAGCGGCAACCCGAGAGCATCGTCATGACCGCAACCGAACTCCTCTATACACCGGAGATACAAGCCGAAACCGACCCGATCTTCGAGCGGGCGTCGCGCGTCATTCCGCGCGTCGAATGGCCGCTGCACGCGCCGTACGTCGCCGCGATCAACCGGCTCAAGCGCGAAAAGAACGCCGTCATTCTCGCACACAACTATCAAGTTCCGGAGATCTTCTACACGGTTGCGGACATCGTGGGCGATTCGCTCGCGCTGGCGATGCGCGCCGCGGAGACGGACGCCGACGTCATCGTGCTGTGCGGAGTGCATTTCATGGCGGAGACCGCCAAGCTCGTCAACCCGGGCAAGACGGTTCTGGTGCCGGATCTGCGCGCCGGCTGTTCGCTGGCCGAATCCATCACCGGCGCGGACGTGCGCCTGTTGCGCGAGAAATATCCCGGCGTGCCGATCGTGACGTACGTGAACACGTCGGCGGAAGTCAAGGCCGAGTCCGATTGCTGCGTCACCAGCGGCAACGCCGTCGAAATCGTGGAGGCGCTGGGCGCGCCGCGCGTCATCTTTCTGCCCGACGAATATTTGGCCAAATACGTCGCTTCGAAGACGCCGAACGTCGAGATCGTCGCCTGGAAGGGCCATTGCGAAGTGCACGAGCGCTTCACCGGCGACGACGTCAAGCGCTATCGCGAGGAAGATCCGCGCCTGGTCGTGATCGCTCACCCCGAGTGCCCGCCCGACGTCCTCGCGGAAGCCGACTTCGTCGGTTCGACGCAGGGGATGGTCGAGTTCGTCGGCCGGGAGTCGGCCAAGAGCGAGGGGTCGCCGGTCCGTCCGCGCGTGCTGCTCATGACCGAATGTTCGATGGCCGACAACGTGGCCGGAAAGTATCCCGGCGTCGAGTTCGTGCGGCCGTGCAATCTCTGTCCGCACATGAAGCGCAATACGCTGCCCAAAGTGCTGCACAGCCTCGAGGCGATGGAGTACGAGATCACCATAGACCCCGAGGTCGCGGTGCGCGCCCGCGCCGCGGTCGAGCGCATGCTCGATTTCAGCCGCCGGCGGATCAAGGATTGAGCGCCCCGCCTCCCGCGAGCCGGGCGTACGGCGCCGTCATCGTCGGCGCCGGAATTGCCGGACTGATGACCGCGCTCAAGCTCTCGCCGACGCGCGTCGCGGTGATCTGCAAGACGCGCTTGGGCAGCGGCTCGGCGACGGATTGGGCGCAAGGCGGCATCGCGGCGGCGATGGGGGCCGACGATTCGCCGCGTTTGCACGCGATCGATACGGAGCGGGCGGGCGCCGGAATCAGCGACGAACGCCTCGTCGCGATCCTCACGCGCGACGCACCCGCGCGCGTCGAAGATCTGCTCGCGCTCGGCGCCGACTTCGATCGCACCGATTCCGGCGAACTCGAACTCGGTCGCGAAGCGGCGCACCAGCGGCGCCGCATCGTCAAGGCCGGCGGCGACGCGACCGGTCACGAGATTTTACGCACGCTCGTCGCGGCGGTGCGCGACGAACCGGCAATCGACGTGATCGAGTCCACGGTCGTGGACGATCTGATCGTCGCGAACGGCCGCGTCGCCGGCGTCTACGCGCACGGCACGGATACCGGAGAGCCGGCGGCGTTCTTCGCTCCTGCCGTGGTCATGGCGACCGGCGGCATCGGACGCATCTATCGCTACACGACCAACCCGCTCGTCGCAACCGGCGACGGCATCGCGATGGCCGCGCGTGCCGGCGCGACGATGGCCGACATGGAATTCGTGCAGTTCCATCCCACTGCGCTCGCGATCGGCGAAGATCCGATGCCGCTGGTCACCGAGGCCGTGCGCGGCGAAGGCGCGACCCTCGTCAACGATTTGGGCGAACGCTTCATGCCCGCGATCGATGCCGCCGCCGAGCTGGCGCCCCGCGACGTCGTCGCGCGGGCAATTTTCGAGCAGTTGCAACGTGGGCGCAGCGTCGGGCTGGACGCGCGCGGCGCGATCGGCGATTCCTTCCCGGAGCGCTTTCCGACGGTGTTCGGCTTCTGCATGAAGGCGGGCATCGACCCGCGCTCGCAAACGATACCGGTCGCACCGGCCGCACACTACCACATGGGCGGAATCGCCGTGGACGAGTGGGGGCGTTCGTCGCTTCCGGGCCTGTGGGCGTGCGGCGAGGTCAGCGCGACGGGCGTTCACGGAGCCAATCGCCTCGCCAGCAATTCGCTGCTCGAAGCCTTGGTCTACGGTTCGCGCGTCGCCGACAGCATCCGGTCGAGCCCGGCTTCGCCGGAGGCGCCGAGCTTCGATGCGGCGCACGATTTCGTCATGAATCCAGCCCCGGACGAGGCGCAGGCCATTCGCGACCTGCGGAATCTGATGTATGCCGACGTGGGCCTCGTGCGCAACGAGCGCGGCATGCGCGATGCGCTAGCGCGCATCGGCGATCTCGAGGCGGCGTACCCGCGCGCCGGCAACGACCTTCGCAATCTGCTAGTGGTCGGCCGGCTCATCACGGAGGCCGCCCTCGCCCGCCGCGAAAGCCGCGGGAGCCACTATCGCACCGATTTTCCAAAGGCGGACGACACGCTCGCCAAGCGTTCGTTCACGCACCTCAACCGTGTTGCTTAAACCGCAGCGCCTCGTCTACGAAGGGCTGGTGCGGTCCGCGCTGCTCGAAGACGTCGGGCACGGCGCCGATTTGACGACCGACGCGATCGTACCGGGCGACGCGCAAATCACGGCGCGCATCGCGGCGCGCAAGGCGGGAATCGTCGCCGGATTGGACGCGTCGGTGTTTGCGTTCGAACTGTTGGACCGCGAGACCACCGTCGAGGCCCGGATCGCAGACGGAGACGCGGTCGCGGCCGGGGGAGAGATCGCACGCGTGCGCGGATCTGCGCGCGCGATCTTGACCGGCGAGCGGACGGCGCTCAACGTGCTCGGGCGGCTGTGCGGCATCGCGACCGCCACGCGGGAACTGGTGGACTTGGTCGCGGGAACGAAGGCGCGCATCGTGTGCACGCGCAAGACGACGCCCGGCTGGCGCGCGCTCGAACGCTACGCCGTGCGCTGCGGCGGCGGCAGCGATCACCGGTTCGGCTTGGACGACGCCGTGCTCGTCAAAGACAATCATATCGCCGTCGCCGGTTCGCTCCACGGCTGCGTGGCGGCCGTACGCGCGAGCGTCGGGCACATGGTGAAGGTTGAAGTCGAAGTGGACACGCTCGACCAGTTGCGCGAAGCGTTGCTCGAACCGGTCGACGCCGTTCTCCTGGACAACATGTCGCCGGACGAGCTGCACGAAGCGGTGGGCATGGTGAACGGAAAGATCATCACCGAAGCGAGCGGTGGAATAACCAAGGCCAACGTCGCCGAGATCGCGAGCACCGGCGTGGATCTCATCTCGGCCGGCTGGCTGACGCACAGCTCCCCCGCGCTCGACGTCGGCCTCGACATCGGTTGAACGGGCGCCGGCACATCTATGCGCCGCAACCGCGCCTGAAAAAGCCTTAGCGAGCCGGGCGCGAACGAATCACGGACCATGCGATCAAAAGAATCCGACCTCATCGCCCCCCGCAACGCCTACGACCCCGAGACGCCGGACGCGCTCGTCGCCTTCATGGCCGGCGGTTGGACGGACCGGGCACCCGCTGCGGCATCGCGCGGCGGCACCGCGGCCTATCGCGCCCGCCGCGACGCGCTTTCGGGCGCCTATCCCGGAGCCTATCTGATCGTCCCGGCCGGCGTCGAGCAGATTCGCGAGAACGATACCGTCTTTCGCTTCCGCCCAAATAGCGACTTCGCGTACCTGGTGCCGCCGGGAGAACAGGGCACCGTCCTCGTGATGGAGCCGCGCGGATCGGCGCATCGCAGTATTCTCTTCGTGCCCGAACGCAATCGGGGGACCGCCGAGTTCTTCACCGATCGGGCGCGCGGCGAGATCTGGGTCGGGCGCCGCCGCGGCGTCGCCGAGAGCACCGCGTATTTCGACGTTGACGAATGCCGGCCGCTCGAAGCCCTCGAACCGTTCCTGCGCGAGCTGCACGATGCGGGACACGCAAGCAAACGCCTGGGCGCCGACGACGACTTTGCGACGCACCTTTCGGAGATGCGGCTGATTAAAGATGGTTTCGAGCTCGACGAGCTGCGCAAAGCGTGCGGCATCACCAAGCGCGCGTTCGAAGACGTCATCCGTCTGTTTCCGACGGCCAAGAGCGAGCGCGAATTCGAAGCGGCGTTCTGGAGCCGCGCGCGCATCGAAGCCAACGACACCGGTTATCTGACGGTCGCCGCGGCCGGAGATCATGCCTGCACGCTGCACTGGACGCACAACGACGGGGCCGTCGAAGCCGGGCAACTCCTCTTGCTGGACGCGGGGGTCGAATGCGACTCGCTCTATACCGCGGACGTCACGCGCACGCTGCCGATCTCCGGGCGCTTCACGCCGGAGCAGCGCGCCGTCTACGATCTCGTGTTCGCCGCGCAACAGGCCGCGATGGCGGCGGTCGCCCCGGGCAACGACTTTCTCGAACCCAACCGGCGGGCGATGCGCGTGCTGGCCGAGGGCCTGGTGGATCTGGGCGTGTTGCGCGTGTCGGCGGACGAGGCCCTCGATCCCGAACGCCAGTTTTTCCGCCGGTACACGCTGCACAACGTAAGCCACATGCTCGGACTGGACGTCCACGACTGTGCGAAGGCGCGCGCGCACGAATACCGTTTCGGAACGCTGCGCGAGGGGATGGTCCTCACCGTCGAACCGGGCCTCTACTTCCAGCCCGACGACGCGACCGTTCCCGAGGCGCTGCGCGGCATCGGCGTTCGCATCGAAGACGACGTCGCGGTCACGCGCGACGGCTGCGAGAATCTCTCCGCGATCCTGCCGTCGCGCGCCGGCGACGTCGAGGCGTGGATCGCGGAGCTGGTCGAAAACCGCTAAGCCGGCAGTTCGCCCGGCGGATTCGGCGGCGGGGGCGGCGGAGGCGTCGGCGTCAACGTCGGGGGCCCGGAGGGAGGCGGCGAAGGCGGCGGTGTGAACGTGCCCCCTCCTTGAACGCCGGCAAGACGCTGCTCGATCGGCCACTGACCGAACGCGAGAATCAGCACGCACGCCAAGTTTCCGATGCCGGGAAAGAGATTGATGAGCGAGAGCGCACCGGAATAGCCGGCTTTTTCGAAGATGCGCCAGTACAGCCATACGAAGAACACGAGAATCGCAGCGAGTATCCCGAAATAGACGATGAAGAAACTCGCGAGAAAGCCCGAGCTGACGGCAGAGTCGTGATCCATGTCAAACCTCCGGAAGACGGAGTGAGGGAACGCGGGGAAGGCTCTCCTCGTGCACGCACCGTACCTCCTGCCTAGTGACGAACGCAGCCTGTCAGAGACCGCGCGTAACGTGCTGACCGTCGAGCACGTCCGCAAAGACTTCGGGCACGTGTGCGCCGTCCAGGACGTCAGCTTCACGATCGCCGACGGCGCCATCTTCGGCCTCCTCGGACCCAACGGCGCGGGAAAGACGACGACGATGCGTATGATCGTCGGCATCTTAACGCCCGACGCGGGCACGATTGCCTGGAACGGCGGTCCGATCGACGCGCGCGTGCGCCGTTATAGCTTCGGCTATCTGCCCGAGGAACGCGGCCTCTACGCCAAGCTCGACGTGCGCCAGCAGATTCGCTATTTTGGCCGGCTCCGCGATCTGAGCCCTCGCGTTGTGGACGAACGCACCGAGATGTGGATCGAGCGCCTGGGCCTGCAGCCGTACTTGAAGCGGCCGTGCTCGGAGCTGTCCAAGGGAAACCAGCAAAAGGTGCAAGTGGCGTGCGCGGCAATTCACGAGCCGGACCTGCTGATTCTGGACGAACCGTTTTCCGGACTGGACCCCGTCAACGCGGAGATGCTCGTCTCGATCATGCTGGAATTGAGCGCGGCGGGCGCGACGCTGGTCGTGTCCAGCCACCAGATGTGGCAGCTCGAGCGCCTCTGCACCGAATACTGCATCGTCGCCGCCGGGCGCAACCGGGTCGCGGGCACGCTGACCGACCTGCGCCGCCGCCGGGAGACGCGCGTCGTGCGCGTGGCGCCGCACAGCGCGCCGGTCTACGCGGTGCTCGACCGCGTCGCCGGCTCGGTACGCCTTGCCGAACGGGACGNNGACTTCTCGCAGATCCTTCGCGAGCTCGTGACGGCCGACGCCATCTCGCAGTTCGAAACGGTCGAACCCTCGCTCAACGACATCTATCTCTCGTCCATCGAAGCGGTACCGGCGTGAGGTCGCAGTTCTTCACGATCTTCGGCGCCGAGCTTCGGCGCCGCCTCACCTCGCGCGCGTTCCAGATCGGGCTGGTCCTGAGCGTCGCGGGCATCTGGGCGATCGCGCAGCTCCCGAAATGGGTGCAGCAGAGCGCGGACTCCGCGGCGCACGTCGTCGCGGTGCAGGCATCACCGGAGCTTGCGGCGCGCGCGCGACCGCTGCTGGCCGGACGCTACCAAGTCGTGGACGCGCCGCGAGGCGCCGAACCGGTCGCGTTCATGCACGCGAACCGCAACGTAGCCGCGCTGCTGAAGTTGGACGTGCGGGGCGGCGCGCTCGACATCGCCGTCTACGCGCGCGACCCCGGCGCGTTCCCGGCCTCGCTCGTCCGGCGAGCCCTCTTGCCGATGGAGATCGAGGCCGCCACCGGCATGCCCGACGCGAGGATCGCGCAGATCCTCAACGGCCCCGTCACGATCGTCTCGATCGAATCGAAGTTTTCGTCGGCGGCTCAGGCCGACGCGGCGCGCGCGATTGCAACGCTGCTCATCACCTTGCTCTACGTCCTCGTCGTCGTCAACAGCCAATTGACGATGACCAGCATCGCCGAAGAGAAGACCAGCCGCATCGCCGAGCTGTTGGTTTCGTGCGTAGATCTGAGCACGATGCTCTATGCTAAGATCGCCGCCAGCGTTTCCATCGCGATCGTGCAGCTCGGCCTGTGGGCGCTGGTGGGCAGCTTCGCGTTCGCGGGCATCGGCGGCGAGCTCGGTTCGGGCGCTCCGCCGGCCGGTTCCGCCGCCGCCGGCGTGCCGATGCTGAGCGGCAACCCGTGGGAGCTGCTCGCCATCTTTTGCGCGTTCTTTTTCGTCGGGCTCTTGCAGCTCTCGTCCATCTTCGCAGCCGCCGGCTCGCTCATCAACCGGCCCGAGGATCTCGGCAGCATCGGGTTTCCGCTGATCCTGCCGATCATGGCGGCGCTGCTGATGGGCATCTTCGCGCTTTCTGCGCCCGACGCGACCTGGGTGATCGTCTCGAGCTTCGTCCCGTTCGTCGCACCGTTCGTCATGGTCGCGCGCGTGATGGTGGACTCACCGCCGTTCTGGCAGATCGCCGTCTCGCTGCTCATCAACGTCGTCACGCTGGTCGTCGTCGCGTTTCTTGCCGGGCGCGTCTACCGCGTCGGCATGCTGATGTACGGCCGCGCTCCCACCTTCGGGCAAATGGTCAAGGCGATGCGAACCTAAACGGCTATGCCGGACTGGAGATCCGGACGTAGAGCCGCTTGAATGCGTCTCCGTCGAAGAAACGCCACTCTCCACCTTGCCTGCGGATCGCAAGGTCGAGCGAATCCCCGGTCTTCACGAGCACCGCGTTGACGTTTCGGCTCTGGAGACGTTCGTCCCAGCCCGGCTCGGCGAATCGAATCGTATTGAAGTCCTTCCAGACGGGCATCGGAAATGCGTCCGCACGGCCGTCGAGGAAGACGCGCAGGTTGGGAAACTGCAGCGCCACCGAGCAGTCCGTGAAATCCGTGCAAAAGATACGATGGTCTCCCGTCGTCGCCGCGAGCGCCGCAAATTCGCGCTGCGGCGGATGGAACGATCCGAGCGGAAGCGGCGAGCGGAGCACGACGATGAAGATCGCCGCGCCGAGAACGACGGCGCTACCGAGCATAAAAAAGCGAGGCCCGCGCTCGCTCATCGGATCTGCGGGCAGGCGAAACCGCGCGAGCAGCAACGTCAGTCCGTTCGCTGCCAGCGGAATCGCCGCGATCGTGAAGAGCGGAACGTTGCGCATCGCCATCTCCATCATGACTGCGAGGGCCGCAACGACCACCACGTCGCGCGGCATTGATCGCCAAAGCCGAAACGCTCCGTAGGCGGCGAGGGCGAGAAGCGGTAACGCGCCCGCATAGACGGCGGCGTCCGTGACGTCGACCGGGCGCCACTCGATGATGAATTGCCGGATCGGGCTCCGCGCGAACGAGAGCGCAAAGAGCGGCAGCCGGATGCCCAGCGGCGTCGCCAGCGTGGCGAGCGGAACGAGCACGGACAGCGCGATGCCGATCCGCGCGCGAGCGTCGCCCAATCCCCGCCTCACGATCCACAGGGCCGAGTCCACCCACACGACCGGGATGGCCAGCATGACGCTGGCATGAACGTTGGCCCACAGCACGACGACCGGCACGGCCCAAAACGCGCGCACGTCGGTGAAGTCGAGCACGTACAGCAACGAGGAAAAGAGCGGCCACGCGAAGACTTGCGCGCGGATCCCGAAGGACGTGCCGATCCCAAAGTACCCGAGCAGAAACGCGACCAGATTGCACAGCGCGTTCGCTCCGCCGCGCGCGGCGCGCGCAGCGGCGACGAAAAGCGCGAGAACCGCAGCCGTCGCGGCCGCAATCCCGAGAACGGCAAGAGCGCCGTGCGAGACGGCCACCGAGGCGGCTACTCCAAGCAGCCACTCCTGGGGAACCCACGGCGCGCCCACGGCCGCGAACGCCTCGGGCCCCAGCGCGTTCGGCAAAGCGTGATTGGCAAGAACGGCGTTACCCAGCTCGCGCTGCCAGAAGAGATCGCCGTCGACGGAATAGGGAAAGGACACCGAGCGACCCGCGAAAACGGCCCAGGCGATGGCGGCTGCTACGTAGACGAATCCCAACGGAGCTCCAAACGCTGCTTCGGCGCGATTCCGCGGCGCGCGCAGGCGCCTGCGGCTAGCTCGATGATCGTCCGAGACCCCGCAGACGCGATGTACGAGCGCCAGGGCCGGGCGGAGGCTTCGACGTGGACGACCACGCCCTCGTCGTCGAGAAACACGACGTCGATCGGCATGCGCATGCCCAGCGTGTGCACGGCCGCGCAGTT
>PMFP01000019.1:0-11729 GCA_003155175.1 Vulcanimicrobiota bacterium
TCCTTGTAATCGCGAAGTTAGATCGACTGAGTCGCAGCGTATACGTCACCGCCGAACTGCACCGAAGCGGCATCGAATTCGTGGCATGCGACAACCCTACGGCAAACCGTCTAACTGTGCAGATCTTAGCGGCCGTCGCCGAGAACGAAACGCGTGCGATCTCCGAGCGAACGAAAGCGGCCCTCGCCGCTTACAAAGCCCGGGGCGGTCGCCTGGGCGCCGCCCTGAACCCCAGCACGGCGCTAACGGCGGGCGCGCGGCTAGCCAGATCACGTGCGGCTGCACGCACACATGCGCGAAATGCGGACGAAGCATACAGCGACCTCGTACCTGTCGTTATGAAGATGTTCGAAGCGGGCTGCACGCTCGCCGGAATTGCAGCCGAGTTAAACAAACGCGGCCATCGAACCCGCCGTAATCGNNTAATCGACTATGGAGCGCAACGCAAGTAATGAGAGTCATGAATCGCGCTAAGCGACCATGAACGAGGCAAAGCACTTCGACTCTAGGCGGCGAATGTAAAACAGATGCACGCGCAAGGTCTCGCAGAGGCTATCCTAAGATTTCTTAAGGCAACCTGGTTCGACGCAGTTATGCCGCTAGCAACAGTGGCAGCGGCATTCTTTGCGTGGAAATCCTGGCAAGTCGGCGATAAATCTTTCAGGTTACAAAAAGCGAAGGCCGATAAACAGCCTAATATCGTGGTCTCGATGGCACCTCAGGCCTGGGTCGATCACGGTCCTGCGATGAAGTTGGGAAATTACGGTAATTATCAAACCGGCGGGAAGTACCCGTTGCGTATCTACATCAACAACACGGGGACACTTCAGGCTGATAATTATCGCATCTCATTGTACTTGCCAAAGGGAATCGGCTTTGACCCCATCGATAGGCCATACGGAAATCTGCCTTCTATGAAGCCTGGAACAACGGTCGTCCTAGATAACGAACCTTACCAAGAAATCTACTTTGAGGACAAGTCGCTTCCCGTTACGGCACATCCTATCGATGTCGCACAGGTTTCACTCACCGCAAGGCCCGTGACAAAGGGAGTCATTCGCTGGAACGTTTCTTGCGCGGATGGGTATCAGTTTCGAGGCCAGATAAAAACGGAATTGTCCTAACGAGAAGTATCTACGGGGTAAGGAGCGGTCGTACGCCTTCGAATTCTACTTGGCCTAAATTCACCTCCCTTCGTGTAAAGGGTTTCCTCGAACCGAACACTTCCGTATCCTCAGGCGCGAGTGTCTTACCTAAATCCTAAGCACGTCTAAACGCGCCCTCAAGAAGGGCGCCAGTCGTCCACAACGATGTCAGGGCGCTAGAAATGCGAAACGTCGTTTACCGATTACGGCTTGGCGCGAATCGCCTGCAGCCAACCAATTGCCAGCATCGCGAGAACGGAGATACTCAGGACGATGACGCTCGAAAGCACTAGTTGACGAGAAAACACAGCGATGAGTAACGCGCAGATATAGAACGCGACAATAAAGCCGAAACTTCCCAGCCATGCGGCCCCGGGATCAAGTCGTGCAAATTTGCTTGCGAGAATAGCCGCTATCGTGACCGAAACTACCCCGCCACACACGGCAACTAATCCCTTGTATAAAAATACGTCTGTCACGGTTGAGGTGAAGCCGGAGGTGAGTGCCAACACCGCAATAATTGCGATCGTAAAACTTGCGGGGGAAATGATAAGGCGACCCAAGGAAATCCCGCCAGCGCTTAGAGCCCGCAGTTCACCGTATTTTGCCAAATCGCTAAAGAGTAAGCACGCCGCGAACGCGCCGGCCACTGGGCACGCTAGCACGTGGTTTGACAGATCAACTCTCCCAACGATATCGGATTGACCTGCCCCGATGATTAGGCTGAGAACGGCTTGCGCAATAATAAATAGTGGGACATACGATGACAGTATATATTTGTCCAGTATTGTTAATCGCATCGAAGCCTGGTGATCGCCTAAGATCCTTAATTTCTGAGGTCGCTGGATGCGGCTAGAACAGATACTTGCCCAAAAGGTGCGACGAGCCATGAGTCCATCTTAAACCAAGCGGTTCCCGGTTGAAAACCGAGACCCTGGCACATTGGATCATCCGCAGACGACAGCCGCATAAAATCGACGCCCTAAGAATGATGAGCAAGTCCGAGTCGGAATATCCGCCACGTGGTCACACCATCTCGCGCAGTATCCCCTATATTTCGCTCCCTATTATGCCAATCGCTAATCTGCATCACGGTTGCTGAGTGACACGTTTACTCGCGTATTGTTCGGAAGCGCTAAGTTCACTTTGGCAGAATCGCATGCGCTCAGGCCTGACGATGCTTGGCATGATCGTAGGCAGCGCTTCCATCATAACCGTATTTGGTATAAGCGAGGCGGCGACAAGTGGCATCGCCGCAACTTTCACTTCACTAGGTCAGAGCCCCGTGCTCGTCCAGGTAGACGCGGCGCAAGACTACCCTGAGCAAGCGCAGATCCAGTATCGAGACACCGCGTTGGTCGCAGCGAGTTTGGGACCGTCAGCCGCTTCGGTGGTGCCGAGTTGGTCGCGAACATTCCCTATCTCTTCAGGCTCGATCCGCGAGTACGTGTCCGTTGTGAGCGATGGGGCATACCACACGGATAGCCTTGCGATGTTTCAGGGGCGTCAAATATTGAGCGAGGAGGTTGCATCGGGAGCGCGCGTAGTAGTGCTTACGAAAGACCTGTCCACAAAGTTCTTCGGTACGCAGACCGCTGTTGGTGATTATCTTCGTATTAATGGTAGTCGTTTTATCGTTATCGGAGTCTTTGCGGACATTAAAGGCTCATTCATAAACAGTCTTGGCGGTAGCACCACCGCCTTGGTTCCCTACTCGACGTTCCATAACGATCTCGACAATGGTCCTCCGGATTCCCTTTTGGTCTATCCTACCGATCCAAGCAACGCCGACGCTATCGCAAGGGCGACGATCGCGGCGCTACAGCATATCCACGGCGTCCGGGCCCAGTATAACTCTACAAATCTTGCCGAACAGGTCTCAATTTTTGGTGGAGTACTAACTGGTGTTGGTGCTGGTCTCTCAGCAATAGGCGCAGTAGCGCTCGGTGTCGCCGGGATCGGGATAATGAATATCATGCTTATCTCCGTAAACGAGCGTACGCGAGAGATTGGTATACGAAAGGCTATCGGTGCGACGCGGGGCGATATTACGCTGCAGTTCTTGATGGAGGCAGTTTTGCTCTCGCTCGGCGGCGGGTCAACTGGAATGGTGATTGGCCTGCTATTTACGATCTCGGCCGTCACGCTGCTTAGCAAACAGATTGGCGAAATGACTGTGCCGTATGCGCTCATCGTCAGCATCTCGCTAACATTCTCGATCCTCGTGGGTACGGTATTTGGTAGTTACCCCGCTATTCGCGCAGCGCGGATGGACCCAATCGAAGCGCTGCGGTCATGAGCATGTCATCCGTGCACGTCCGTCTATCGTCGAGCGAAGACAGTCCGCAACGGCCTCGGGGTCCTCGATCATCGTTGCGCCCGAGCCGTCGACCATCTTTTCCTCAATCCCATAAGGAAGGTATCGTCCCGCTAGGTCGCTCGTCACCAGAGCAACGACTTTCGATGAGCCCGCGATCGTCGCGGGATCGATCCGTCGGAGGACTAAACGAATCGTCTCGACGACTTGCGTGACGCCGCTTGCGGTCGCAGGGTCCGACATGCGACGCTTGGCCTCAGTGACCAGCGCATCGCTCATACTGGTAGCGCTCACCATCAAGCCTATCTGTTGACGCAGATAGTTGTCGTCGGAAAGCAGACGACGATGCTTCGCGGCCGCAATGCGCCTCAGGAGATAGGCTCCGGGCCCCCTAGTGATGAGCGACCGAACGACACGAAGCGTAAAGTTCTCCTTAAAGACCACTCGCGGAGATATTAGCAGTAACGGCACGCGCGAATCCGCGCGCGATACGGCCTCTAGCGCAAGGCCGGCCGACTCCCCATACGCGACGACGGCAACGCTTCCGGGTAGATCTTCACAAATCGCCCTGCGAATTGTCTCGCCCATGTCCGGTCCGGCAAAGCACTTCAACACGTCAATTTCGACGAACTCAAACTCGGGAGCAGCGCCGCGCAAGGCGTCCCATGTCGGCGGACCTCCGAGATAGGACGCGTTGCCGTTCATTACGATAACGCGCGGCCGCTCCTTCACAGGCTGGACCCCGGAAACCAGTGATGCCGATTTGCTACAACCATCTTGGGCCAACCGTCATCTCCATCTATGATATGCTTCGGGCACGAGGCTTCCGGACTTCATGCCACCAATTTAACGCAACTTGGATGGGGCCTCCGATATGCACCAGGGGGCGGGACAGATCAAGGACTGTGGTAGCGCTGGACGGATAGCGGATTGGGAAACACCATATTCATGGCTCCTTACCTGACAGGTCCGGGATCCTAAAAGCGCCTGGAATACTACCCTCGTCACGTAGGCCGCAGCGGCCAAAGGCTGCGCTGGGGTCGCATACTTCCCGGACGCCGGGACATACAAGTACCGGCGGACGTGGCGCCTACCGTGCAACAGCCGTGCAACAGATGGGTCCGAAACGGACCGATTTGGGCAGTATCGGAACGNNATTTGCCAGGACCGCTATGTGAGACTTCGACTCCCGCTGGGGCTACCAATGATAAGAAAGCCGTATCCAAATGCGGTTTTCTTCATGATATGGGGTCGCGGGATTGGCCGACCACCGATCGGAGACATGCCGCAACGGATTCTGGGTTCTCGATCATCGTGGCGCCCAAACCGTCCACCACCTTTTCCTCAATCCCATACCTGAGATATCGGCCGGCGATGTCGCGCGTTACGAGGGCCACGACCTTCGACGCACGCGCGACGGTGGCGGGGTCAATGGATCGCAAGATCAATCGGACCGTCTCGGCGGCCCGCGTGACGCCGCTCGCGGTCACGGGATCCGCCATGCGACGCTTCGCCTCAGCAATCAGCGCATCGCTAATGCTCGACGGGCTCACGATTAGGCTCATCTGCTGGCGCAGATAGCTCTCGTCGGCAAGCAGCCGGCGATGCTTACGGGCCGAGATAGACGTCAAGAGATTGGCACCCGGCCCGCTCGTGACGAGCGCCCGGACGATCCGGAGCGGCAAGGTCTCTTTGAATACTACCCGGGGACATATGAGGACTAAAGGAACGCGCGACCCTGCGCGCGACAACGCCTCCAGTGCAAGGCCGGCCGCCTCCCCATAGGCGACGACGGCGACGCTTCGGGGCAGCTCTTCGCAGATCGCGCTGCGAATGGTCTCGCCCACGGCGGAGCCCGCGAAGCACTTCAACACGTCAATCTCGACGAACGCAAACTCGGGAGCCGCGCCGCGTAGCGGGTCCCAAGTCGGCGAACCGCCGAGATACGATGCATTCCCGTTGACGACGACAACGCGCGGCCGTTCTTCCATGTATTCAAACTTCGTGACGACGATTCAACAAACGCGACTCAAGCGCTCGGCACACTCACGCAGCGCGACTGACTAAACACCGTGGCCGCGCTAAACGTGCTAAACGGCGCTTGCAAAGCATCTTGTGAAAGCCCCATGCCGGTTAACGCCTTGCGGAATATCTCGTAGAATTGCGGCTTGGGAAGAGAGATGTAAGCGCCCACCATATGCGGCTCCAGGAACTCCACGTACTCCTTTCCGCCATAACTTTGATATTCGAAAGCAACCAGTTGCTTTCGGACCAGCCCCCTGCCGGTATCGGTGGTGATGGCGATAACGTTGCTTATCTGCGCATCATGCGAGTCCGATCCGTTAATGGTCGTATTTATCATTCTAGCGTCGCGGCATTCTATCGCCGGTCCCGCAGGTTCGGATCGAGCGTAAATCGTGCTCGCGTTGCCGGCCACCAAAAATGCGACGCCCGCAGCCAGAACGGGCAGACCGGCCCACACCATATTCATGGCGACCTCCCTTGAAGGTTCCGGGGTTCTAGCAGCGTGCGGGAGACCACCTCGTCATCCTTGCGCCAATTCAGCCAATTGCCGCTGGCGAGACCGCCTAGTGTGCTATCGCCCCGGGGAACGAGCAGGATAGGCCGGTCTTCGCGCCCGCGAGCGTCGCGATGGGCGCTGCATCGTCCCGGGCGCCGGGCGGAAACACCAGCACGGAAGCCGTGCCATCGTGCGAGCAATTGAGCACGTAGACCTTCCCGCTTGAATCGATACTCAAGCCCTCCAGCCCTTCCAGAAGCATGGGCGGCCCAACCAGATTGCTAACGACTGGCGCGCCGCGCGTCGCACCGGTAACGATAAGGACGCGGCCTCCGTTGACGCCGACGTACAGCCGGCCATCACCGTCGAGCGCGAGGTAGTTACCGCTGCCGCCGGTGTTGAGTATCTTGCGCCAGGGCGCGGCGACCTGCGGTGCCGAGAGCATGACGTTCGAGGCATCGTCGGCATAATACAAGCGTTGCTGCGAATCGAAGATCGCGTTAGAGATCGGAGACGGGGTGACGACGTCGCTGCGGCTATAATGTGGGGCGTTCGGGTTACCGCTTAGGTACAGCGATACCATACGTCCCTCCATATCGATAGGGAAAATGCCCCCCGACGCATCGATCGCCAGGCCTCCCAATTGCCACGTACCTACGAAGCTCTCCGGGGCCACGTTGCCGCTCGCGGTGACGGGGAATACCACGACCTCCCCCTCGTGCACGGCCGTCTTGTCGTCATTAATTTCTACGCCGACGAAGAGTTTGGTTCCGGCCACGACGATTGCGCGGATGCCGGATCCGGTTGAAAATGCGAGGGGACCGCGAAGCACCGCTACCGGCGCGACGTCGCCCTGTGCGCCCGGCGCGAATCGCTCGATCCCGGCGCCGTCGGCCGTCGCCACGAAGATGTCGCCCGCTCCATCGACCGCGAACGGCACTCCGGCAATCGCCGGGCACCTCGCGAGGCCCCAGCATGAGAAAAAAAAGACGACCGCCGCGGCGGATCCGGCCGTCCAAAGGTTTAGGTTCATTGCAATCCTCCAGTCGCGGGATTTGCAGAGACCAGCGTTCTGCGGGGTCTTATTCGTCGGAGACTCCGAGACCAAACCCGGTATGAATTGGTCGAGGGAGATTCGCAGCAATCTTTTCATCGACCCATGTTGAAAACAGATCGCTGAATGCGCTCCTCGACCCTTCCCACCAGATGCGCGCTCCCTTCGAGCCAAGCGCTGACAAAGCAGAGCGCTGGAAGCCCTCGACCAAATCCTGATCGATGAAGCCAAAATGACTTTGTACCACAACCATTTCGACCCGGCGGAAAGCCATCATCATGAGGAATCCAAACCGCGCTCTTTCGGATGCGGAAAGTTCGTCAAGCCCGGATTGGGCCTTGATAAGCAGTGGCGCAAGATCCGCGTGAGTCGCCATGACCTCCATCGTCGCTCCCATCGACGTACTGATGGCCACGAACGTCGATGACTTGAGCGCAGCGGTGTTCTGTCGAAGTTGCAGAGCGAGGTAGATCAGCGTGACGCCGACCAACAGTGCGCCGGCGACCTGACCGATCGCGCCGACCGCGTCCCAATTCATTCAATCACCTCCAGGCGCGGCTCCCAGAACGCGGCTATCTTCACCACAGCGGATTGCGCCATCCTCAATGCGCACGCGATTCTACGATCGCCGGCCTATACCCAGCGGCCTGCGGCGTCGGCCGTGTCCTCCGGCCGCGCGTTAAACGCAATGGTCGAACCGGGTGCGGCCTTGTGTACGGCGTTGACGACTTTCTCGAAGATCAGGAGACCCTTAGGGGGTAGGCGCAAGCCGGCGCCGATGACCACGCAATCGTAGGTCGCGCTCGCCAGTTGCTTCTCAGGCGCGGCGATGCCGCCGTCGTCCGGCGGAATGTTGCAGACGTCCCCAACCCAACCCCTCTCCGCGATCTTTGCTGCCCCGACGTTGATACCGGCGTGAATCTTGTCTGCGTTTAGACCCGGCGGCAAAGCCGGATCGCTGTAGTCGACCGTCTCCGGCACCTGGCCGACGAATAATACGCGTGTCACGTTGGGTGCCTCCATTGGCTGAATCGCACAAAGCGGGTTTCCCTCGTTGAGCAAATGCGCGCCGTACTTGACAGAATAGCATAACAACGTTACGGTAGCAACGTAACAGTGTTATGGAGATGCAAGCATGCGGATCAGTCGGGGAATGACCTACGCTCTCGCAGCGGCGCTGGTAGCCTTGTCGGCCCGTGCGGCCTTCGCGCCGCGAGGTGCCGCTTTCGCATACGGGGTTCCGATCCCGGACGAGGCCGCACCTACCCCATACCTCGAGGTCAAAGCAAACCGCGACCTCGTTCTCGCCGGATTGCTCGTCGTGACGGCATCCGCGAGCCGACCCGTTCTCGCTTCCGCTCTTTTCGTTGGAGCGATTGCTCCTGCCGCCGACGCATGGACGGTCTCGCGCCACGGTAAGATGTCAGGTACCGCCATTCATCTCGCAACCGTCGCATATCTAATCGTAGCGGGTGCTCTCGCCGCCTCGGGTCGCTAACGTTGAAAACGGCCTCGGTATCAAATCGAAAACTCCGTGGAACGTGTCGCGACGTCATCGTTAATGTGAGCCGGGCGATCATCGAAGACGAAGGTATCGAGCATCTCAACATCCGCCGGATCGCCGAGACGATCGATCGAACTCAGCCGGCGGTGTACCAGCACTTCGCCGGCAAAGACGAAATTCTCGCTGCGGTCGTTGTGGAGGGTTTCGTCGCGCTCGTCGAGCGCTTAAAGCGCGCCTCAAAACGTCGAACGCCGTCGCTATCTGCGATTTGTAGCGCCTACGTTCGTTTCGGACTGGAACGGCCGCGACTGTACGAGATCATGTTCGTGGGCCCCCCGGTCATTGTTTTCGCCGTCACCGATACGCCGATGCCGGCGCAAACCGCTTTCCAGATCTTTGCAACTGCGGTCGCAGAATCGGGGCTTCAGCCGAGCAAGGTCGATACGGTGACCGAAGCGGTGTGGGCAGCTCTCCACGGCCTGGTCATGTTATCGATCACCAAGCGCCTGCGTCCGGGCCGCGCTCTGGAGCGCGAGCGGCTCGAACGACTCACGGCGGCGATCGTCGCGATGACCGCATCCGCGTGACCATCCCGCTTACGGCATCTTTGTCGGCGTGCCTTTCGCGACGGCGGTGGCATGGAGAACCGTACTCGCGTTGTAGACCCAGAACGTCCAAGTACCGCCGGCGTTGATCTGCTCGACGCCGTTCTGCGCCTGTGCGGCGCTCGCAAGCGGGACGGCGATTTCCGAGGGTTCGTTCCCGTTCACGCCACGATCCAGCCAGGAGCACTGGCCCGGCTGCAAGCTCTCCGTAGCCGGACGCGAGCTCTTCGTAAATCGCACGAGCAGCGTCGCGCCCTGTGCGGACGCCATACTGCCGTTCCCCAGGCATCGCATCGGGTAGACGGCTGGGGTCGACGCAGCGGTAGAACTCGAACCCGAGGTGAGCGACGTTTGCGTGCCGCTCGTGAGCGGATCGTTCGCAAAGGGATTGCTCGTCCGCTTGCGCTGTTCGTAGGCGAGATACGCTTTCGGGCACTGATGCACGACCCCGCGGTACAGCGCCGTGGCTACGGGATTGGCGTCGGCCATATCCTCGTCGATCAGCAGGAGGTACTGCAGCGACTGGCTGTCGGGTTTTTGCGCGCCCGACATCACCGCACAGCTCTTGTTCACGGCGGCCGCTACGTCGGCAGCCGTCTGCGCCCGCGCGGTCGTCCCTGAAAAGAGCGCCAGCACCCCAAACGATGCCAATGCGAGACCTAGTGAGAGCGATCGCATACGTTGCGCCTCCAGTCTAGCGACAGGCCGGGCGTGCGTCTTGGCGCGCCCCGGCATCACGTCTTGGCTAGTTCGCCCTCGATGACCTCGACGAGCTGCGGATCTTCCGGCTCGACGTCCGGCGCGAAGCGCGCGACCACGTCGCCGTTCCTGCCTACGACGAACTTCTCGAAGTTCCAGAGGATGTCGTCGTCCTTGCCGGGCGTGAGAAGGCCGTGCTTCTCGAGCGACGCGCGCAGCGTGCCGTCTTTCTTCTGACGCGCGACGGGTTGCGCCGCGACCAGCGCCGTGTAGAGCGGGTGGCGTCCTTCGCCCTTGACGACGACCTTCTCGAACATCGGGAACTGCACGCCGAACTTGGTCGTGCAGAATGCGGCGATCTCTGCATTCGCACCGGGCTCCTGCGCGCCGAATTCGTTGGCGGGGAAGCCGAGGACGATGAGGCCGCGTTCGCGATAGCGTTCGAAGAGCCGCTCGAGCGCTTCGTATTGCGGCGTGAGACCGCATTCCGACGCAACGTTCACGACGAGCAGCACCTTGCCGCCGAACTCGGAAAGGGACGAAGCCGCGCCGTCGATCCGGCGCAGCGGGATGTCTTGCAGCGTTTGGTTCATACGGCGTAGGACCGCAGCCCGGCGTTCACGGTTGCGCCCTCGTCTTAGCGGCCCCGCATTGTCTACACCCAGCGGTTTGCGGCTTCGGCCGTGTCCTCCGGGCGCGTGTTAAAGGCGATGGCGCAACCCGGCGCGGCCTTGTGAACGGCATTAACGACTTTCTCGAACATCAACAGACCCTTGGGCGGTAGCCGCAAGCCGGCGCCGATGACCACGCAGTCGTAGGTCGCGCTCGCTAATTGCTTCTCGAGCGTGGCGATTCCGTCGTCGTCCGGCGGAATGTTGCAGACATCCCCAACCCAGCCCCTCTCCGCGATCTTGGCTTCCGCGACGTTGATGCCGGCATGAATTTTTTCTGCGTTCAAGCCCGGCGGCAGAGCCGGATCGCTAAAGTCGACCGTCTCCGGCACCTGGCCGACGAATAGTACGCGTGTCATGTTGGTTCCCTCCATTGTTGCGCTTCCGAGACGGCGCGAGCATCGGACCACGTGCGACCCTCGGCGACGAGTGCGGCGTAGGTATCGACGCCCAGCGCTTCGCCCAACGCTTCCTCCAGCGCATCGCGTTCTTGGCGTTCGGTGTGTTCACGCTCGTTTTCCAGCGCCTCCAAGTGCGCGTCCGTGAATCCGCACAATCGCGCGGCGCGCTCTCGGATCGCCGTGGTATCCGCCCCGTCTTGGCGAGTTTCAAGCACGGCGGCAGCCGCCAGGTGCTGAATAGCCCATGCGACGGGGACGTCGAAATCTCGTTCGTACGCGATGTCGAGCGCTTCGCGTGCGTAAGCCCGCGCCTCGCCGAAACGGCCGAGATGAACGAGATACGCGGCAATGTTGCACAGGTCGATAGCGATCGACAGATGCTCGCGCAAGGCCCGGTCGGCGGCGAGGGCTTCGAGAGTAAACCGCACGGCTGCTTCCGCGTCTCCGCCTTGAAACTCCGCCTCGGCTCGATGTGCGGCCACCATCGCCACCGATCGTTCCGATCCGATGCCCCTGAACGCCGTCAACGCCTCGTCGAAGAATGGGCGAGCGCCTGCGACGTCGCCGTCCATGTATCGCGACGTGCCGAGTGCAAGCAAGGCGTGCCCGGTCAGCGACTCCTTGGAGTGCTCGCGGAACGTCGTCAGTGCTGCGTGAAGGAACGCTTCGCCGCGGGCGTGTTCCCCTTTCCTCGTCAATGCTTGACCCACAAACCGTTGCGCCTCGGCGACTCCCAGCGCGTCGCCCGCTTGTTCGAACGACGCGAGCGCCCGCTCCGCAGCCTGGAGCACGTCGTCTATCGGACCGACGAC
>PMFP01000019.1:11806-12729 GCA_003155175.1 Vulcanimicrobiota bacterium
GGCAGCGTTTCGAGTCGAGCCTCCAGCTGCTGCGCGAAACTCAAATACGCTCGCGCGTGCGCGCGACTCGCCGTTTCGAGCTCGCCGTTTTCGATCAGCTTCTCGCGTGCGTACTGCTCGGTCGACTCCAGGAGCCGGTACCGCGTCTCGTCCGTTCCGGGGTCGATCTGCACCAACGATTTTTCGACCAGCGACGTCAGCAAATCGAGCACGCCCTCTTCGCCCGCGACGTCCGACGCGACGCTTTCCACCCGCTCCAGAGAGAAGCTGTCGGCAAAGACCGCGAGCCATCGGAAAAGGCTGCGCTCTTGCGGCGTCAACAGATCGTAACTCCAGTCGATGGTCGCGCGCATCGTCTGTTGGCGCGGAAGCGCGGTGCGGCTGCCGCCGCTCAAGATGCGAAACCGTTCGTCCAAGCGTTGGGCGAGATCGTTGACCGACAGCACCCTGACGCGCGCCGCAGCCAACTCGATGGCGAGCGCGATGCCGTCCAATCGCCGGCAAATCTCGCAGACGACGGCCGCGTTGCCGTCCGTAAGCGCGAATCCGCCGTCGGCGGATACGGCGCGCTCGACGAAGAGCCCGACCGCACCGTAGGCCAACGCCTGCGCGGCCGTGATGCCCCGGGTGTTCTCGACGCCGGGGACGGCCAGTGACGGCGTGCGATACGCACGTTCGCCGGGTATGCCCAGCGTCTCTCGACTCGTGGCCAGGATCGTGACCCCGGGGCATTTTTGCAAAATGGATTGGGCGGTCCGGGCGGCGCCCGCGACGACGTGTTCGCAGTTGTCGAGCAGCAGCAGCAGGTTCTTTTCGCGGAGATAATCGAGCACGGCCTCGAGCATGGCCCCGTTCCCCGACTCGGCGAGACCGAGCGCCGCCGCGATTGCCTGAGCGACCATGCCGCCATCCGAGATCGTCGC
>PMFP01000115.1 GCA_003155175.1 Vulcanimicrobiota bacterium
TGTTGTTGTTGCCGTCGGTGAACGAGATCGTGCAGGTACCGGCGCCGTTGGCCGTGACGGTGAAACTCGTTGCGCCGCTTGACGGGGATACGGAAGCGCACGCGGTGTTGGAACTGCTCGCGGTGAAGGTGCCGGAGTAGTTCGGCTCGGCGACGGTGACGTTGCCGGTTTGCGCCGTCGCGGTAAATGCGAGGCTGCCCGGAGATGCGCTCGGTCCCGCTCGCACGAGCACGCCGATCTTGTCCTTGTTGGACTCGGTGAACCAGAGGTTGCCGTCCGGACCGGCCGCGATGCGGTATGGCTGGCTGTTGACCGTCGGAATCGGGAACTCGGTCACGACTCCGCCTGGCGTGATCTGACCGATGCGATTGCCGGCTAGCTCGGTGAACCAGATATTACCGTCCGGACCGCCGGTGATGCCGTACGGCTCGCTTGACGTAGTGATGACGGGGAACTCGGTCACCGTTCCGCCGTTCGTTACTTTGCCGACTTTATTTGAGCTGTATTCGGTGAACCAGACGTTGCCGTCCGGCCCCGACGTTATCGCGTATGGCGGTCCGGTCACGTTGAAGAGCGGCCCCGCGGCGCCGCTCGTCGCGATTTGGCCGATCCAGAGTTGGTTGTATGCCGCGAACCACAGGTTTCCGTTCGCGCCCGCGGTGACGCCGTATGGCTCGCCTTGCACGGGAAAGTCGGTGATGGTCCCGCTCGGCGTTACGACGCCGATCTTGTTGGTCGTGAACTCGGTGAACCACACGTTCCCGTCGGGACCCGAGGTCATGTTGTACGGGTTGCTCGATGCCGTCGGGACGACGAACTCCGTGACGACTCCGCCGGGCGAAACGCGGCCGACGTTGTTGGACGCGAATTCGGTGAACCAGACGTTGCCGTCCGATCCCGCTGCGATGCCGTAAGGCTGGCTGGACGAGGTCGGCACCGGGAACTCCGTGATCGTGCCGTCCGGCGTGATACGTCCGACGTTGTTCGCGTTCTGTTCGGTGAACCACATGTTGCCGTCCGGGCCTGCGGTGATGCCGGCCGGGTAGCTGCCGGTCGTCGGCGTAGCGTACTCGCGGAAGACCGTCTTGGGCGTCAGCGTCGCATTCGTAATCGCGCTTGACGGTATTCCCGGCGCCGAGGCGGAGAACGTCGCACTGCCCAAGACGCCGCCGTTATAGCTGACGGTAACGGAGGATCCCGGCGCTCCGAGCGACAGGTTCGAAAGGCTGGTCGAGCCGGTCGAATCGCTATCGTTCAACGAGATTGGAACGTTGTAGCTCCCGGGGCCGACGATGACGTTGCCGTCGGCGTCCATCGCGTTGACCGTCAGCGAGATGGTCGTCGGCGTGCCTTCGGGCGGGTTTGTGGATCCCAGCACGAGTTGGATTGAGGCAATGATTCCGTTGAGAATGACGGACACGTTGTTTGCCTGACCGGCAACGATCGTTGCCGCCACGTTGGCGCTGCTTAAGGCATTGCCGGCGGCGTTCGTCTGGTCGTAGGTGGTGACGGTGAAGGTATCGGCGCCGATTGACGCGGCTACGGGGACGCTGCACGTTAGCGGCGTCGAGCCCGATGCGGGCGTGCAGTTGGGCGATGTCGGCGTGAGGTTCGCGACCGTCGGAGCGCCGCCGCCGTTGACGACGATTGCGAGCGATTGCGTTGACGGCGAGACGTACTGCGGCCGGGGGCCGGCAGTGCCGACGATTCGAGAGCGCAAGGCGACGGAAGCCTTTGCCGACGACGCATTTGCGGACGGAATGCGAATTCGGAAGGTGGCCGTGGCTTTGCTCGCGCTTCCCGATCCCGGCGGCGCGTTCGGCAATGGATGGGTCGCGCCGAAACCGCCTCCCGCACTGCCGCCGCTGCAACTCGCGATCGCGAGCGCGCCGGCTAGGATGAGTGCCTTGCCTCGTGTGTTAGTCGTCCGGTTGCTCGTCATGTGGCTTTTTCTCCCATGCTCTTGCGGCCGCATCATTGACGGTGCCGCGATTGGATGCCGATTCCGGTCGTAGTGACCTGGACGATCGTGGTTCCGGTGTTGTTGTTGCCGTCGGTGAAGGAGATCGTGCACGTTCCGGCGCCGTTGGCGGTGATCGTGAAGTTCGTTGCGCCGCTCGTTGGTGAAACGGACGCGCACGCGGTGTTAGAACTGCTTGCCGTGAACGTTCCTGAGTAGTTTGGCTCGCCTACGGTCACGTTGCCGGATTGGGCCGTGGCAGTAAATGCCAGGCTTGGCGGCGATGCGCTCGGGCCGAATCGAAGCAATTCCCCGATCTTGTCGGCGTTTTGCTCGGTGAACCAAATGTTGCCGTCGGGTCCGGCGGTGATTCCATTGGGTTGGCTGCCCGGCGTGGGGATATTGAACTCGGTGTACGATCCGCTTGGCGTGATCTGACCGATCTTCCCATTGTCATCGGCAAACCAGAGATTGCCGTCGGGCCCGTTTGTGATTCCGTCCGGGTCGCTGCCGGGCACGGTAAACTCGGTGAGCGTTCCGCCGGTGGTTATGCGACCGATTTTGCCGCTCTGTTCGGTGAACCAGAGATTGCCGTCGGGGCCGGAGACGATGCCCGTCGGATAGCTTCCAGTCAGCTGGGCGAACTGAGTGACGGTTCCGCCGGGCGTGATTCGAGCTATCTGGGCCGGCAGGTATTCAGTAAACCATAGATTGCCGTCGGGACCGGATGTGATGTCGTCCGGAGTGGCATTCGCGATGCCGATGGGAAACTCGGTCACCGAGCCGCCGGGCGTTATCCGGCCGATGTTGTTGGTGCTGTATTCGCCGAACCAGAGATTGCCGTCGGGGCCGACCGTGATACCGGTGGCGTTGGAGCTAGCGCTGGGGATGCCAAAAGATTGATTTGCTCCATAGGTGCCGTCTCCGTTTGACGGCAACTCCCCGATCTGGTTTGCAGACTGGTTGGTGTACCAGACATTGCCGCTCGGGGCTGTAGCGATGGCAATGGGAATGCCGCCGACGGCTTGGATTTCGTGGAATGATCCGCCGGTCGTGACCGCGATGATCGCCCCCCAGCTGCCGGTTTGCTGCGTGAACCAAAGATTGCCGTCGGAGCCAACCGTGATGTTGTAAGGGTGGCCGGCGTAAGGGATGGGGTATTCGCGGAAGAGTGTCTTTGGGGTGAGCACCGCGTTTGTGATCGCAGTCGCGGGAATTCCTGATGCTGATGCCGAGAGCGTCGCGCTGGTGAGCCCGCCGCCGTTATAGTTGACGGTCACGGAAAGCCCCGGCGCCGCAAGGGACGTGGCCGAGAGGCTCGTGTAGGTGGAGTCGCTATCGCTGAGGGCGATCGGCGTGTTGTAGTTTCCGGGGCCGATAATGACGTTGCCGTCCGCGTCCATCGCGTTGACGGTGAGCGAGATGGTTGTCGGCGTGCCTTCGGGCGGGCTGGTGTCGCCTAAGATTAATTGAATCGAGGCGATGACGCCGTTGAGGATCACGGAGACGGTGTTCGCTTGGCCCGCAACGATCGTGGCGGCCACGTTGGCGGTG
Source organism: Vulcanimicrobiota bacterium (assembly GCA_003155175.1). GTDB lineage: Bacteria > Vulcanimicrobiota > Vulcanimicrobiia > Vulcanimicrobiales > Vulcanimicrobiaceae > Hemerobacter > Hemerobacter limicola. The sequence continues at coordinate 3,515 of PMFP01000115.1, forward strand.
CTCAGGGAATTGCCGACGGCGTTCGTCTGGTCGTAGGTAGTGACGGTGAACGTATCGGCGCCGATCGGGGCGGCGACCGGTACGCTACAGGTCAACGGCGTCGGGCCCGAGGCGGCCTTGCAGTTGGGCGACGTCGGCGTGAGGTTGGCTACGGTCGGCGTACCGCTGCCGTTAACGACGATCGCGAGCGATTGAGTTGAGGGCGAGACATACTGCGGCCGCATCCCCTGCGACCGCAGTCTGCCCTCGTCTATGCTCGCGGACGACTTTGATGAGGCGGGAATGCGAATGAGGAACGTCGCGGTGGCTTTGCTCGCGGTTCCCGACCCCGGCGGCGAGTTGGGTATCGGATGGAAGGCGCCTCCGCCCCCGGATCCGCCGCCGCTGCAGCTCGCAAACGCGAGCGCGCTCATGAATGCGAGGGCACGGAAGCGGGTGGTGTTCATTCGCCTAAACCTCCGGCGGGAGAGCTGCGCTGAATAAGCGGCGTCCGCAGTCTGCACCGCAGCGCCCGTCTTTTTAGGACTCTTGCCTTGAGAATAGCGAGTCGTGGTTACAAACCGGTTAACGCTTGCTGGCGCGCGGCGGCGCCTTCCAATTCGTCGAGTTGCTTCATGCAGAGCGCGAACGCGGTCGTGCTGCTTGCGCCCAGCCCGCAGTCGCGAAGGCCGCGCAACACGCGCTGGGCTTCATTAATATTTTGCCGTCGCAATGCGAGGTATACGAGCTTCTGGCTGAGCTCGATGGTAAGTCGCTGCAACCGTTCTTCCGTCGGGGCGAACCAGCCCCAGTCTGAGAACGCGCGCGGTCTTCCGAGAAGAAGATCTCCGTGGACATTGAGGGCGCGTTCCCGGTCCGCCTCCGAGACGAAATCGTCCGACCGGGCGTCCATGAGGAGCTCGAGTTCGCGCACGTCGACCCGGACCGTGTCGCCGAAACGGTACGCGGACAGCTCGGTGACGATCGCCTCGCGGCCGAGCTTCGCGCGGAGGCGATGCACGTTGACCTTCACGAGACCGCGACCGCTGCCCGAATCGTTCCAAAGCGATTGCGCGAGATGATGCCCGTCGGCCGGCCTTTTGGCTACGGCGAGGAACATCGCCAGCTCGCGTTCCCGGCCGGTCAGCGGAATAGGAAGAAAGTCACGCTCCACGGCGCCGCGGAGAACGCTGACAAACACGCTCGACACTCCCCGATTCTACGAACCCCAGGTTACAAAGCGGTTAAGCGGGGTCAACCTGTAAGCAAGGGAGCGGGAACTCCCTTCGCGCGGCCCTAATACTGCGCAACGCACATTGCGCGGCGGCGGCTTAGCGTATCGCTGAGGCCGCTTTGTCTGCGCCGGTGCGCCGGAGTGCAGCGCATGAAAGAGATTCGTCGCACCGCCTTACTCGAGCGGGTCCGTGGCCGAGATCCCCGGCTGATTCGCATTACGGCCCCAGCGGGATATGGAAAATCCATGCTGGCCTCTGAGATTTCCGAAGGCTACGACCGCGTTGCCGTCTGCGACTGCCTTGGGGCGACCGAGCCGATCGACGTAGCGAAGCGGCTTCTGACGGCGATCGCCGCCTGGAAAGGCGACGAGGCAACGACGATCATGATGGGAGCCGCCTGTTCCGACAACGACGTCGCCGCCTGGACGCGCCTGGCAGTCGAACTCTGGCACGATGAGACGCGCCCCGCGCTCCTCGTCATCGAGAACCTTGAGTCGCTGGTGGGCGACGTGGCGCTGCGCTCGCCGGTCGAGACGCTGCTGGGGCGCCCGCACGGGAGCGCGACGGTCGTGATCTGCGCGCGGGAAGCCGTCTCTTTGCGCACGGGGCGCTTTGCCTCTCCGGAGACGGCGCTCGCAATCGGATACGAGGACCTTCGGTTTTCGGAAGAGGAAGTCGCCGTCATTTTGGGCGAGAACGCCGCCGCCGCTGCGGCCGTCACCGAATTGACGAACGGATGGCCGATGGTGGTTCAGCTCGCGGCGCGCCTTCCCGCCGGGACGCCCCTCGCGCATCTCTCGCAGGTCGCGTCGTCACACGTCTTCGCCGAGCTTTACACGTACTTGGCGGACGAAGTCATCGCAACGCTGCGGCCCCAGCTGCGCTCGCTTCTCGAGGCGATCGCGGCCGTTCCGGATGCGACGGCCGCCGACCTCAAACGCTTGCAGATCGTGGACGACGTCGAGAGCCTGCTGGCCGAATTGACGTCGGTTGCGCCGTTTATCCGGCGCGAGGCCGACGGAGTGATTCGCGTGCATCCGCTCATGCAGCCCGCGCTCGAGCCGAGCGCTCCGCGGCGCGACGATCTGAGGCGATCGCTGGCGGAGCGAGCGAAGGCCGATGGCGATACGCTGCGAGCGGCCGGCCTGTTTCTTTTGCTGGGCGATCCCGACGCGTGCGCGTGCGCGCTGGAAGCCGACCCGCTCGCCGCCTCACCGACGCCGGACATGATGGACATGGCGCTGGCGCTGGATGAGGAGACGCTTCGCCGTCATCCGCTGCTTTGGTGCGCGGTGGTGATCACGGCGCGCGGGCTGGGATACGACAAACAAGAGTGGCTGAACCAGGCGGACGCGATCTGGCGTTCGCTTCGAGGCGACGAGCCGCTCGGCTACCGAACGACCGCGTACTTTACGCTCGCGAACGCATATATGAATATGGGCCGCTTCGACGAGGGGCTGCGCTTGGGAGATGAGTTCGCGGCGTCCTTGAACGCAGAAGAGCTCGGAGCTATGCGGCCGGTTATCGAACTCTGGGTGAGCTGCTACAACGGCGTCGCGGACCGAGCCGTGGATCTCGCGGAAGTCGAGCGCGTCTGCGCTCCAGCATTGGCTTCGAACTTGCTGCGAGCCCTCTGGACGTACGAGATCGCGGCGCGCGTGCATCGTGTGAACGGCGCCCGGGCGGAGGAGCGCGCGGCGCTCGAAACGTCGGTGCAACTCGGTCTAAGCACGCGCTTGCCGATTCCCGCGTGCGCTGCCGCCATGGACGCGGCATTTGGCGCTTGGTTCGCGGGCGAGGACGCGCTAGCGATGCGTTATGCAGGCATTGTGGAAGATAACATGGTTCCGTCAGTCCAAGACGGCTGCGTGCTGATGGTTCACGCGCTAAACGAGCGTTTCGATCTCGTCAAGCCGATGAATGCCAAGAACAAGGTGCGCGCTTACACGTTTACGATCGCCGCGGGGACCGTGCCGGACCCAACCCGGGCGATGCAATTCGCGCTGCAGGCCGTCGCGGCCGCGGATCAGAGCAACCAGCCGTTCGCGCGAATTGCCGCGAGGGTCGCGCTCTCGTGCGCGCAACCGGAGCGCTCCCACGAGTGGCTCGCCGAGGCCGTCGAGATTTCGAAAGCGACGGATGCGCAACGGCTAAAACGTGACACCAAGCTCGTCGCTCGCGGCGATGCGACGGGCACGATGTTTGCAACGTTGATATCGCGCTTCAAGTGCAAAGAGTCCCCTGCGCCTAGCCGTGAAGCGCTAAAGTTCCATATCATGTCGGGCATACTCGAACGCCCGGAGGGCGCGGTCACGTTGACCGGACGCGAGCTCGAGGTCATGGCGTTCCTCTCCCTGCGGCCGGGGCCGGCCACCAGCGACGAGATCGCCGATGCGGTCTGGGGAGAAAGCCATAATGGCGACGCGCAGACGTCGCTGAAAGTTTATATCTCCCGGTTACGTAAGCGCCTGGGACGATACACGTCCATCCGGTCCAGCGCGCACGGATACGCGATCGACGGCGCGATCGAGGTGGATCTCGTTGCCGTCGACGGCGTGCTCCGAAACATTCGCCACGCGGTCCGCGCGGGCGCGTGCGACGGCGCCGAGCTACAAACGCTGTTGTGGTGGTTCAAGCGATTGCACGCGGGACCGGTCGGCGACCTTCGCGGCCGTTCGTGGCTCACGGCGCGCCTCGCCGCCATCGAACGCGAAGTCGAAGAGCTCGCGCTTCTCGTGGCACGTGAAGCGTTGAAGACGGGGAACTATAAAGATGCCGCCCGCATCGCGGCGGACATTATCTCCATAGACGCCTGCGACGAATATGCAACGGAAATCCTCATGCGAGCTCATGCTGCCCTGGGCGAGATGAGTGCGGCACGTAGGGTGCTAAAGACTTACGAAAGAGCGCTTGAAGATGAGGTAGGAGTCAGGCCCTCTTCGGATCTCTATTCGATCCTCGATACTACCGAGGGCCGGACGTCGGCGTTAACGTAAGCGGCTCTCGGTGTACACGCCTTTTTAAAAAGTCTCGCCGCATCAGCGGCGAGACTTCGAAGTGGTGGGCGGTATAAGGATTGAACTTATGACCTCTTCCGTGTCAAGGAAGCGCTCTCCCACTGAGCTAACCGCCCGTATGCCCGTGCCGCCGTCGGCAGCAAGGACCCGCGCAGTATAACAAAGGCCTACCGGCGCGTCAAACGGCTTTTCGCCGATTGGGCCTTACAAATCCTCGACGCGCATGAACGACGAGTCGCCGCCTTGGTCCGCGAGTTGCGCCTGCGTGGTTGCCGCTTCGGCCGTGTGGCCCTCGCGCGCGAGGGCCGTGGCTAGCCCAAATAGCGCCCATGGATCGTTAGGATAGCGCGCCAGGGCCGTGCGGAAGGCTTGCTCGGCGCTTTGAGGGTTTCCCGAGCGCAACTCGAGGCCTCCGATCATTTCCTCGGCGGGAGGGATTGGAACGATCTCGCTCACGAATGCGTCGTGCTGGTCGCGTTCGAGCGCTTCGAGTTTTGCGCGTGCTTCCGTCGTGTTGCCGTGGGCTTCGGCCAAGCGCGCGGCGAGCGCGAGATCCGGGCCGGCCGGATCGAGCTGCGCGACAATGGCGTTCGCGTCCGCAACGTGACCCAGCCGCACGGCCGCCACTGCGCGCAAGCGGAGGGCCGCCTTTGAAGCTGCGGTCGCGTCGTAGGCTTCCTGATCGTGCCCGTAGCGCAGCATCGTCCCGATCTCGATCGCATTGCCCAGCGACGGGACGAGGGAGTCGAGGCGCTTGGCCCAGGTGAGCGCCGACGCATAGTCTAGGCGCATCGCCGCGGCCGAGTAACCGACGTCGACGTCGTGCTCTTCGTAGTACTTGCGGTGCGGATCGTCGGCCGGAAGCTGCGAGACTAGCGCGTACGCGCGTTGGCTCGATACGAGAGCGTGGGTATAGTCGCCGGTTTCGATCCAGAAGTGGGCCGGCATGTGCGCGAGATGCTCGGCGGCGGGCTCGTAGCTGCCGTCGTCGAGATCCTGAGCGCATGCCAGGGCCGGCGATCGATCGGGCGCGGCGTCGTAGAGATGGATGCAGAGGTGGTCGGCCATGACCTGCGTCGAATCGCGCGCCAGCACGCCTTGCACGAGGCCAAGGGCCTGCGCGCTGTCCTGGCTTGCGGGGCGGCCAGCGCGCCACTGGTGTCCGCCGGTCTCCAACAGTGCCTCGGCCGCGAGGACCTGCGCGTCGTCGTCCTCAGGATAGCGCTCCGCCAGAGCGATCATCGCGCGGCGATACGCCTGTGCGTCTTGCGGTGCGTCGTTCGGCCACGACCCTTCGTAGCGCTTGGCGATCGCATCGATGTACGCACGCTCCTGGTCGGAAACGTTCGCCCGGAGATTCATCGCCGTAGCGATCGCCGCTTTCCCTTCAGCAAACCGCGCTTGATTCAAGGGACGATTGAGATCGGGCCCGACCGCGAGCGCCTCGCCCGCATACGCCATCGCGAAACGGGGGTCCGCATTCGTCGCGTCCGCGAAGGCCGAGTAGGCCGCGTCGCCGTTGTAGGCATAGACCAGAAACATGCCGCGCGCAAAATCGTCGCGGGCTTGAACGCTCGACGTCGAAAGCGTGAAGTGCAGCGCGAGCGCCGCGATCGTCATGTCTAACGGAATTCTTGCTGCGGGCCGCTTTCGAACGCCGCGATTGCGTCGCGCCACGCCTGCGAAACCGGAATCGTCACCTGCTTCGAAAAATCGAACGCGACCATCGTAGTGATGCCGTGCGCCGCGCGGCGGTCGTGGGTCTCGCTCCACACGGTGTACTCGATGTCGAACGACTTGTGTCCGATGCGGGGGATGCGGCATCCGACGACGATGAGTTCGCGATAGACGATCTGGCGTTCGTAGGTGAAGCTGATGGTCGCCTGAATGATGCCGTGGTCGCCGTTGATCTGGCCTCCCATGACCCGCGCAAAATACTCGGACCGGAGCGCCTCGGCCCAGCGCAGGTAGGCCACGTTGTTCACGTGCTGCATCATATCTATGTCGGCGAACGGCACGGTAAACCGCGAGAAGAGCGGATATCCTTCGAGCATGTTTGCCCCTTCGACCCAAGCGGTGGACAACCCGGGGAGCGGTAGGGTAAAGTAGGTCCTTGTCCAAGGTGGCCGAGCGCGGGCGCGTAGCTCAGTGGGAGAGCATCCGCTTCACACGCGGGGGGTCGTTGGTTCAATCCCAACCGTGCCCACCATCCCTGGACGTACTGTGCCGAAACGCGGCGCAGGTGCCAGCTTCGGCGACTGCCAAATAGCGTCGCCGGCGCATGGCGCTGTAGCTCAGTTGGTTAGAGNNTCCATCGTCACCAGGGCTACGGGCGCGTTGGGGTGGATCACGTCGTCGCTCATTCGGGAAAGCATATCCAAGCCGCTGGACGGCAAGCGCTGTGGTGGGTCGTGGCGGGCCGCGGACCGAGGCAAGCTGCCGAAAACCCACACCGGGTTTTCCCCAGGCCTTGGCCGCGGCGCCGAAATCTTCTCGGTGGCCCGCGACACCGGCGGCATCAGCCCAGGTAAAAGAAATTCTGGTGCCCCCAGCAGGGCTCGAACCTGCGACCTGCGGATTAAAAGTCCGTAGCTCTACCAACTGAGCTATAGGGGCGGCGAAAATTCAGGATACTGGGTCGGCAACTGATGCTCGTTTGAGGATTGGGCCCACGGTGACCTAAGCTTGCGTGGCTCCCAACGGTAACTGCGTTGCGAGTGCCCCGGAGTGATTCGGTTCTGGCCCCCATCGTCTAGTGGCCTAGGACGCCGCCCTTTCACGGCGGTAGCACGGGTTCGAATCCCGTTGGGGGTACGCGCAACGGCGGCAACGTCGGAGCGAGCAGTACAGCAAGGCCCTGTGGCGCAGTTGGTTAGCGCGCCGCCCTGTCACGGCGGAGGTCGTGGGTTCGAGCCCCATCAGCGTCGCCATTTTCGAGCGCATCGCGATCCCGCGCGGTGCGCTCGCTTGCCAAGGTAGCTCAGTCGGTAGAGCACGCGCCTGAAAAGTGCGGTGTCGCCGGTTCGATTCCGGCCCTTGGCATATTTTTAAGAACGGGGCCGCGGCCCCGGGCGGCCAATCCGCCGCTCGCGGGGGCTCGGCCCCCTTTGACCCTACGACCTATTCGAGCGAGCGGTGGAAGAACTCCACGGTTCGTTTCCATGCGGCGTCGGCGTGCTCGGGGTGGAAGTTTCCGAGCCCCTCGGGGTTCATGAACGCGTGCTTGGCATCGTAGCGATGGAATTCGTGCGCTTTGCCCGCTTCCTTCAGGCGGCGCTCGAAGAGCTCGACGCCTTCGATGGGAAAGTGCTCGTCGTCGAGTGCCCAGTGTCCCTGGATCGGAATGCGAATCGCTTCGATGTTCCAGCTCGAGTCCGGCGGCAGTCCGTAGAACACGGCGGCCGCGTCGAACTCACGGACGTTCATGGCGGAGGCGACCACAAGCGCGCCGCCCATGCAAAAGCCGACGCAGCCGACCTTGGTCCCCGCCTCTTTGAGATACAATGCGGCGCCCCGGCCGTCTTGCAGCGTCGCGTCGACGAAGTCGAGGCCCTCCATCAAATGGTGGGCTTCATCGCCGGTTGCGGCGACGCGCCCCCGATAGAGATCCGGAACGAGCACCCGAAAGCCTTCGGTCGCCAGGCGATCCGCCAGGAGCGTGATGTGCTGGTCGATTCCCCACCATTCTTGGAACATGACGATGCCGGGTGCTTCCTCTTGCTGCGGCGGCAAAGCCAAGTATCCGGGACACGTCTGTCCGTCGGGCCGTGCGAACGTCATTGTTTGACTCATAACTCAAGCGGGTTAGCGCGCGGCACCGCGCGAACCTTCGCGCAGATGCTGGAGGAACGCCCCGAGAAAAAGGCCAGCGACCAATACTCGGAAATTCGGGTGCATAGCCAGACGCCCAGCGACGAGCCGCGTTGGCACGCCTCGGTGGCGGTCATCGTGGCGATGCTGCTCTACGCGACGCTCCCAGAGAAGCTGGTCTTGGGGCCGGTCTGGATTCTTCCGCTTCTCGTGCTGGTCGTGCTCGTTCCGCTCTCCGTTTTTTCGCCGACGCGTCACGCCGAGACGGACTGGCAGCGCGCCGCTTCGATCTTCCTGATCGCGGTGCTCAATTTCTTTAACGTCGCTTCGGTGGTCTTGCTGGTGTACTACCTGCTATTCAGCAAGAATCACGCCGACCTCGCGGGCCAAGAGATCTTGCGGCACGGAACGCAGATTTGGCTCACCAACATCCTGGTCTTCGCCCTTTGGTACTGGGAACTGGACTGCGGCGGCCCCGAGCCGCGCGCCCATGCGGAGGCCGCCACGGAGTTCCGCGCGGCGGACTTTCTCTTTCCGCAGATGATGCTGGACCCGGCGCGGATCGCGTGCGTGGAGGAGGGCTGGAAGCCACTCTTCCTGGATTACCTTTACCTCGCGTTCACCGACGCGACGGCGTTCAGCCCGACCGACNNGGGCGTCCTGCGTCGGGGCCGCCGGGGAAGGACCGCGCCGTCTGCCCCCCAACTTTGGGGTCCAACGGAGGGCTTCTTTTTAATGCATTTATCCTTGCGCCGGGCCGTTGCCGTCGTGATCGTAGCGATTTTGGGGATCGGAGGTACGCAGGTTCCGGCCGGCGCCGGAACGGTCGGTTCGATCCGCGGCACGGTGGTCGACGTGACGACGGAGCACCCCATCGCCGGCGCGCAAGTCGCTTTGATCTCCAGCAGCGGCGTGTATAACGCGACGACCGACGCTCACGGTTTTTTCTCGATCGTCGGGATACGGCCGAGCGCCTACGCGATCACGGCGCANNGCCGCGGGCTACAACCCCTCGGAGCAGCCGTCGATCACGATCTCGCAAGACTCGAATCTCTCCGTCATCCTTCACTTAAGCCCGCACGCGAGCGCAAACCAAATGCGGACCATCGCGGTCACGTCTGCTCGCAATTCGACGTTCCCCGTCCAGCAGCATCAGCCCGACGACGTCTACGTCGTCGGCGTGGCCGAGATCGCGCAACTCGGCGGTCTGCCCGGGTACGAAAACGAAGGACTGCTGCTGAATACGCTTCCGGGCGTGAGCCCCATCGGCGGTTCGTCGGGCGGATACCTCGGCAGCGGCACGTCGATCCGCGGCGGCCTCGCCAACGACACAGGCTATCAGCTCGAGGGGCTCAACGCCACCGATCCGCTTACCGGCTATTTCATGAACAACCTCGTGTTGAACGGCGCGCAGAGCGTGAACCTCACGGACGGCCCCGGCGATGCGAGCAAGGGCGGCTCGGGTGCCGGTTTCGTCAACATCATCACAAAGACCGGAACGTATCCGAGCACCGGGTACTTGCAAGCCGACGTCGGCGGACCGGCCTTCGAACACAATCTGATCGGCGAATACGGCACCGCTACGGCGGACCGGCGCTACTCGCTCTACGTGAGCGGCCGCTACGATCGCGAGTTCGGCGGCTGTTGCGCCCCCCCATACGGTAGCGTCTACGGCGACAACTCGACGCCGTATCCCGACATCGTCGGGCAGTCGGACTTTCAAGAGACCAACGACACGGTCGCCAACGGTCTCATCCACTTCGGAAAAGACAACGCCAACACGATTCAGCTCTGGGGCGAATGGGGCGCGAATGCGGAAATCGGCGGTCATGGTATCGATGCCGCCACCTATCCGTTCGCGAGCGCGATCCCCGCATACGTCAACGTCTACCAGCAGACGCCGCTGCTCCTTGCCGCACAGGCGCAAGAGTTCGGCCTTCCGGTGACGGCGCAGGTCGGGCCGCTGAGCGTCAAGCAAGCGCAGGCGCTGATGCCGTTCTATCCCGGGCAGACCGATGCGAATCAGGCGATCGGCTCATCGCCGAGCGAATCCACCACCTTCGATCTCTTGAAGCTTGGCTATTCGCGCGCGCTCGGGTCCCGCGGATTCTTGACCGCGCGCCTCTACCGCACGCAGAACGGCGTCGTGGACAATTTCAACGATCCCAACAACTCGCTCTTCGGCTACGGCCTGCCGAGCCAGGGATTCAGCGACACGTTCGTCACGCGTGCCTCGCAGAACACCGGCATCGGCGCGGACCTCCAAGAGATCATCGGCGAGCACCACACCGCAACGTTCGGCGTGGACTACCGCTATTCGAACGAAAACCTCAGCGGCTTTTTGCCGTCGCCGTCGCTGTTCTTCGCCGGTCCGACGGTCGCGGATTTTCTCCAAGTCAATCCGTTCCCGACGATACAAAATCCTCAGGGCGGCGGAGCACCGGGACTTTTCGCCGGGCAACGTTACCCCGCGCTCAACTTCACGATGGCCGATCCCATGCACGTGACGTCGCTCTACGCCACGGATAACTGGACCGTAAACGACCGCTTCGTCGTTCAACCGGGCCTTCGGTACGACCAGCAAAAAGTTCCCACCGGGGCCGGCACGTACGAGGCCAACCAACTGCAGCCGCGCATCTACGCCACGCTGACGACCGGCCGCAACCACGATACCGTGATCCGCGGCGGATACGGCCACGCCGCGACGTTCGCTCCGCTGATTCAAATCGAAAACCAATACAACGCGCCCGCGGCGTTCGCATCGCAACCCGCGACGCAGAACATTTGCGGCGGCGTGAACGGTAACTTCAGCCAGCCGTGCGCGAACTACCGGGACGAACTCCAGAACGCGTGGTGGCGCTACTACGGCGTCAATCCGTACTCGTTCTCGGGTCCGCAGCAATCGGACACCTACGAGATCTCGCTCGAACACGCGTTCCCGGGTGAGACCGGCCTGAAGGTCACGTTCTTCAACCGGCGCGACTACAACGTGATCGTGAACAGCCAGCACGTGACGATCGCGCCCAACGGCGCCGTCATTCCGGGCACGACGAGCGTCACCAACGACGGGCGCGCGCAGACCGCCGGCGTGGAATTGCAACTCTCGCGCCAAATCGTTCGCGGTCTCTCGATGCAGCTCAACGGCACGTACATCAACCAATTCGTGAACTATCTCACGCCGCAGACGCCGGCGTTCCGGCCGACGGTCGAGCCCGCGCTACTCGCGTCGGGCGCGATGTTCCATCCCTCGTACATCTCGCCGTTCACGGGCGCATTGACGCTAGACTACAACAGCCACGGCTGGCGGGTGGATCCGATCTTCCAGTACATCAGCGGATACCCGGTCGGCGTGTGGCAGAAAGATCCGATCTTCGTCAACGGGCAGCCGGTCTTCGTACCCAATACCAATCTATACGGCGGGTTCGGAAGCCAGTATTGCTACTACGTCGATCCACAGAATCCGGGCACGCCGGGCCACCCGCACATCATCGGGTCCACCGGGGGCGGATGTACGAGCCAGCTCAACGGCGCGCTGACGCACTCGATTCTCTTTACGAATCTGGTCATCTCGCGCCAGGTTACGCATCGCATCCTCATCGGCGTCGAAGTGCAGAACTTGCTCAACAACACCGCAAACTATCCATATTTCAATCCGGGATACGTCAACAATGGATTCGGCGGCTACGCGCCGGGTTCGGGCACCAATCCCGTATCGGGCCCCGGCACCGTCGCGACCTATCCGCCCGGACCGTTCCTGAATTATCCGTCCGGACCGGGACGCCAGATCACCGTCTTCTCGAGGTTTTCAATTTAGTGTACAAGGCGAATCCACGCTATGCGCTTCTCGTCGCAACGCTCTGGGGGCTCGCGGCGTGCACGACGGGGCAATCGAGCACGGTCCCGGCGACCAACTTTACGCCGACGAAATCCGTTCTGCAACTCGCGGTCGGCACGGCGAATTTCTCCGGCGTCGCGGCGGGCGTCAACGTCGTCGAAACGTTTCGCGGCCCGAACGGCTACACGGCGATCCCGATCAGCTCGGCGACCTTAACGGGACCCGCAGGTCTAGCCGGATTCCCCGGATCCAAGGACCCGGGCGCGGGATCGGCGACCATTCCGCTGGGTTCGGCGCAGAATCAATTCGTGATCGGAACGGGCGGCACGATCCTTGCATCGGCGGACGCGTTCGGCGTCGGTCCGCCGGCATCGTCGAACACGGGACTGAATTTCTATCCGTACCAGCCGCAGTTCGGCGACGCGCTCAATGGGTTCGTCTCGCATATTCCCCAACTTCCGCCCGGCGCGCAGTTTCCGGTCTCGCCCATCTACGGCGGTCCGCCGGCGTATCCGCCGGTGTCGTACGTGCCCAGCGCGCTCAGCGCGCTGGTGCAAGTTCCGACGGGCTGGTCCGAAGGTTTCTACCTCGTCGCGACGGGCAACATCGCAGTCGGCCAGCCGCCGCCGACGGGCTCGTACACGCTCACGGTTTCGTACTCGCAGAACGGATCGAACTCCAGCACGACGGCTAAGGCCAACCTCGGCTTGGGCGGACTGCCCGCGATGAATCCTCCGCAGATCGTCTCTTCGGGGACGGGGGGCGCCGCGATTTCCGTGCAGCTGCCGCCGGGCGCGAAACAGGCGTTCGTCAACGTCATCGATCTCAACGTTCCGCCGGGGCAACTTGCCACCGCGCCGACCTGCGCCAACGGCTTGAAGTTCGCGACGGTGAAGTTCGCGTCGAGCGGGACGCAGTCCATTCCGGCAAACTTGGGCCAGGGCGGCTCGCCGACGTTCTGTAAAGGCGACACGCTGGAAGCGCAAGCGTTCGCGTTCGACTACGACAACTTCGATCTCGGTCCGCCCGGGAACTCGGCGCAAGCTCCGGCGCTGCCGGCACAGGCCGACGTCTCGATCAGCTTCCCGAACGTGGGCCAGGAGTAGCTTTAAGGGTCTGCGCGCCCGCCAGCGATTCGTCGAGGAAATTCGCTTGATGCGCGACGATGTCGTCGACCTCGGGAAATTGCGGGTGCGCGCTCGTCTCTCCGCGGCGAAGCATTCCCGGCGTTCCGTCGGTCGCGAGTAGACCGATGGCGCGCATCGCGCGGATCGCATCCTGCGTAACGGCACGCGGCGCGCGCCGGAGATCCGGATCCACGAAAAGCACCGGCGGCAACTCGCTCAGCGCGCCGTCGATCGCCTCGACGGCCTCGCTTTCCTCAAAGGCGCGGTCGCCGCGGGCTTGAAGCCAGCGCGCGAGCAACTGGCTCACGGTAACCGGACGGATCGCCGCGAGCGTCTCGCGTATGTGCGCGCGGTCGTCGAGCTTGACGAGACGGTAGAGCATCGAGAAGCGTCCGGTTCGAAACGGATCGTAGGAAACGCCCGCGAGGTAAATGTCCGCGAGCGGTCCCAGGCGGTCCAGCGAGCCGCGCAATCGCCCGAGGCGCCCATCCTTCGAGTACCGGCCCTCGGCGGTCAGATAGATCGTTCCGCCCCGTTCGAGCACCGACGCCATGTTGGCCAGATCGGAATCGATCGCGATGCGCGTCTCGGCCAGAATTTCGGTTCGGTACGGCTCGCGCACGGTCTTGACGCGCACGATCTCCTGCGAGCGCTCCAGCAGCGCGGGTTGCAAGAGGTCGGCGGTACGCGTTCCCGGCGGAAACTTCGACGCAACGGACGGGTCGAAGACCGCGTCCAGAGAGAGAGGCCCGTGGCGCGATTGCGCCGACCAGGCCAGACCGGAGATCGCGCGCGAGCCGACTTGATTTTCCAGCGGCAAAAGGCCGATGCCGCGAAACAACGGCGCAGCGTTGACGTCGCGCAAGACGTTCCGCAGATACGGCAAGCGCATCGCCATGAAGCCCGGTTCGTGCATGCGCCGCGAGCTGGCCGCCCAGATCGGATGGCGCCAGGAGCTCTGGATCGACATGCGCGAGACCAACGTCATCGTTTCGAGATCGTGCTGATGGTTGGTAACGATGAGCGTCGCGCCACGTTTTCGCGGCAGCCTCCCCCAACCGCGTATGCGATAGGCGACGTGCACGTAGGCCCCGTTGCTCAGGATGGCCGCCGCGCGCAACGGTAGTGCGCCCCACGACGAGAGCGGCGTCGCGCCGATGCGCAGCACGACCACCGACGCGAGCGCGAAACTCGCGCCGGAGAGAGCGAACACGACTTGATAGCCCGTGCGGCTTCCGGCAAAGTACGCAAGCACGGCGCCGCCGACCAGCGGAGCGATCACGTTGGGAAGGTTGGTGGCGATTCCCCAGAGACCGAGGTCGCGGGCGACGTCGCGGAGATCGGGGATACTGTCCATCGCGAGCGCCCAGCCTGCCGAATAGACGCCGCCCATTCCCAGACCGAACGCCGCCGCGAATGGGAGCATCCAGCGCGGGTCCGGCGCGAGCGCGAATCCGACCGCGGCGATCGCCATCGGTACGCCCGAAGCCGAGACGACGAGGCGTCGCGGAATCCGGTCCGACGCGATGCCCAAGAAGACCGACGACGCCACCGCCCCGACGAGCGCGCTGAGCGCGACGAGTACGGTTCCGCCCGACGCGTTGGTCACCTTGAAGACGTCGGTGAAGAAGAACAGCACGTACGTCTGCAGCAGAACCAGCCCGAAGTAGACCAGCGAACGCGCGAAAAAGACGACGACGAAATCGTGCCAATCGCGGACGTGCGCGCGGTCGGGCTCCGACCAGACGCCCTCGTCGACGAACGGCAGCGTCAGCGTGGTGAGCGCCAGGATGGCGGCGACGGCAAGAAACGTGATGCGCGGATCCGGCGCGACGCCGGCGATGGCGAGCCCGACGACCGTGCCGATCAGCGTGAGCGCGCCGCGAATTCCCGAAACGATTCCCCAATGTTCGCGGGGGACGCTCTCGGGCAGCATGGCTTGGTAGGCGGCGATGGCGACGTTGGCGCCCGCGATCGCGGCGATCAAGAGTGCGCCGAAGAGCCAGATGTTGTGGACGAACGCGATCGCCGCCAGCGCCGCGACGTCGATGACGACGCCCGCCACGACGAACGCGCGACGCGATCCGCCGGCCCGGCGCGAGCGGTCCGAAAACCAGCCCGCGAGCGGCGGAACGACCATCGCGCCGACGGCCGCGACGCTGACCAGGATCGAGAGGCTCGAACGATAGGACGTCGGCGCGATGTGCAGCAGCGCGGCCGGCACGGCGATCGTCATCAGCGCCGCGTCCTGCGCCGTCAGCGGTACCCACAGCGCGTTGAGTAACGACCACGTGCCGACGCTCTTGCGCGTGGAGATCGCGCTCACTTCACGACGGTCGGCGGCGTCGGCGAGGGATCGACGGTCACGTTGTAGTCGGAGAATTCCGCGTGAGCCGTCGCGTGGTACTGCGGCATCGAGATGTCGGCATCTTCGAACTGCGGAAAGGGATACCCCGAGACGAAGATCGGCGTGACGTGAACCACGATGCGCCCGCCGTAATCCCACAACCACGAGAGGTCGCGCACGCCCGACGCCTCGTCGATCGTCGCGGTCGCCTCTTGAAGCGGGCTCTTGATCCGATCCCGCATCGAGAGATGGCTGACGGTGCCGTCTTGGCCGGCCAACGTGATGACGTAGTGCTTGGACCAGTTGGACGGATCGAGCGCGTCCATCTTGATGGTCGAGTAGCCCTTACCGAACCACGGAACGTGGTCGAAGTGAATCAGGAACGAGCCGTTGCGCTCGTACTCGCCATGACCGACGAGCGTGAAGCGAATCCACGGAAACGTCAGCAGCGCGACGCGCACGTTGAGGTTGAAGGTATAAGCTTTGATGGGAGCGGCACGGGTCGCGATCGCCGCGATCACGCGGTCCGCCGCCGGATCGTCCGGCGCAGTCGCGACCGGTGCTGCGGCGGACGCCCCCGCCAGCGCGATGCCGCAAGCGAGCGTCACCGCGCGCAGGAGGCGCACTACGGCGCGGCCTCGGGCGGCCTCGTCCTCGAATCAGGCCGCGGCAGAAGTCCGGAGCCCGAAATCGAACACGGTGGCGACACGATGAGGCACGCAAAGAATCGCGATGGGAGACCGTCGGTCCACGTCACCGGCGTTCCGTTCGTCCGGAGGCACGCGCCTCCTCGCAACGCCTGGGTCCCGGCGCGTGTCGTAGGACGCAGCTGCGGGGGCAACGAACGGGAGGGCGCCGTGGTCTGCGGGTATGATGTAATGGTAGCCTGCGACCTTCCCAAGGTTGATGCGTGGGTTCGATTCCCACTACCCGCTCCACGACAAGGCGACGTAGCCAAGTGGTAAGGCAGGGCTCTGCAAAAGCCCCATTCGGCAGTTCAAATCTGCCCGTCGCCTCCAATTCTTTCCAGCGAGTCGCGGTGGTCGGCGCCGGCGCGATCGGCGGCTTCATCGCCGCCGCGCTCGCGCGATCCGGCGTCGCCGTTACCGCAATCGCGCGCGGTCCGCACCTCGAGGCCATCGCTCGCGACGGCATCGAAGTCGAGAGCGAGATCGGGCCCTTCGTCGCTCGCGTCGAGGCCGCCGCCGACCTGCGCGACGTCGCTCCGGTCGACGTGGCGCTGCTGACCTTCAAAGCTCACCAATGGCCCGGCTTCATCGAGCAGCTCGCCCCGCTCTCCGGGACGGCGGCGACGATCGTGACGCTGCAGAACGGCTTGCCGTTTTGGTTCGCGCGCGAGAAGCCGCTAGCAAGCGTGGACCCCGGCGGGCGCATCGCCGCGCTGTTCGGCGACGATCAGATCGTCGGCGGCGTCGTTCACTCGTCGTCAAACATCGGGCGCCCCGGCCTGGTGCGCCAAAGCGGCGGCCTGCGTTTTCTGTTCGGCGAGCCCGGCGGTGCGCCCAGCCCGCGCGTCGATCGCTTGGCCGCCACGTTCTGCGACGCCGGACTCGCGGGGGAAGCGCGAACCGACATTCGCGCCAAGGTTTGGAACAAACTGACCAACAACGCGGGGCTCAATCCGGTCAGCGCGCTCTCGCGCGCGACGGTTCACACGCTCTTGCGCGATCCCGGCACGCGCGGCGTCGTGGCCGAGCTCTTCCGCGAAGCGACGCAGACGGGCCGCGCCTGCGGAACGGCGGTTGACGGCGACGTCGAGGAGCGGCTGCGCACCGTCGGGCGCCTGGCCGACGTAAAGACCTCGATGCTCCAGGANNGAACTAGCGGAGCGCAGCGGCGTAGACGTTCCCATCTCGCACGCGATCTACGCCCTCACGTCGCTGCTGGAGCGGCAAGCGTGAACGGCGTGGACGTCGGCGAGCTCGGTGGAGTCGGTGAGAAGACCGCCGCGCTCTTGCGCGAGGTCGGCGTCGAATCCGCCCGGGACCTCCTGGAGTACTTTCCGTTCCGGTACGACGACTTGCGTTTCCCGACGCCCGCGGCGCAGCTGGGGCGGGCCGAAGGCAGCGAAGAAAACGCGGTCGGCCGGGTCGTCTCCGTAAAAGAACGCCGCGTCCGCGGCCTCGAAATCGTGGAAGCCCGTTTGCAGGACGAGAGCGGAACGTTCGTCGCGAAATGGATCGGCCGCCGCCGCTTCGTCTACGGGCGATTCAAAGAAGGCATGCGCGTGTTCGTGCGCGGACGCGTCGAACGCTCGCTCGCGGAGGCGACCGTCAACGTCACGCAACACGCGCTGCTCGGAGATCGGGACGTCTATCACGGGCGCATGGAGCCGATCTACCGCGCGACCAAGGATTTGACCACGCGCAAGATCGCGGCCGTCGTCGCCAAGAACCTGCCGCGCCTGCTCTTAGAGCCGCTGGACGATCCGCTCCCGAAAGCGCTCCGCGACGCGCGCGGCTACCCCGAGCTGCGCGAGGCCTACCGAAGCGTCCACGCGCCGAAATCGCCCGAGGAGGCGCGGACCGCGCGCGAGCGCTTCATCTTCGCCGAGTTCTTGCTGATGGCGACGTCGGCGGCGCTGCGGCGTCGCGAGCGCGAACGCGAGCACGACGCGCCGCCGCTGGCCGTCCCGGCCGAGCTTTCCGGCGAGTTCGAAGCGGCGGTTCCGTTCGCACTGACGGGCGCGCAGCGACGCGTCATCGGCGAGATCTGGTCGGACATGGCGCGCGAGGTTCCTATGAACCGTCTGCTGCAAGGGGACGTCGGGAGCGGAAAGACGCTGGTGGCCGCGGCCGCGATCGTGCTCGCGGCTCGCTGCGGCATGCAGGCCGCGCTGATGGCTCCGACCGAGATTCTCGCGCAGCAGCACGCGCAGAAGCTCGCACCGCTCCTGCTGCCGTTCGGCATTCCGCTCGAGGTCGTGCTGGGAAGTCAGGGATTGCGCGAGCGGCGCCAAAGCCTGGACCGGATCGCCGGCGGCGAAGCCGGCGTTGCGGTCGGAACGCACGCGCTGCTCACCGAAGGCGTCGAGTTTCCGCGGCTCGGCCTGGCGATCATTGACGAGCAGCACCGGTTCGGCGTCGAGCAGCGCGCGCTGCTCCGCTCCAAGGGCGTCGCGCCCCACACGCTGCACATGACGGCGACGCCGATTCCGCGCACGCTCGCGCAGACGGTGTTCGCCGACCTCGACATTTCGACGATCGACGAGTTGCCGCCGGGCCGCGTGTCGATCCAGACGTATGCCGTCCGCACGGGACGGTTGGACCGCGTGCACGAGTTCATTCGCGCGAACGTGCGGCTCGGGCACCAGGCCTACGTCGTCGCGCCGTCCATCGACGAGGGTGAGACCGGACTGGCCAGCGTCTTGGAAGTCTCCGCGCGCCTGCAGCGCGAGGTCTTTCCCGACCTGTCCATCGGCGTCGTGCACGGCCGCATGTCCGGGCGCGAGAAGGAGGAGACGATGCAGCGATTCGCACGCCGCGAGATCGACGTGCTGGTCGCGACGACGGTCATCGAGGTCGGCGTGGACGTTCCCAACGCGAGTTTGATGGTCGTGCTCGACGCGCAGCGCTACGGTCTCGCGCAGCTGCATCAGTTGCGTGGGCGCGTCGGACGCGGAGCGGCCAAGTCGTACTGCGTCCTCGTCTATCCCGACGACATCGCCGAGACCACGCGGCTCGAAATCTTGACCGGCTCGACCGACGGCTTCGTCATCGCCGACGCGGACTTGGCGCTGCGCGGGACGGGCCAGTTCTCGGGAACCGCGCAATCGGGAAAGAACGAGCTGCGCCACGGCGACCTGCAGAACGACTTTCCGATCTACCGCGAGGCGCGAGCGGAGGCCGAACGCATTCTCGGCTCGGACCCGCAGCTCGAGCATCCCGAGCACGCGGCGCTGCGCGCCGCGCTGGAGGCCGGACCTTCCGTCCGGATCACGCTGGCTTCGTCTTAAGGAGCACGCCGGGTGCCTGAATGACACTAGGCACTCCGAGCCGTACTTAGGAGCGGGGCGGTGCTGCCCGTCCGTTTTACCTTGGAGCCGCCACCGGCGGCTCGCTTGCACTCGTGGAGATCAACGTTGTTGGCACGCCCTCAGTTTATCGGCCGCATCGGCCTGGCGCTTTGCGCCGCCGTCCTTCTCAGCGCATTGCCGTGGCGCACGCAAGCAGCCGGCCTGACGGTAACCCGGGCCACGCTTTCGAACGGCCTGCGCGTCATCGTGGTGCGCAATCCGTTGGCACCCGTCGTCACGACGGTGCTCAACTACGAAGCCGGCTCGGACGATCAGTTCGTCGCCGGGCTGGCCCACGCGACCGAGCACATGATGTTCCGCGGCAGCAAGACCGTCTCGTCGTCGCAGCTGATGGACACGATCGACGTGACGGGCGGCGACTTCGATGCCGACACGCAGAACGAAATCACGCAGTACTACTTTACCGTGCCGTCACAGTATCTCGACATCGCGCTTCGCCTGGAACGTTCGCGCGCGTCCGGGTTGCTCATGTCGCAAAGCCTCTGGAACAAAGAGCGCGGCGCGATCACGCAAGAAGTCACGCAGGACAACTCCAACGCGGTGTACCGTCTCTTCGTGAAGATGCAAGACCGCCTGCTCGCCGGAACGCCCTACGACAAGAACGGGCTCGGGACGGTCCACGACTTTGCCGTGAACGTAAACAGCCCGCAATTGCTCAAGTTCTACGGAACGTGGTACCACCCGAACAACGCGATCTACGTCATCGTCGGCGACGTCGACGGCCCGTCGACGATCGCGAAGGTCCGGCAGATTTTCGGGGACCTTCCGCCCGGCAAGCTCCCGGCGCGCGACCCCGTGCATCTCGAGCCGGTCAAAGCCGCGGTCTATCACGACAACAGCGATCTTCCCGTCACCGTCGTGCTGCTCGGATACCGCATGCCGGGGTACGACAGTCCGGACTACGCCGCAGCGAGCATTCTCAACGACGTGCTGACCAGTCAGCGCGCGGGTCTGTTCGGCTTGGTCGCGGCAGGCAAGTCCATTCAGGCCGGCTTCCAGGTGCAGTCGTATCCGAAGACGTCGATCGGCATCGGCTACAACGTCGTTCCGGTTACGACCAAGCCCGAGGACGCGGACGCCGCATTCCGCGCGGTAATCGACGGATATCGAAAGACCGGCGTTCCGGCCGATCTCGTCGAGGCAGCGAAGCGGCGCGAGGTGGCGGAGCTCGAATACAGCGCGTCGTCGATCGAGGGCCTCGCGTTCGAGTGGAGCACGGCGGTCGCGGTCCAGGGCTTGAACGCGCCCGAAGACATGCTGGCCAAATACAACAACGTGACCGTTGACGACGTCAACCGCGTGCTTCGCACGTACGTCGACAACGACAAGGCCGTCGCGGCCTACGCGGTCCCCAAGAATCTCGGCGCCGTGAGCGGCGGCGGCGGCCCTGGCGGCATGGGTAAGGAAGACAACTCGATTCCGCCCAGCGCGCATCAGCCGCTCCCCGTTTGGGCGCAGAGCGTGCTCGCCAATTTGAAGGCGCCCGAGCAAACGCTCCATCCCATCGAGTCCACGCTGCCCAACGGGATTCATCTAATCGTTCAGCCCGACAACTCCACGAACAGCGTCTACCTCAGCGGTCGCATCGAGAACGATCCGTCGGTTCAAGAGCCGCCCGGTAAGGACGGCGTCGCCGACGTGACGGAATCTCTGCTTCCGTACGGCACGACGACCTACGGCCGTCTGGCGTATCAGGCCGAACTCGACAAGATCGCGGCCAACGTCACCACGGGAACGGATTTCAACGCGCAAGTTCTCGCGCCGGATTTCGATCGCGGGGTGCAGCTGCTCGCCGACGGCGAACTGCATCCGCTCTTCGCGCCTGCCGACTTCGGCATCGTCAAGACGCAGTCGTCGCAAGCGCTGATCGGACAGATGACCGCGCCCGACCACCTCGCCGACGTCGCGCTCAACAAGGCGCTCTATCCGGCCGGCGATCCGGCGCAGCGCTTCGCGACGCCCGCGAGCGTGAGCGCCCTGACGCTCGACGACGTCAAGGCGTGGTATGCGTCGGCGTACCGTCCCGATCTCACCACCATCGTCGTCGTCGGAAACGTCGATCCCGACCAGGCGAAAGCCACGATCGCGAAATACTTCGGCGCCTGGACGGCTAGCGGACCGGCTCCGAAAGTCGATCCGCCCGCGGTAGGCGACAACGCGGCGAGCCAAAGCACGGTTCCGGCCACGGGTCGCGTGCAGTCGGCGGTGCAGATGGTGCAAACGCTCGGCCTGCTGCGCACGGACCAAGACTGGCCGGCCATGCAGGTTGCGAACACAGTCCTGAGCGGCGGATTCTACTCCTCGCTGCTCTACCACGACCTGCGCGAGGTTCACGGCTACGTCTATAACGTGGGAAGCCACGTCCGCGCGGGCAAGACGCGCTCGACGTTTTCGGTGACGTTCGGATCGGACCCGAAGAACGTACTTCCCGCGCAGAATCTCGTCGTCGCGGATCTGCATATGGTGCAAACGACGCCGATGAGCGCCGACCGGCTCTTGCGCGCGAAGGCCCAGTTGATGGGCGAAGTCCCGTTGCGGCAGGCCAGTTACGACGGCGTCGCGTCGACGTTCCTGACCTACGCCGGTTTTGGCTTACCGACGAACCAGTCGGTGATCGACGCTCAGCGCGAGCTCGGCGTTTCCGCCGGCGACATGAGCGCGGCGGCGGCCAAGTGGATTCGCCCGCAGGACTTCGTGGTGATCGTTACGGGCCCCGCAACGCATTGAAACGGGTTGCGGTCGCCTTCGACGTCGACCACACGCTGGCGATCGACAACAAGCTCGAGCGCGTCGCGTTCCTTCGGCTCCTCGCGCGCGTCGTTGACGAAGGCGGCGCGCCGCTGGGAACGCTGGCCGACGAAACGGTCCACGTGGACGAGCTCTTAGCCCGCCAGCGCGCGGGCGCGTGCTCGATCGACGAGGCCGTCCGCGCCTTCGTTTCCGAGCGCGGAGCTCCGGCCGACGAAACGTACGTGCGGCTCTACCGGGCGATGGCGCTCGAAATGGTCGAACAGTTCGTCGTGCCGCTGCCGTACGCGCCGCAGACGATCGAGGCGCTCCGGGAGCGCGGCTGTCTGACGGGGGTCTTGACCAACGGCTGGAACCCGCTCCAAGAGCGCAAGGCTCGCCGCGCGGGCTTTCCGGGACCGGTGCTGGCCAGCGCGGACCTGGGCGTCCAGAAGCCCGACGGCCGGGCCTTCGAGGCCCTTGCCGCCGTGCTCGGCGTGCCGGCGGAGTCCGTGTGGTACGTCGGCGACGATCCGCGAATCGACGTGGCGGGGTCGCGAGCGGCGGGGATGCATGCCGTCTGGCTCGACGCGGAGGGCACGCCGTATCCGGCCGGGCTCGAACCGCCCGAGTACGTCGCCGGCTCGCTGCCCGAGATCCTCGCGTTTCTTCCCGAGACGGCCGCCACGTGAGCCCGAAGATCACCGGCGGCGCGCTCAACAGCCGCAAACTTCGCTCGCCCAAAGGCGCCCACGTCCGCCCGACGCCCGGGCGCGTCAAAGAGTCGCTTTTCTCTATCTTGCTGCCGCGCATCGAAGGCTCGCGCGTGCTCGACCTCTTTGCGGGGACCGGCGCGATCGGCATCGAGGCGGCCTCTCGCGGCGCCGTCCGCGTGGTCGCGGTCGAAGCGCACCGCGAAACGGCCGCTGCGATCTCCGAAGCGGTCGAGGGGCTGGGCATCGGGCGCGTCGTGACGGTCATGGCCACGCCGGCCGACCGCGCGCTCTATCGGGTCGAGGGCCCGTTCGATCTCGTCTACCTCGATCCGCCCTACGCGAGCGGCGTACCGCTCCCGCTCTTCGCCCTGCTGCGCGAGCGAGGGCTCCTGGCCGACGACGCGCTCGTGATCTACGAACACGCAGCGAAAACCATTCTTCCGGAGATACCGGGGTATCGCTCGGTACGCGAGGAAGTGTACGGCGATGTCGCTCTGGCTTTCTTCGCAGCGATCGGCGGTCCGTGACTGACGGGCTCATCCCTCGCACGGTACGCGCAATCTATCCGGGTTCGTTCGATCCTCCGACTAACGGCCATTGTGACGTCATCGAACGAGCTGCCAAGTGTTTTGGCGAGCTCATCGTCGCCGTCGTGGTAAATCCGCAAAAACGCAATCCGATGTTCTCGCTCCAAGAGCGGGAAGCCATGCTCCGGGCGAGCGTCGCCCATCTCCCAAACGTCCGGGTGGAACACTTCCGAGGCTTGCTTGCCGACTACGTCAAGGCCGAGCACGCCGACGTCATCGTCAAAGGACTCCGCGTCGTCTCCGATTTCGAAAGCGAGATGTCGACCGCGCTCATGAACCGGTCGCTGTCGGACGTGGACACGTTTTTTCTCATGTCGGACCAGCGGTATTCGTTCGTCAGTTCGAGTATCGTGAAGGAAGTTTTTTTTCTCGGCGGCGACGTCGCGGTGCTGGTTCCCGAGCCGGTGCTGCGCGTGATGGCCGCCAAGCGCTCCTCTCTACCTGCTCGCTCTTAAGGAGATCGAAATGTCGGTTTATCGTGTGTTAGAGAAGCTCGAGGCATACGTCCACGAAGGTACGTGGCTTCCGGTCGGCTACCGCATTCTCTCCGAAGAGCGCTTGCTCGAGTACATCGAAAAGATTCGCTCGACGCTGCCCACCGAAGTCGGCCGCGCCAAGATCATCGCCAAAGATCAGGATCGCGTCATGCGCGCGGCTCAGGAGAAGGCGCAGGCGATCGTGGACGAAGCCGCGTCCAAGCACGAAGAGCTGGTGGACCAGAACGAAATCGTTCTTCGCGCGCGCAAGACCGCGGAGATCGTGCTGCGCGAGGCCGAGGAGAGCGCGCGAAAGATCCGCGAGGGCGCCGATCACTACGCTGCCGACGTCCTCGCCGAAATGGAAGTGCGGCTGGCCGGCGCGCTCGGAGCCGTACAGAAGGGCCGTTCCGCTCTGGACCGCCGTCCGGGCGATGCCGCGGCCAAGCCCGCAGCCGGCACTCCCGCGCTCGCCGAGGCGGCCGCGAAGAGCAAGCGGGCGGCCTTCGATCAAGAGTCGCCGGCCGTCGAAGTGGAACAAGCACCCGTAAAGGTCTAGACGACGGCGAATTGGGGTAAGCGGACGGTATCATGAAAACTCGCGTGCCGTACGCCCTCGCGCTTTTTGCGGCGATGACCCTTCCCGCCGCAGCGGCCAACACCGGAGGGATCTCGGGCTTCGTCTACGACCTCGAGAGCGGAAAACCGATCGCCAACGCGACGGTCGCGCTCTACGGGTTGCCGATGCGGCCCGAAGCTCCGTACTTGGCCTCGTCGATTACGGACAAGAAGGGCTTTTTCGTCAACTTGCACCTCGACCCAGGGCGTTATCTGGTCACCGCAACGGTCGTGGGACACACGTCGAGTTGCGTGATCGACGACGTGTTCAGCGATCAGACTGCGACCGTGAAGATCTACGTCGGCGCCGACGGCCAACGATGCGTCGGCCCGCGCGTCCACAGCGCGATCGTAAATCCGAACCAGCCCGCCGACGAGTACGTCATTCCAAACGGAAGGCCGCGTATTTAGACCGGTGGGGCTTGGACGTTGTGGGCGAAGGCTTCGAGGCGCGCGCGATCGATGGATTTGACGCGGCCGCGGTCGAGTTCGACGGCGTTGGCGTTTTTGAGGCGCAGCAGCGCGCGGGCCGCCATGTCGCGGACCGTGCCGGCCGCCGCGGCGATTTGTGCCTGCGAGAGATTCTCTACGCCTGGTAAGCCGCGCGACATTCCGACCGATCCGCGCGCGTAGCCGAGCAAGAACTTCGCAACGCGCTGCAGGACGTGCGCGAAGGCCAGGTCGGCGACGGTTTCGATGGACCGGCGCCGCGCTTGCGAAGCGGCGATCAAGAAGCCCAGTGCGAGCTCGGCGTCGTTCTTGCAGGCGTGCAGAACCGCTTCGCTCGGCAGCGTGACGATGGACGTGTCGGTCAGGGCCTCGGCGCGCGTCGTGGCTCCGCCGCCGTCGAAGACGCCGCTCTCGTTGAGCGTGTCGTGGGTGAGCCGCTCGCCGATCGTGTGCGTCTTGCCGTCGGGTGAGAGCAGCGTGTAGATGATCTTTCCGGTCTTGACGATGCCCAAATACGGCCAGATTTCGCCTTCGTCGAAGATCGTGTCTCCCGACTTGTACGAGCGCTCGCCAAGTTGGGCGGAGAGTTCCTTGAGCGTGGAAGCCTTGGCCCCGGTGAATTGGGGCGCGTGCTGCAAAAACGTCTCGGCGTCCGCGTTCTCGTCGATCCGCTCCAAGCGGACGCTCCATCGGTTGCTTCCCAGGTTCCGCGCGTCCCAGGAGAAACGCCCCGGGCGCAGCTGGGTCATCTCGTTGCGGAGGGCCCGCGGGTCGGTCTCCTCGACGATCTCGACGGCGCCGCCGATTTGCAGCTTGTCGAACGCCTCAATGATCTGCTCGGTCTTCGACGCAGGCGAAAGCGCCCGGGCGTCGAGCGTAATGGCGGCAGGACGGGTGATTGGCATGACCCGGCCCAATTTGGGAAGGTCCTGCGAAAATCCCCTTTAGAAAACGGGGCGGCACGGCCCCCCGTTCACCCCCGAGCCGCCACTCGGCGGGGCCGTGCCGTCCCGTTTTAGAAGAGACCGCGGCTATGACTACCCCTCAAGATTCCGATATCGTTATTCTCAGCGGCGCGCGGACGCCGTTCGGCAACCTGAGCGGCGCGCTCGCCGGGCTTACCGCAACGGATTTGGCCACGCATGCGGCTCAGGCGGCGCTCGCGCGCAGCGGGGTGGCGGCCTCGGAGATCGACGAGGTCGTGTTCGGCAACGTCATCCAAAGCAGCGCCGACGCCATCTATCTCGCGCGGCACGCCGCGCTGCGGGCCGGGGTTCCGGTTTCGGTCGGCGCGCTCACGCTCAACCGGCTGTGTGGTTCCGGCTTGCAAGCGATTCTCTCGGCGGCGCAGTCGCTGACGCTCGGCACGGCGACCTACGCGCTGGCGGGCGGGAGCGAGAACATGAGCCAGGCTCCGCACGTCGTGCGCGGCGCGCGCAAGGGCTTTCACCTCGGCCAGAACGTCGAATTCGAAGATTCGCTCTGGTCGGCGCTGACAGATTCGTATTGCGAGACGCCGATGGCGAACACCGCAGAGAACCTGGCGGCCAAATACGGCATCTCGCGACAAGCGTGCGACGAGTTCGCGCTCGCGAGTCAGGAGAAAGCGCTTGCGGCACAGCAGGACGGCTACTTCGCCGACGAGATCGCGCCCGTCACGATTCCGGGTCCCCGGGGTACTGAGGTCGTCGTGGATAAAGACGAAGGCCCGCGCGCCGGACTCTCGCTCGAGAAGCTCGCGAAGCTCCCCGCCCGGTTCGCCAAAGACGGCGTGGTCACGCCCGGTAACGCGAGCGGAATCACCGACGGCGCCGCGGCGGTCGTCCTCACGACCGTCAAGCAAGCCA
>PMFP01000166.1 GCA_003155175.1 Vulcanimicrobiota bacterium
GAGACCAGTAGCGAGAAGATGGCCGCCGTTCTCATCGCCGGCATTAGGTGCGCGCCGGTTCTTCGATCCAGGAGCGGTAGTAGGACGGATCCTCGCACGCGATCGCGGTTTCGGCCAGCAGCAGCGGCTTGAACGTGTCGATCATGACGGCGACCTCATCGGTGGACGTCTTTCCGAGGCTGGCCTCGACGGCGCCGGGTTGCGGGCCGTGCGGCGTCCCCGAGGCGTGCAGCGTGATCGAGCCCTCTTCGATGCCGCGGCGGCTCATGAAGTTTCCGCTCACGTAATAGATGACTTCGTCGCAGTCCACGCTGGAGTGATTGTACGGAATCGGCACCGCGAGCGGATGGTAGTCGAAAAGGCGCGGGACGAAGGCGCAGTACGCGGCGCCGGGTGATTCGAAGGTGGCATGGGCCGGGGGCGGCATGTGCAGCTTGCCGGTGATCGGAGCGAACTCGTCAACGTTGAAGGCGTACGGGTAACAGTATCCGTCCCACCCGACGACGTCGCACGGATGGTTCTGCATGACGTAGACGGCGTGACGGTCGCCATTGGTGACGCGAACTTCGTAGGCGCCCTGCGCGGCGTTCGGCGCGCGAAACGCCGGGACGCGGAAGTCGCGCTCGTAGTACGGAGCGTGCTCCTCGAGCTGGCCGTACTCGTTTCGGTACTTCTTGGGGATGCGGACCGTACCGGTGCTTTCGTGGACCAGCATGCGCGTCGGCGATGCGGGGACGAGGCGATACGTGGTCCCGGTCGGCAGCACGATGTAGTCCCGCTCGCGATAAGCCAGGTCGCCGAACGGCGTTTCGATCGTGCCGGCGCCGGTGTGAACGAAGAGCAACTCGTCGCCGCCCGTGTTCCGGTAGAAATACTCCATCGGGCGGTCGACGTTCGCAATCGAGACGGTGACGTCGGAATTGCCGAGCAGCGCGCGCCGCGATTCGATAGCATCGCCCGCGATCTCGAGAGAACCCGTCCGGAAATGCCGGTTGCGCAACGGGTCGTTCGGCACGAACGTGACGGCCGGGCGCTCCCACGGCCGCACCTCGAGCGTCGCCGTCGGCGGATTGACGTGATACAGCAGCGAGTAGACGCTGTCGAAGCCCTTCGTGGACATCAGCTCTTCGGCGTAGAGCCCGCCGTCGGGGCGGCGGAACTGAATGTGNNGAAGCCGTTGTCGCGGTGGCTTCCGTCGCAGAACGGCTTGGTTTGCGAGCCCCCGCAGCGGCAGAGCGCGACGTTCTCGCCCTCGAATTCGTATACCGAGCCGTCGGCGTCCGTCAGGGTGACGGCGCCCCGGACGAGATAGGGGCCGCTCTCGCGCACTTTTATGGTCGTCTCACTCATAACGAGCAAGGCGTTCGCCGCGCGCGCGGCGCAATCCGGTCGCAAGAGAAGCAAGCGTTTACATGGGAGGCTTTCAAATGAGGCGTGGCATCCTCGGTCTAACGGCGCTCGGCATCCTTATCGCGGTTCTATCCGGCGTCCGGACCGGTCCGACGGTCGCGTCCGCCGCCGTGGGTCCCACCCCGGTAGCGCTTCAGTACGACGAGATCGTTCGCATCGTCATACCGACGGCCACGCCCCCGCCTCCCGGCTCGTTCCTGGCCGACTATCAGGCGATCGTCGGCAGTGCCGGCTCGCAGAGCGCGAGCGATCATGGGGCGTCCGCAGCGACGCCGACGCCCGCTCCCCATCGCGGCGGCCTGGGCGGCCTGATCGGAAGCGTCCTTAGCGGCAGCGCGCCGAGCGGCGGGGGAAATCAAAGCGGCGGCAATCCTTACGCCGGTGCGATGAATTCCATGCAGAACATGATGTCCGGCCACCTGGTTCGCTATGCGTACTACCACAACTGGATTCGCACCGACGACGTGGTCGGGCAGACGGCGACGATTTCGAAGTGCGACGTGCATCAGTTCATCACGCTCGATCTCGCGCACCACACGTACACCATGTCGGATACGACGCCGAAATCGTGTCCTTCGAACGTTCCCATGATGGGCGGTTACCAGGGCGGCTCGCAGCAACAGCAGCAGGCGCCCGGAACGGCCGACATGACGATCTCCGGCACGGCGACGAACCTGGGGCCGCTCACGATCGACGGCATTCCGACGACGGGTTCGAACCGGTCGCTCTCGATGACGACGACCAACGCGACGGGATCGTGCAAGGACAACTCGATGAGCATGCAAATGGAGCAGTACGTCTCGCAGATCGTGCCTCCGCGCCCGTACTGCCCGATCACGCACTCGGGCGTTCCGCAGTCGCCGGCCGAGGCGGTCTCCAGTGGCGGCTGCAAACCGCGCATGCACGTTGACGGCGCGGGCGTCGGCGCAGGATTCGGCGACTCGGGACGCCAGCTCGTCATGTACCTGCGCATGAACATGCAAGGCGGTAGCGGCGGGGGAGGAATGTCGATGGTCACGCAGCGCGGCAACGTCAAGTGGCTCTACACGCCGCAGGCCGAGGCGCTATTCTCGGTGCCCCCGGGTTTCACGCAGACGCAGTAACCTGCGGTTACGGCCCGGTCGTGAACTGCGCTTCGAACGCGGCCGGGCTCATCGGCCTTCCCAGGAAGTCTTCGACCGCTACGTCCGGCTCGATCGTTCGCGCCGGCTCGAGGATCGCCGTGCGGTATCGCATGCCTACGGTGGGATTCTCGAGGCCGCCCTGCTGGAACGCCGTGAACATGTCTTGCGCGTAAACCAGGGACCATAAGTATCCGTAATAGCCGGCGTCGTACCCGCCCATCAGGTGGCTAAACGCGACCTGCGGATGCGTTCCCGGATACATGGGCATCGGCGTCACGCGTTGCGCGAGCTGCTGCCAAAGCGCGGTGGAATCGATCTTCGGCCCGCTGGTGTGCGCCTGCATATCGAAATCCGCGATCAGGATTTGGCGGGTCGTGAAATAGGCTTCGTTGACGTACCGGGACGCAACGATCTTCGCGATGAGGTCGTCGGGCATCGGCGCGCCCGTGGTGACGTTCGAACTGACCTGCTTGAGAATGGCCGGCTGCCACGCAAAGTTTTCCAGCATCTGGGACGGCGCCTCGACGAAGTCTTGGCGGAAACCGGAGCTGAGCGTTTCGTACGGCGCCGTGGTCAGCAAGGCCGCCATGTTGTGTCCGAACTCGTGGAAGAAGGTCACCACGTCCTGATGACCGAGCAGCGCCGGGCTGCCGGGAGCCGGCGCGGGCCAGTTTCCGACGATTGCCGCGACGGGCAAACGGCGTTGCCCGTTGACGACGCGCACCGGCAGAATCGGATAGTTCGCAAAGCCGTCGGCCTTGCCCGGCCGCGGGAAGAGATCGAAGTACGTGTAGCCGAGCAGTTTGTGCGTCCGCGAGTCCGAGACGGTGTACTCGCGCACGCCCGGAGCCCAGACGTTGGGCGAGGGAACTTGCGCGAAGTCCACGCCGAGCAGCCGATGGTAGATCCCGAGGACGGCTTCGATCGTGTGCTGGACGGGGAAATACTGCCGGACCATTTGCGCGTCGACGGAATACTTGCTCTTACGCAATTGCTCGTTTTCAAAGTTGACGTCCCACGGCTCGAGCACCGCATTCGGGTTTCCCGTTTGTGCGGCTTTGAGGCGGCGCAGCGTTTCGATTTCCGCCGTGGCCTTGGGAAGCAACTGGCTGTCGAGACCATCGAGAAACTTTTCGACGCGGGCGGGCGCGGCCGCCATCTTGTCGGCCAGTTGGTAGGCCGCCCAGCTCTCGAAACCGAGCAGATGTGCCAGCCGGTCGCGGACGGCGATCGCTTGTTCGAAGATTCCGACGTTTGCCGACGCGCCCCGATTTTGAAATGCGACGTAAAAGGCTTTGCGGACGTCCTCGTTCTTGGCGACGGTCAGCAGTTCGACGGTGGCATCGTTGACGGGTACGACGTACGATCCGCCGGCGCCCGCAGTGAACGATGCGAGCATGTCGGCGGGGATTCCGTCGGTCTGGTCCGCCGCGATGGAGATCGTGGATTTGTCTTCGTCCAGATTCTGGGCGAACGTGTTTTGGAGCTCGGTGAGCTGTTTTTGCAGACGGACGAACTCGGCGCGATCCTGCGCTCCGAGGGCGGCGCCCGATCGCTTTAGGGAGACGATCCACAGCTCTTGGAGTTTCCGGTCGGCGACGGTCGTCGCCGTATTGCTGGCGACGGCGTTCTGCACGGCTTGATAGAGATCGGGGTCGGCGGTGATTTCGGTGAGGACGTCGCTGGTCTTCGTGTCGCAAGCCAGCGAAGCGTCGCGCACCGCTTTATCCGGTGCGACGTAAAACAGGAAGCCCTGTGCCACGAGCGCGTCGTTCAGCTCCGCCGACGCGTCTTCCAGCGGGCGGATGACCGTATCGAACGTCCGCGCCGTGCGGCTCACGATGATGGACCGGACGCTCGCCTGCATCTGGGCGATTCCGGCGTCGCACGAAGAGGAAATTGCCGCCGGCGTCAGGTTCCAATCGATGGGCGGGGCGGCCGCGCGGGCCGAGAGGGGAACGGAAATGGATGCGGCGACGGCGATGACGGGCACGAGCGATGAGCGCAAGAGGCTACTCCTTCGGATAAATATCGCACACGTGACCTGAAGTGCGCGAGGCCGCAACCGGCCCCCTCCAAAGCAGCAACTTTGAGGGGGTGCCTATGGTACTATGTCGTGGCCATGACGGGGGTTGGGCTTCGCGCAGCGTAACCTCGTGAACCCCGCCAGGACCGGAAGGTAGCAACGGTAAGCGAGCCCTTACGGGTGCCGCGAACCACCTGATCCTCGCCGTGGTCTTTCAAACCAACACTATGACACTAACAAACGCTCTCCCGGGCGTCCTCGCCCTTGTCGCAGCGCTGCTCGCCTTGTTCGTCTATCACGTGACGACGTTCAAGCCGGCCATCTCGCGCTTAGACCACATGCTCTCGCAGCACGACGACCTCATCGGCGGCGGTACGGGCGCGGCCTCGACCCGTTTGACCGACTTGGAGGCGTCGCGCCGTCAAAGCGACGAGACCGCCAGGGCAGCCGAAGCGCGGCTCTCCGCTCTCGAGAAGTTCGCAGGCGTGGACGTCTCCCGGATCGGCTTCGTACGCTACGATGCGTTCGACGACACCGGTTCGGATCTTTCGTATGCGCTGGCGCTTCTCAATCGCGAAGGCGACGGCGTCGTGCTCACCAGCATCTATTCGCGAACCGACACGCGGACGTTCGGGAAAGCGGTCGCGAAATTCGCGCCGGCCGTCGCCGCCTCGGACGAAGAGTTACGAGCCATCGAGCTCGCACGGAGCAGTTCCACGTAGTAATCGCTTATGTTAAAAGAACGCTATTTCGTCAAGATCGTCCCGCAGCGGGGCGAAACCGTCCACCGTTTCGTCATCGGCTCGCGTCAGCTCGTCGCCGGGATTGCCGGCGCCTTGCTCGTCCTGATCGGGTCGTTGACCTTCGCCGGCGTGCAAGTTGCGTCGGCTAGGGAGCGCGCCGCATCGCTCGCCCAGCAGACCGGCACGCAGCAGGGCTCGCTCGAACGCATCCATCAGCAAACGGCCACGTTGCAGCGTCAGCTGCAAGCCGTGCAGCGGCAGAATCAGGAAATTCAGCAGTTGATCGGCGCGCCGGCGTCGCCGCACGCGAAGAAGGTCTCGTTCGCAGTGCATGGCGCGGACCTGGCGGCGACGGGTCGCGAGCTCCGCGCGCTCGCAGCCGCATCGCGGCAGACCGGCGCCGAGTCCAACCGCATGCGCTCGCTCGCGCTGCGCGTTCTCAACATCCGGCGCTTGGGGGATCTGGCTCGCGCGCAGATGCTTGCGGCGATTCCCTCCATCGACCCGGTCGCGGGCGCACAAGTCACGGGATGTTTTTGCTGGCGCACCTCGCCCGACGTGGAGTTCCATAAGGGCGTCGACCTGGGCGCTTCGTACGGCGAAACGGTGCGCGCCACCGCCGCCGGGACGGTCGTCGCAGCGGGCTGGGACGGGGAGTACGGCATCAAAATCGATATCGACCACGGCAACGGCTATCACACGTGGTACGCGCACCTCTCGCGCGCCGACGTCCAGCCCGGGCAGCACGTGTTCAAGAGCGAGACGATCGGCGCGGTCGGCGCGACCGGCTTCTCGACCGGTCCGCATCTCCACTATCAGCTCATGCGCGACGGAGTCCCCATCGATCCGGCCCCGTACCTCAACGGCGTGCCGCCGAATGTCCTCGCCTCGCTCCCGTAGAACGTATCGCGCGTGAACGCCATCGGTTGCGAACTCGCGATCCTGCTCATGCGGCTCGTCCAGTTCTACATGGTCCTGCTGTTCGTCTACGCGATTCTGTCGTGGCTGCCGGACCTGCGCGGCAAGTGGACCGACTATTTGGCGCGCGTGGTCGAGCCGGTCCTGATGCCCGTTCGACGCGTGATTCCGCCGATCGGCGGCTTGGACATCGCATTCCTGGTCGTATTTCTGCTGCTGCAGTTCGCCGTGATGCCGCTGATCGGCGCGCTCGCCGGCCCGTTCTGCGCGGCCCCGTACTAGGGTGAGCCTTACGAAGCCCGAGAACCCGCATCGCCTCGAGACGGCGAGCCGCGTGCGCAACTTTTGCATCATCGCGCACATCGATCACGGAAAGACCACGCTCTCCGACCGCCTGATGGAGCTGACGCGCACGATCCACCTGCGTCAAATGGAAGAGCAGATGCTCGACGCCATGGACCTCGAGCGCGAGCGCGG
>PMFP01000067.1 GCA_003155175.1 Vulcanimicrobiota bacterium
GACCGCTGCTCGACGGGATTCTCCTCGGCGCCGATCGTGAAGCCGGGGTCGCCGTCGCCGGTGTTGGTCTGGTCGCCCGTCTGAACGACGAAGTCGGGCACGACCCGGAACCAGCGGTTGCCGTCGAAGTAACCGGCGTTCGCCAGGTTCAAGAAGTTGGCGACGGTGAACGGCGCCCACTCGGGGTAGAGGCGCAGCACGAACGTTCCTTGCGTCGTCGTCACGCGCACGCGCGNNCCGGCCACTACGGGCGGCGGCGGCGCCTCCGGCAGATCCTTGGGAACATCGAGCACGCGCAACGCTTCGGTCGCTTCCTCTTGCACGCGCCACGACGGGTCGTCGAGCAGCGGCCGGACGACGGGGATCGCGTTGCGATCGCCTTGGCGGCCGATGGCCTTCACGGCCAGCAGCCGCACGGTGTCGTCCGGGTCGGCGAGCGCGCCCTTGAAAAACGCGGGCGACGACAGTTTCGCGTAGGCGCGCGCGAGCGTCCACATTTCGTGCCACCGGACGTCGCGATCGCTCTCGTGGCGGAACGCGCTCTGCAGCGCGAATGCGACGTGCTGCGCGACCGTCGTCGTACGGAACGGGTCGAGGTTGGCGGCGGCGTGCGCGCGGACCACGACGTCGCGGTCGCCGCGCGCCATCGCGAGCAGCGTGGAGGCGAGTTGCGTCGTCTGCGCCGGCGCCGCTGCCGCGATGCGCCCGAGNNTGTCGGCGCCGGCGGCGAACGCGCGGTCCGAGCCGGTGATGACCATCGCCCGGACGGCCGGGTCGGTGGCCCCGACGTGGGCCCGCAGCACCGGGGCGCCGGCCGGATCGAGCGTGCGCCCGATCGCCAGGGCGGCCCGGGCGGCGACCGCGGGATCGCCGTCCAGCGCGGCGGCGAGGGCGGGCGAAAACGCCCGTCCGTGCTCGGCTGAAGCAATCTCTTGCTGGGTTTGGGGGGCTGCCGCGATGGCGCCGAACGTGACGGCTAGCAGAAGAAGGGTACGCTTCACCTGGCTTGACCAACTTTCCGAGGGGTGGCTGCGTTACATAATGGCAGGCGTTTGATTCTCAGCCCTCCGTGACGAGGCGAGCAGCCTGCACTTCAGCACGGAAAGGGAACTCTCCACGATGTCGACACCCAAGCGCAAACCCGGCGGCGGCATGACCGTCCGCGAAGCCGGCCAAAAAGGCGGCGAGACCGTCAAGAAAAAGTACGGCCCCGAGTTCTACGAAATGATCGGCCGGAAAGGCGGGCAAGCGACCAAAGCCGCGCACGGTCACGAATTCTACGAAGAGATCGGTAAGAAGGGTGGCAAGAAAGGCGGCGAAGCCACGCGTGATCGCTATGGGCCGGACTTTTACGAGCGGATCGGACAAAAAGGTGGCCAGAAGGTCAAGCAGCTCATCGAGGAAGGGAAACGTGCCGCTGCTGCAGCTGAGGAAGCAAAACTCAAGAAGTAGGCGCGCCGCTTTCGCCCTCGCATTTCTTGCCGTCTTAGCGGCCCTGTTGCCTTCGGGAGCGGGGCCCGCGCTGGCGTATCCGATGGTCACGCCGGAACCGCACGGCCCGCCGCCCACTCCCTCGCCGTCGCCATCGCCGAATCCAAACCAGTTGCCGTTCGATTCGAGCTTGATCTTTGTCTTGGACGACGCCATCTCGTCGGATAAATCCCACACCGACGACGTCGTGCGCGCGCACCTGCGCGACCCGATCGTGTTGGGCGGCAAGACGGTTGCACCGGCCGGCACGCCCGCTACGATTCGCATTCTTCGCGCGGAATCGGCGCAGAGCGGCGACGTCTACGGCTACGTCGAGATCTTTTTCGAACCGATGCTGCTGCCCGACGGCAGCCGCCTTCCGTTGCGGGCGCCGACGTCGCGCCTCAACGTTCACGTCAGCGCCGGTCACGAGTCCACGGTCGGTATCGAAGACACGGTCGAGGACATCTTTATCCCATACGCGCTGCTCTATCAGGTTTTTCGGAAAGGGAAAAACTTCGAACTGGCACCCGGCGCGGAAATTCGCGCGCGCACGGAGGCGGTGCTGATGGTCGGCCCGAACGGCGCCGTTGCCGTCGCGACGGCCAAACCCATCGGCGTCGAGTTACAGACGCCGCACGGAAGCTACTCGGCTTTCCCGCTTGCCACGCCGATCGACGTCCGTCACAAGCCGACGCCGATTCCGTCGATTACGCCCGAACCGCCGGACGCGCCGACCACCGCTCCGCTAACGCCGGCCCCGATTGCAACGTAAACCGCCATTCGAAAGGACCCCCGCCCGTGAACGTTCGTCTCACCGCCGTCATTGCCGCGTGCGCGCTCGCCGCGACCTTCGCCGTCTCGCGTGCCGACGCGACGCTTTCACCCAAACCGCAGGGCGCGGAGGCAGCGTTCGTCACCTCGATCCAAAAAGATCTCATGGCGCGATTCCCAACGGCGGCCGATGCGGAGAAGGCCGGCTACTTTCGCTACACCAACGAAGACGACACCGGCGCGATTAGCTACGCGAACCTGCAGTGGCAGAGCGCGGATCCGCAACATCCCAGCCAGCTCTGGTACGACGTCAACGGCAACCTGCTGGGCGCGGACTTCTCGCAGATCAAAGCCAAGGACTCGGCGCCTCCGAATATCTGGGGCATAAATCCGGCTCGCTGGGAACCCTTCCATCACCACGTTCATTACATTCTCGCCGGCGCCGGCGGCAAGCTGACCTACGGGGCGACGAGCGCGAAGAAGTTCCAAGCGGCCGGCGGCGACCCGAAAGATCCGCAGGCGGCCACGCTGGTCGCGATGGGCATAGCCAAGAGCGCCGATCAAGTGCAGAAGGTCTTCGCGTTCCCGGCCATCTGGGATCTCATCGTGTGGGTCAAGCCCAATCCGGACGGCGCGTTCGCCGAGAAGAACCCGCTGGTTACGCCCAGCGCCAACGCCGAAAAAGACTCGATGTAACGTCTACGGCGCGGAGCAGCGGTTGGTCGCGATGTCGTACGCGATATCGACCGCCTTGGCTTCGTCGTCGGCGATCGCCTGACGTTGCCCGTCGTAGCGCAAGTAGCTCTTGATGTTCTTCATGTCGGCGGGTAGCGTCTCGTTTTCGAGGTCGTTCGCGCCCAGCGGCTGGTCGGCAAAGATATTGTACTCCATCATGCTCTGCACGACGCCCTGGAGGTCGATCGCGAGCTGGTGCTGCTTGTCCCACGCGCGCTGTAACTGATCCGCCGTATCGTGCATCTGGGCGGCCGCCTGGGGATCGCTCGTGGCCTTTTCGCCCTCGCGCAGCTTGTTGATCTCGTCCTGCTCGTGCGGAAGCGAATCGAGCAGCGCGCCGACCTGCTTGCCCAGGCTGGCGCGCGCGGAGACGAAACGGTTGACGTAGTCGGGCTTGGAGAACAGCGTGTTGATGTCGTCGAGCTGCACGCCGGCGCGCGCGATCGTGATGTCGTTGGAATGCATCGGCGCGAACGCTCCATTGAAATGGAGCCCCAGGGCCGTGCAATACGCCGAAGACTTGACGGTGACGATCGTTTTGAGGGGAGATACGCCGGGGGCCGGTGTCGAGGCCGTGGAGGGGCCGGGCGAAAACGGCGCGTCGGGGACGGGCACGAACGCCAGCAGCGCTAAGGCCACGGACGCGAGGCTATTCGTTTGACCAGTAGTCCTTGAGCGCTTTGCCGCGCGAGGGGTGGCGAAGCTTGCGAAGCGCCTTGGCTTCGATCTGCCGGATGCGCTCGCG
>PMFP01000101.1 GCA_003155175.1 Vulcanimicrobiota bacterium
TGGTGCGCGCGCAGCTGCGCCCCGACCTCGCGCGCGGCGACGTCATCGAACGCATCGCGACCAAACTCAACTACGGGACGCCCACCGATCTCTTCGCGGCGATCGGGTTCGGGGACGCGTCGGCGCAAGCCGTCGCCAACCGCATGCGGGAAGAAGTCAAGAGCGACAACGTCGTGGACTTTCCCAAGTTCGCGCGCCGGCCCGCGTCGCGCGCGACCGCGCGCAAATCCAGCGGCGTAATGGTGGCGGGCGTGGACGACGTGCTCGTGCGCCTCTCCAAATGCTGTTCGCCGGTTCCCGGCGATCCGATCATCGGGTACGTCACGATCGGCCGCGGCGTGAGCGTGCATCGCGCCGACTGCCCGAACGTCGCATACATGAGCGCGATCCCGGACCGCATCCTGCAAGCCGAGTGGTCGAGCGCGGCGGGATTGACGCACGCCGTGGACATCGAAGTCGAGGCCGCGGACCGGCCCGCATTGCTTCAAGACATCATGGGCGTGTTCGCGGAGTTCAAGACGCAGGTCGGCTCGGTGAGCGCGCGCGTCCGCCGCGACGGAAACGCCATCTCGAGCCTGACCATTCAGATCCGCGACCTCGATCACTTGCACAAGATCTTGACGAAGCTCGAGTCCATCAAGGACGTCCGCCGCGTCTATCGCGTCACCAAACGCGACCGCACCGTCTCTTCCGGATCGTAACGTAGTCCCGCCCTCCGCGTACTTCGCTCTGCCGGTCGTGGCCGCGCTGGCGGGCGGCGCGATGAACAGCATCGCGGGCGGCGGCAGTTTCCTGACGTTTCCGGCGCTGATCTTCGTCGGCGTAGGGCCCATCGTCGCCAACGCGACCAACAACGGCGCGATGTGGATCGGCACGATCGGCAGCGTACGGGGCTATCGCGAAGAGATCGCTGCGCACCGGCACCTGCTCGGTCCGCTCGCGCTAGTGAGCGCGGTCGGCGCCTTCTTCGGCGCGATGTTGCTGCTCGCGACGCCGCCGGCGCTGTTCTTGCGGTTGATCCCGTGGCTCATGCTCTTCGCCACCGCGACCTTTGCGGTCAGCCCTTGGCTCTCGAGGAACGCGCCGGCCGTGGCGCGACATTCCGCGTGGCAGTTTGCGTTGCAGTTTTTCATCGCGATTTACGGCGGATACTTCGGCGCGGGCATGGGGATCTTGATGCTCGCCGTGCTCGCGTTCTCCGGGTTGCCGAGCCTGAATGCCGCCAACGGCATCAAGAACTTTCTCGGCGCCGTCATCAACGGCGTCGCGCTGGTTCCGTTTCTCTTCGCCCACGTCGTGGACTTCCGGATCGGGATTCCGCTGGCGCTGGCGGCGCTGGCGGGCGGCTACTTCGGCGCGCGCATCGCGCGGCGCATACCGCCTGCGATCGGGCGCGTCATCGTCATCGCGATCGGCGCGACGATATCGGCCGTATTCCTACGCCACTACGGCTGAGCGCTAGATCGTCGCGGGCGTCTCGGCGAGCGGCGGCTCGAGGGATCCCGGCGCCACGCCTTCGCGCAGCGGCTCGCCGCGGTGGAAACCGCCCATCTTCGGCTCGAGATGTTTGGCCGCCCAGACGTACAGCGTCGGCACGACGATGAGCGAGAGCATCGTCGAGACGAGCAACCCGCCGATGACGACCGTTCCGAGCGGCGCTTGCGTCTGGCTTCCGGTCTCCAGGCCGAGTGCGATCGGCAGCATGCCGCCGATGGTGGCGAGCGTCGTCATCAGAATGGGCCGCAGCCGCAGTGGGGCGGCGTGCAGCACGGCTTCGCGAGGCGCGTACCCTCGCTCGCGCAGCTGATTCGTAAACTCGACGACCAGGATGGCGTTCTTGACGACGATACCGACCAGCATCAGGACCCCGATGAACGCCGTCAAACCGAACGAACGCTGCGTGACGATCAGCGAGAGGACGATGCCGGCCAGCGCCAACGGAACGGACATCATGATGACCAGCGGATGCAGGAACGACTCGAACTGCGCCGCGAGGAGCATGTAGATCAGCAGGATCGCGAGCACGACGATGATGCCCAGAGATGAGAACGTCTGGTTCTGCTGCGTGACCGATTGACCGAACTGCCAGTAATATCCGGGCGGCAAGACGATGGAGTTCATGACTTTGGTCGCCTGCGTGACGGCGGCGCCCAGCGGGATGTTCAGGCCCGCATTGATGTCGATCTCGCGCTGCTTGTCCTGGCGCGTGATCTGTGAGGGGCCGTTCCCGAAGGTGAGTGCCGCCAGACCGTTGAGCGGCACCGTCGCGAGTTGGAAACCGGTGGACGGTACCGACGACAGGATGGCCGAGCCCGTATTGGTGGATACGGAACCGTTGCTCGAGGCCAATTGACCGCTCGCGTTCGTGTTGATGACCATGCCGGTCGGCGTGGACGCGATCGGAACTTGCAGGTTCTGCATCGCCTGCAAGCTGCGGCGCTGTTCGGCCGGAAGTTGAACCGTGATCGGGTATTCGGTGCCGTTGATCTGCATGTAGGATGCGATCGTTCCGGCGGTTGCCGTGTCGATGACGTTCGCGATGGTGCTCGTGTCGATGCCGAGCTGGGCGGCCTTCGCGCGGTCCACCGCAACGTCGAGTTCGGGCTGAGAGTTGGTGATGCCGGCTTGCGGCGGCTGCAGGCCGGGAATTTGCTGGAGTTGCGGGATCGCCGTGTTCGTCGCCAGGTTGTAGAGCGTGTTGACGTCCGGGCCGTAGATCTGGATGGTGAGGGCGTCCTGGCCGCGCGCGATGATGTTCTGCACGATGTCGATCGTGCGGCCGAACGCCTGGAGGCCGGGGACCGGCGGACCGAACCGCTTGTGGATCGCGGCGATCTCTTCGGGCGTGAGCGTGTGCCCGGATCGCCCTCGCGCGCTCGTTCGCGCTCCGGTGAGCGCCGACTGCCATTGCGAGACGAATTTCGCCGCATCGGTACTGCTGATGCCGGGCGTGAGCGTGATGGACAGATTCGCCTGATTCGTCACGTTCGTGCCGCCGACGGGTCCGGATTGGCCGACCTGCGCGCCGACGTCTACGACGCGCGGGTCTTTTTTGATGCGCGCTTCGACCTGTTTCGCCACGTCGTTCGTCACCGAAACCGCGGTGCCGGTCGGCATTTGGAGGTTGAATCGCGCGAAGCGTGAGTTGGTCGCCGGGAAGAGTTCGGATTGGACGAAGCCGAGTTTGATCGCGATCAGCGTTATGACCAACACCGCGCCGGCGATTGCGAAGACAACCTTCGGCGTGTCGACGGCCTTGGTCAAGACGCCGGTATACCATCGCGCGAACCGCTCGTAGACGGCGTCGAAGCGCGCCGCAAACCGTGCGGGCAAGTTCTTCGGCGCCCCGTTGCGCTGCTGTACGAGCGTGGGCCGGTTGCCGATGATGACGGTGGCGAGCATCGGGACGGTGGTGACCGCGACGACGAACGAGAGCGCGACCGCGACCATGACCATGACGGCAAACGGCGTGAAGAGCAGGCCCTGAAGCCCCGGAATCAGCACGAGCGGAACGAAGACGGTGACGACCGTGACCGACGACGCCAGCACCGCCGAGAAGATCTCGCCGGTCGCGCTCTCGGCCGCGGCGACGACGTTCTGGCCGCGAGCCATGTGGCGGTAGATGTTCTCGATCACGACGATGGCGTCGTCCACGATCAGGCCCACGGCCAGCGCGAGCCCTCCCAGCGTCATGATGTTGAGCGTGTATCCGCAAACGTATGCCGCGAAGAGCGTGCCGAGCACCGAAATGGGCA
Source organism: Vulcanimicrobiota bacterium (assembly GCA_003155175.1). GTDB lineage: Bacteria > Vulcanimicrobiota > Vulcanimicrobiia > Vulcanimicrobiales > Vulcanimicrobiaceae > Hemerobacter > Hemerobacter limicola. Next base: position 3,756 of record PMFP01000101.1, read on the forward strand.
GCGACATCGCGACGATGATCGTCGAGCGCCAGGAGTGCAGGAAGAAGAAGATGATGACGACGGCCAAAATCGCGCCGTAGATCGCGGTGTGTTCCAGCGCCGTGATGGCGTCCTCGATGAAGCCGCGCTGGTCGAAGACGATGCCCATCTTCATGCCCGGGTAGCGCTGTTCGAGCTTGGCGATCTCAGCGTACACGCCCCGCGCCGTCGCCACGATGTTCGCATTCGGCTGCGCGTTGATGACGACGCCGACGGCCGGCACGCCGTTGAGGCGCTGGTACGTGCGTTGCTCGTTGATCGAATCGGTGACCTGCGCGACGTCGCTCAGGCGGATCGGCGTCGCGTTCTTCGTGGTCACGACGATTTTGGCCACCTGGGCGGCCGACGTGAACAAAGCGCTCGANNGCGAATGCGTTGGGCTCGACCATGATGGCGCGCTGCTGATCGTTGCTGACGGTTACCGCGGCCACGCCGTCTATGGCCGAAAACTCGTCGCCGAGCGTGTTGGTGTACAGATCTCCGAGATCGCGCAGCGACATGTTCGGGTCGGTGACGAACAGCCGCACGACGGGCAGCGAATTGGAGTCGAATTTCGTGATGACCGGGCGCTGCAGGGTGGGGTCGTTGGGGAGATTGCCCCAAATGCGGTCGACCTGCTCTTGCACGTCCACGGCGGCCGTGTCGATGTTGGTTCCGAAGAAGAACTGCGCGGTGATGGTGCTGACGCCTTCGGCGCTCGAGGAATTGATCTGCTGGATGCCGTTGACCCGGCTGACCGCGTTCTCGATCGGGCGGGTGATGAGCGTTTCCATCTGCTCGGGGCCGACGTTCGGGTAGTTGACCGAAACGGTCACCACGGGCTGGGTGAAGTCCGGGAGAAGCGCGATCGGCAGGCGCGGGATGGCAAAGATGCCGAGCACGACGATCGCCAGGGCGATCATCGATACGGCCACGCGGCGGTTGACGGCAAACTTGGCTATCGGCATGCTTGGCTTCTATTGAATACGGTGCGGCTCCACATATCCTGAGAGCCCCGGAGCCGGGGGCCTACCGGCGAGGTTGCCCGGGGCGCCTGGGGTGTGATAGGATTCCCTGGCTTTCCGGCGCTTTCGGCGCCGAACCCGCTGCTCGCCGCGTGAGGCGAGCCGCCTTTGGGAATCCCTTGGGCGTCCGAAGAGGGTATACCCGTGAACGACTACGAGATTACGTACATTCTGCGCCCGTCGCTGGAAGAGAACGACGTGGACGAGCGCGCCAACGCCATCGCCGAGATCATCAAGAACCAGGGCGGCGCCATCGTCGCCATCGAGAAACTCGGCAAGCGGCGCCTGGCCTACGAGATCGCCGATCTGCGCGAGGGCCACTACGTCGCTATGCAGTTCCAGAGCGGCGCCGCCGCCTCGAAGGAACTCGAGCGCCTGCTCAAGCTCCACGAAGACGTGCTTCGCGCCCTGGTCATCCGCCTGGACAAGCAGTCCCTCGAGGGACTGGCCCAGATGCGGGCCGCCATCGCCGCCGCTCCGCCGCCGTTCGTTCCCCAGGCTTAGCCGCCGACTTCTTCGAAAAAGTGCCATGCTGGTGGCACGCGTCCGCGGTAAGGTAGCACGCGTACACCGATTTTTCGATTGAAAGAGAGTAGTAGAGATGGCAGGTTCGTACAACCGCGTAATCCTGGTCGGCAACTTGACCCGCGATCCCGAGGTGCGTTACACGCAGTCCGGCAAGGGCGTCGCGAAGTTCACGCTGGCCGTGAACAATCCGCGCAACAAGGAAGAGACGACCTACGTGGACATCGTCGCGTGGGACCGCTTGGGCGAAACCTGCAACTCGTTCCTCAAGAAGGGGTCCAGCGCGCTCGTTGAGGGCCGCCTCGTCATTCGCTCGTACGAAGACAAGGAAGGCGTCAAGCGCAAAGCGACCGAGGTCGTGATCGACAACATGCAAATCCTCACGTCGCGCCGCGACGCCGAAGGCGGCGGCGGGGACTTCGGCGGCGGCAACGGTTCGCGCGCATCGGCAGCCCCTGCAGCCGCAACCAGCGGCGACGCCTTCACCGACGAAGGGCTCGAAGACGAAATTCCCTTCTAGCGTTTTAGCGTCTTAGCGTTTTAACGTTCTGACGTTTTAAATGCTGTCTCACCCTAACTGACCCGTTCTAACGTTCCGACGCTTTAACGTTCTGCCGTTCTAGAGCATCGTTATCCTGAGCGGAGGGCAGCGCTGTCTAAGGACAGAAGAGCCCGGCGAATTTCGCCGGGCTCTTTATTTTTGTGAACGCAAACAGATGCTTGTCGGTAAGCGTCTTATCTGTATGAAGGGTCCCGTGTCTCTGACCGATATGGCCTCCGCTGCCCTCGCCGGTGATGAACGGGCTTATGAAACGTTGGTTCATTCGATCTGGCCCAATGCCTATCGTATTGCTTGGTCGATCCTTGGGGAGTCGGCGGCGGCAGAAGACGCCGCCCAAGCAGCCTGCATCGCGATCTGCGCCAAGCTTCGAGACCTTGCGGATGTGCGTGCCTTCGCTGGCTGGTCGCACCGCATCATGGTGTCGCACGCACGGGATCACGCTCGGGCAAGATCGCGCTTGCGCAGCCGTGAGTCAACCGGATACGAAGCCGCAGCCGCGATCTCGACGCGAGAAGATGTAACCTCGAGACTCGATCTTGAAGCGGCGATCGGCAGATTACCGGATCACCTGCGATGGACTCTCGAACTCCACTATTTCTTTGGATTGACGACGCGAGAGGTCGGCGTAGCACTCGGTATTCCGTCGGCAACGGTGCGATTCAGGTTGATGGCGGCGCGGCGACGCTTGCGCCCGCTTCTTCAGGACTCGACCGCACTAG